>NZ_JBNZGA010000004.1:0-175971 GCF_050573415.1 Paenarthrobacter sp. NEAU-H11 | reverse complement strand
AACCACCCTTTTTCCCCGCTTTTTTTTTTTTTTGTAATAAAAACGCAACTGGCCGCTACCTGGTTGGGGTGGGGCGTAGGTGTCCTAGGCTTGGCGCATGGCTCCTCTTTACCCTTTCGCCGGAAACACCCCGGCTGTCCACGATTCCGCCTTTGTCGCACCCACGGCGTCGATCATCGGCAACGCCACCCTCGCCCGGGATTCCAGCGCCTTTTACGGTGTCTCCGTGCGGGCTGACACCGCCGTCATCACCGTCGGCGAGGGCAGCAACCTGCAGGACAATGTGGTGCTGCACGCGGACCCAGGCTTCCCCTGCACGGTGGGCGAACGCGTCAGCGTGGGGCACGCCGCCGTCGTCCATGGCTGCACTGTGGAGGACGACTGCCTGATCGGCATGGGCGCAACAGTGCTCAACGGCGCAGTGATCGGCGCCGGCTCGCTGGTAGCGGCCGGCGCCGTGGTGCTCGAAGGCACCGTTGTCCCGCCCCGCTCGCTCGTGGCGGGCGTTCCGGGAAAGGTCCGCCGGGAACTCACCGACGAAGAGTACGACGGCGTCCGGGCCAACGCCGCACGCTACGTTGAACTGGCCCGGGCCCACCGGGAGCTGCACGCTTAATCGAGGCTGGTCGGCCCGATCGCGTCCAGCAGCTCGCCCGGACCCGGGTTGCCCGGCGCTGACGAGCCGCCCAGGTGGTTCACCACGCCCCACACGGCGTTAAGGCCGGTGGTCACGGCGCCTTCCGCCCAGCCGGCGGTGAAGGAGACGTCGTCGCCGGCCAGGAAGATCCCGCGCTGGGAGGCCGGCAGCGCGTCCTGCTTGAAGTGGGTGAACAGCCGCTGCTGGTACCGGTAATGGCCGGGCAGGTTTGCCTTGAAGGCGCCCATGAAGTTGGGGTCGGCCTCCCATGACACCGTAATGGGCTGGCCCACGATGTGGCCGGCAATGTCCACGCCCGGGTAGATCTGCTCGAGCGAGTGCAGCATCAGTTCCACGCGTTCGTCGGCGTCCAGCGCCAGCCACTTCAGTGCGTCGTCGTTCCACGTGTAGGAGAGCAGGATGACGGCGGGCTTGTCCGGGCCGTTGTCCAACAGGTAGGTGGCGCGGTTGAGCCGGTCGGTCAGCGTCATGGACAAGACCTCGTTGCCGGTGTCCGGGTCGATGTCCTTCCAGAACGGCCGGTCCACCATGACGAACGTCTTGGAGGACTGCATGTAGTGCGAGCGTTCGATCGCTGTCCACAGTTCGGCGGGGAACAGCGCCTCCTCGGTGTGGATGCGCGTGGACAGCAGCCAGGACTGGCACGTGGCCACCACTGCGGGGTAGGTGGCTTCGCGGCCCCACCGTTCGCGGATCCGCAGGTTGCCGTCGGCATCGCGGCTGATCCGGCCGACCGCGCCGCGGGGCGAACCGGAGTGCAGGGAGGCCAGGGACGTTCCTTCCGGCCAGTGCACCATGCCCGACGGCGCGTGCTGCCACAGTGCCTCGGGCAGCCTCTGCGCTCCGCCGCTGATGAGGCGGTGCTGGTCGTCCGCGTCGGTGTAGACCACGCGGAGGATCTCCAGGATGGAGTTCGGGAAGTCGGTGTCCCATCCGCCGGTGCCGAAACCCACCTGGCCGAAGGCCTCCCGGTGTGCGAAGCCCGCCTCCTTGAAGGACTCGCTGGCCGCGATGAAGCCGTAGAAGGTCTGTTCGTCCATCAGCGGCAGCAGGCCGTTCCAGAGTTCCTTGATCCGGGCCGTGTCGCGGGCTCGGATGGCTTCCTGCATCTCGACGAACTTGGCGCCGTCGTTGACGGCGGCCTTCCAGGCGTCCGCCACTTCCCTGAAGAACGGCGGCAGGTCGCCGGGCTTTTCCGCATAGTGCTTCTTGCCGGCCAGCTCAATCACGGTGCTGGACGTGGCCGGGGACAGCGGGTTGGGGAACTCCTGGGTGTCCAGCCCCAGCAGGTCCACGTAGTGGTAGAACGCCTTGCCGGATTCCGGGAACCGCATGCCGCCGAGGTCCGCCACCACTCCGGGCGCCGCGGGGAATGAGGCGGTGCGGAGGCGCCCGCCGATCTGGTCCGCTTCATAGACCACCGGCCGCAGTCCGAGCTTCATGAGCTCGTAGGCCGCGACCAGGCCGGACAGGCCCGCCCCGATGACGGCCACCTCGGTCCCCAGCAGTTCAGGTGGAACAGAGCCCAGGCCGTCCGGGTGGGCCAGGTAATGGTCGTAGCTGAACGGAAAGTCCGGGTTCAGCATGGTGATGGGGCCGGCGGCGGCGCCGTCTGCCGTAGGGCCGGCGGCCCGGGTGGCCGTGGTGCTGGACGGATCTGAGGCCGGCAGTTCGGTGGCGGTGGTCATGGAAGTTCTGCCTTTGACGGTTCGGGGGTGGGCTGTGGTGAAAGTTGCGGTCCGGCAAGTCCACGGTATTCCTCGTTGCTGAGGGCCGCCAGCCGCGAGTTCCGCCGGCCGTAGCCGAAGTAGGCGGCAGCGCCCACCAGCATCCAGAGGGCAAAGACCACCCAGGTGTCTGCGCCGAGGTTGGCCATCAGGTAGGCGCACATGGCGGCCCCGAGGATGGGCGTGAGCGGGAAGAGCGGCACGCGGAAGGTCCGCTCCAGCTCCGGCCGGGTACGGCGGAGGTAGACGACGGCGACGTTCACCAGTGCGAAGGCGAACAGGGTGCCGATGCTGGTGGCGTCCGCGAGCGCGCCGAGCGGCACAAGGCCGGCAGTGAGCGCGACGGCGATGCCCACCAGGAGCGTGCCGGCAACGGGGGTGCCGGTGCGGCGGGAAACGCGGCCGAAGATTTTCGGAATGAGGCCGTCGCGGGCCATCGACAGCAGGATGCGCGTCTGCCCGTACAGCACGGTGAGGACGATGCTGGCAATGGCCAGGACGGCGCCCACCGCGAAGACCAGGGCAATCCATGGCTGGCCTGTGGTTTCCTCAAGGATCTTCACCAGGGCGGCCTCGGTCCCGTCGAACCAGCCCCACGGCCGGGCGCCGATGGCGGCAACCGCAACCAGGACGTAGATGGTGGTGACGATCAGCATGGAGAGCATGATGGCGCGGGGCAGGTCGCGCTTGGGGTCGCGGGCTTCTTCGCCTGCGGTGGAGGCGGCATCGAACCCGATGTAGGAGAAGAACACCCGGGAGGCGGCGGCTGAGACGCCGGCAGCGCCCATCGGCAGCAGCGGCTCGAAGTTTCCGGCGTTGAACGCAGTGAAGGCTACGACGCAGAAGAACAGCAGGATGCCCACCTTCACCACCACGATAGACGTGTTGATCCAGGCGCTCTCCTTCGCGCCGCGGACCAGGAGGATCGTTGCGAGCACCACGATGACCATGGCCGGGACGTTGACCAGGCCGCCGTCCCCGGGCGGCTGGGACACCGCGTCCGGGAGGACGGAACCAAACACCGCCAGCGCTTCATTCACATACTGCCCCGCGCCCACGGCGACTGCGGCGACGGACACCGCGTACTCCAGCACCAGGCACCAGCCGCAGATCCACGCCATCCCCTCGCCCATGGTGGCGTAGGTATAGGAGTAGCTGGAGCCTGCCACCGGGACCATCCCTGCCATCTCGGCATACGAAACAGCGGACAGCAGCGCTGCCAGGCCGGCGATCGCGAAGGAAATCCAGATGGCGGGCCCGGCCAGCGGAACGGATTCGCCCAGGATCACCAGGATGCCGGTGCCAAGGGTTGCGCCCACGGAGATCATGGTCAGCTGAAGCACCCCGAAACTGCGGACCAGGCGGGGGCCGCCGTCGTTGCTTGCCGCCTCGCTGACCATCTGGGCGATGGGTTTGCGGCGCAGCAGTTGCGCGGCCAGGGTCGGGCGGCCGCTTGTTCCGCTGCTGCCGGCCGGTGCGTGACCGGAGAGTGTAGGCACAGTCATCGTTGACGTCCGTTCGTGTCGGTGAATGGTTGAACTGGTTTCCCCTCCCCAAGCGTAGGGTTGTGAGGAGCATCTCAACGATGTGCAAAGTGACCTATAGTCTTCATTCATGAGACGCAATGCACCATCCGCCAGTGACCGCCCGGACCAGCTGGACGCCGTAACGCTGGAACGGTTCCTGGCAGCCCTGCCGCGCGAAGTGGTGGTGCTGAACGACGCCGGCAACGGGCAGGCACCGCTGCGCTGGGTGGAACCCAGCGAACTGGAGGACCCCACGCCGTACCTGCTCGACGGCGAATTCGTCCTCACGGCCGGACTGCCCTTCCGTGAGGGCGGCGGCAGCGGCCCCGCGAGGGCGGATGAGTACGTCCGGCGGCTCGTGGCTGCCGGGGTTGCGGCCCTGGGCTTCGGCCTGGAGCCGTATTACGACGCCGTACCCGCCCACGTGGTGGCGGCCTGCCGGCAGCACGGGCTCACCCTCGTGGAGGTCCCGGCCACCGTTCCCTTCGCCGCCCTGGGCCTTGAGTTTTCCAAGCTCCTCGAATCCGGCAACGCGCAGGTGTTCCGGCAGTTGGCGGAGACCAACCGGCACCTCATGAGGGCGGTCCTTTCCGCCCGGCCGGAACACGAGCTGCTGGCGGCGCTGATCCAGCGTGTTCCCGTATGGGCCGTCCTTGTGGGCACGGACGGGAGGGTGCGCGCCCGGGCGGGGGCCGCCGTCGGGCTCTCCCAGCTGCAGCCGCTGCTCAAGCGGCTCCTCAGCGGCAGCGGCCCCCGCGTGGAGACGGAAACACTGGAAACGTCCGAAGGATCTACCTTGGTGTTCGGCCACCCGCTCCGGAGCACCAGGGACGCCACGCTCGGCAGCCTGGTGCTGGGCACGGGCAGGCCGCTCACCCCGGCGCAGAACAATGTGGTGTCCTCCGTGGTGGGCCTGCTGGAGTTGCTCGTGCGGCAGCGGACCAGCGGCTCCCTGGCCCCCAGCCAGCTGGCCACAGCCCTGCTCCTCCACCCGGAGAGCCTGTCCGACGGCAACAGCCGCGGGCTGGGCAGCCTTCAGGACTTGCTGGCCCAAAGCGTCTCGGGAACCAGGCAAGGCCAGGTCCGGGTGGTCCAGGGGGTCCGGGCACAGGCCGCTGCCGCCCCTGCAGCCGACGGGCCGGTGCGGGAGCTGCTCCAATGGCGCAGGCTGTTCGACACCAAAATGGTGGAGCTCACCGATTATGGGTTCACGGCCGTGACGCGGCTCAAAGTTGACGAGCCACTGCTGTCCGAGGTGGAACAGCTGGGCTGGCGGCTGGTGGTGGGTGAACCCACGGGGCTGCCAGGCCTCGCCGACGCGTACCGGAGGGCCAGCGCCCTGCGCCCGCGCGTGGCGGCGGCAGGAAGGAGCCTCAGGGAAGAGGAGCTGACGTGGTCCGTTACCGGCCTGCTGGGCAGCGATGCGGGCGCCCTGCTGGCCGCGCGCATTCTCGCGCCCGTCCTGGAGCTCGACGCCGAACGCCGGGCCTCGCAGCTACGGCTCCTTCGGTCCTGGCTGGCCGCCCACGGAAGCTGGGACGCCACCGCCAAGGACCTTGGGCTGCACCGGAACAGCGTGCGCCGCCAGATCAATGCCGTGGCGGAGCTGCTGGGCATGGATCTGGGGCAGGCCCAGGCCAGGGCCGAGCTGTGGATCGCGCTGCAGTATGCGGAGGACGCTGCACCGGACGGCCAGGTGCGGGACAGCGCGTAGCTGTGGGCCCGGTTCAGAGGCCCCAGGACCGGTAGACGTCCGGGCGGCGCTCATCCAGGTACGGAACGGCCCGGCGCTCACGGGCGGCGGCGCCAGGATCCACCTCGGCATAAAGAAGCTGCGGCTCCCCGCCTGCCTCCGCCAGCAGCCCGCCGTCGGGCCCTGCAACAACGCTGCCGCCGAGGAACCTGCACCCGTCCTCCTCCCCGGAGTGGTTGGCGTAGGCGATGGTCAGCTGGCTCTCGAGTGCCCGCGCACGGAGCAGGACCTGCGGGACGTCGTCGAAGCCGTGCGCCAGCGCGGTGGGGACCAGCAGCAGCTCCGCCCCGCCCACGGCCGCGGCCCGCACGGACTCCGGAAATTCGACGTCGTAGCAGATCACCATCGAGGTGGGTATCCCGTTGAAATCCACCACACCGGGCCGTTCCCCGGCGGGGCTGAAGGCCGCCCGCTCGTCGGGGCCGAACAGGTGCACCTTGCCATAGCTGAGCAGGTTCTTGCCCCTTGCGTCCACAAGGGTGGCGCTGATCTGCCAGTCCCCCTGCCCGGAGAGGCGGGGAAGGCTGTAGACCAGTGCGATGCCGTTGTCGCGTGCGATCCCGGCCAGCCGCTCCTGGAGCGCCGGCAGGAGGGAAGGCTCCAGTTCCGTGCGCACCCGGCGCGGGGCATAGCCCACGGGGAAGAGCTCAGGGGTGACCAGGACTGCCGCCCCACGGGCAGCCGCATCCCGGGCAGCAGCGGCGATAGTGCGGCAGTTGGCCTCAATGTCGAGGACCTTGGAGTTAGCCTGCAAAACTGCCAGCAGCACTGGCCCACCTTCCATATCCGGGGCCTCCGGTTGGGGCCCTCTGTCCAGAGTAGCGAGGCCCCAGCCGTGCCCCCAGGACTGTTTGCACCCTCCAGCACCCATCGGAGGGCGGATTGACTTACCCGTCCATAAAGGGATCAAATCCATCCGATGCGTTAACTTCTTGACTACAAGACTGGAGATAGGGCAATCTTCTTAGCATGTCCGCAATCCCGCGCTCAACGAGGAGCAAGCCCAAGAATCCCGGCTCCCAATCCGCCCTGCGGCAGCTGAACCAACAACGGATCATTGAAACCCTGATGGTCGGCCCCGCCACGCAGGCCGAACTTGCCCGGCAGACAGGCCTCTCCACGGCGACGGTTTCCAACATCGTCAAGATCATGCTGGATTCCGGCCTGGCATCGGCGGAACCTACCACCAGTTCCGGCCGCCGCGCACTGAACGTCCGGCTGAACAGCAACGGTGCCGTGGCCGTAGGCATCGACTTCGGGCGACGGCACCTCCGCGTGGTCCTGGCCTCGCTCAGTTACCACGTGATCGCGGAGGAATCCGTGATGCTTCCCCTTGGCCACCAGGCCGAAGAAGGGGTCCAGGCGGCAATGGCCCTGTTGGAGAAACTGCTGCGGGAAAGCGGTGTCGAACGCACCGCCGTGGTGGGTGCCGGCGTCGGAATTCCCGGTCCCATCGACCGGCGCACCGGGACGGTGGCGCAGGGGGCCATCTTGCCGGAATGGGTGGGCATCAACATCCTCCAATACCTTGAAGAAACGCTAAAAATCCCGGTTTTTGTTGACAACGACGCCAATCTGGGCGCCTGGTCAGAGGTGACCTGGGGGCACCATTCGGGGGTCAGTAACCTGCTCTTCCTCAAGATCGGATCCGGCATCGGTGCCGGACTTATCCTGAACGGCGCCCCCTACTACGGGAACGTGGGAATCACCGGCGAAATTGGCCACGCCACCATCCACGAACAGGGATTGGTGTGCCGCTGCGGCAACCGCGGATGCCTGGAGACCATCGCCTCCACCACCACCATGATCGAACTCCTCAGCCGCGGCGAAGACCGGCCGCTGACGCCCGCGGACATCGTTCGCAAGGCCCTGGCACGGGACTCCGCCACGCTCCGGGTGATCGACGATGCAGGCCTCGCCGTAGGCCGCGCCCTGGGCAACGTGGCCAACCTGATCAACCCGGAAGTGATAGTGGTGGGAGGCCCGCTGGCAGGCCTCGGCGACATTCTCCTGGACCCGATCAGGCGGGGTCTCATCAGGCACGCGGTGCCTGTCATCGGCGAGACCACAACCCTTGCCATGTCCTCCCTGGGGGACCGGGCGGAAGCGCTCGGGGCGGCCGCCCTGGTGTTCCAGCATGCCGGAATCCGCAAGACGTAGACCGTTTCGTTATGCCCGGTTTGCGTTAAAGACTTGACGACAACAGCAGTGATCCAGTTTACTTTTGGATCAGACGGCCCTGCGCTTTGCCGGCCGGACAAAGAAGTCATTGCATTGGAGGGTTAGGGTTCATGACGTCCCAGACCACGCAAACGGAACCGATCATCCTTGAGATGCGGTCCATCACCAAGGAATTCCCCGGCGTTAAAGCGTTGGACAACGTGAGCCTGCGCGTGAAGGCCGGGGAAATCCACGCCATCTGCGGCGAAAACGGCGCCGGCAAATCCACCCTGATGAAGGTCCTCTCCGGCGTCTACCCGTACGGCAGCTACGACGGCGACATCGTCTACCAGGGCCAGGTGCAGCAGTTCCGGGACATCCGGGCCAGCGAACATGCCGGCATCGTGATCATCCACCAGGAACTCGCGCTGATCCCGGAACTGTCCATCATGGAGAACATCTTCCTGGGCAACGAGCCCACCAAGCGCGGCGTCATCGACTGGGCAGAAGCGCGGCTGCGTTCCCTTGACCTGCTGGCCCGCGTGGGTCTGCGGGAGGACCCGGAAACGCCCATCAAGGAAATCGGCGTAGGCAAGCAGCAGCTGGTGGAAATCGCCAAGGCCCTGAACAAGTCCGTGAAGATCCTCATCCTGGACGAACCCACGGCCGCTTTGAACGAGTCTGATTCCCAGCACCTGCTGGACTTGATGCTTGGCCTGAAAGCCAAGGGCATCACCAGCATCATCATTTCCCACAAGCTCAACGAGATCGAGCAGATCGCCGATGAGATCACCATCATCCGTGACGGCAAGTCCATCGAAACGCTGAACGTGAAGGCCGACGGCGTGGACGAGGACCGCATCATCAAGGGCATGGTGGGCCGCGCGCTCGAATCCCGGTTCCCGGACCACACGCCCAAAATCGGCGACGTATTCTTCGAGGTCAAGGACTGGACCGTTGCACATCCCAATGTGCAGGACCGGCTGGTCTGCAAGAACTCAAGCTTCTTCGTCCGCCGCGGCGAGATCGTGGGGTTCGCGGGCCTGATGGGCGCGGGCCGCACCGAACTCGCCCGCTCCGTTTTCGGCCGTTCCTACGGCCGCTTCATCAGCGGCCACATCTACAAGGACGGAAAGGAAATCACCCTTAAGTCCGTCCGGCAGGCCATCGATGCCGGGCTGGGCTACGTCACCGAAGACCGCAAGTCGCTGGGGCTGAACCTGCTGGACGACATCAAGACCACCACCGTGTCGGCCAACCTTCGCAAGATCAGCCGTAATTTCGTAGTGGACCCGAACCAGGAATTCACCGTGGCGGAGCAGTACCGCAAGTCGCTGCGCACCAAGACTCCGTCGGTGGAGGAAGGAGTCGCGAAACTTTCCGGCGGCAACCAGCAGAAGGTGGTCCTGGCCAAGTGGATGTTCACCGACCCCGACCTCCTGATCCTGGACGAACCCACCCGCGGCATCGACGTTGGCGCCAAGTACGAGATCTACGGCATCATCCAGCAGCTGGCCAACCAGGGCAAGGGAGTCATCGTGATTTCCTCGGAACTCCCGGAACTCCTTGGCCTGTCAGACCGCATCTACACCATTTTCGAAGGCGCCATCACAGGTGTCCTGAACAAAGACGAGGCCAGCCAGGAAAGCCTGATGAAACTGATGACCTCCGCCCGTAAAGCCGCCTGATCCCCTGGATCATCCCAGAACCTTCCGGACACAAGGACTGACACCATGAACGCCCTCAAAAAGCTGTTTGGCGGAAACACCCGTCAATTCGGCATGATCTTCGCCCTGGTGGCACTGATCGTCTTCTTCCAAATCGCCACCGAAGGCCGGACCCTCACCCCCGGCAACGTCATCAACCTCTTCAACGGCAACTCCTACATCCTGATCCTGGCCATCGGCATGGTCCTGGTGATCATCGCCGGCCACATCGATCTTTCGGTGGGCTCCGTGGCTGCGTTTGTCGGCGTCACCGTAGCCCTGGCCATCCGCGACTGGGGCATCCCCTGGTACGCCGGCGTGCTGCTTGGCCTGGTACTGGGCGCGGTGATCGGCGCCTGGCAAGGCTGGTGGACCGCCTACGTGGGCATTCCGGCCTTCATCGTGACCCTGGCAGGCATGCTCCTGTTCCGCGGCTTCAACCAGTTTGTGGGCAAGTCCAACACCATTCCGGTCCCCGCCGATTTCCAGTACCTCGGCTCCGGCTACCTCCCCGAGGTGGGCCCCAACTTCGGCTACAACAACCTCACCCTGCTGCTGGGCATCGCCGCCGTCGCATTCGTGGTGTGGGGCGAGCTCCGCTCCCGGGCCCGGGCCAAGGCACTCGGCGCCGAAGTACCCGAAATGTGGGTCATGGCCCTCAAGCTGGTCCTGATCTGCGGCGCCATCCTCTACGCCACGTACCTGTTCGCCACGGGCCGTCCCGGCACTTCGTTCCCCATCCCGGGCCTGATCCTGGCCGTACTGGTACTGCTGTACGGCTTCATCTCCTCCCGCACCATCCTGGGCCGCCATGTCTATGCCGTGGGTGGCAACCGGCATGCTGCCGAGCTCTCAGGTGTCCAGTCCAAGAAGGTCAACTTCCTGGTCATGATGAACATGTCCATCCTCGCAGGACTGGCCGGCATGATCTTCGTGGGCCGCTCCACCGCTTCAGGACCGTTCGACGGCGTCGGCTGGGAACTTGACGCGATCGCCGCCGTTTTCATCGGCGGCGCCGCGGTGACGGGCGGCGTGGGCACCGTCGTCGGCTCCATCATTGGTGGCCTGGTCATGGCTGTACTGAACAACGGCCTCCAACTGCTCGGCGTCGGCGCGGACCTCACCCAGATCATCAAGGGGCTGGTGCTCCTGATCGCCGTCGCTTTCGACGTCTACAACAAGAGCCAGGGCAAGAAGTCCATCATTGGCCTGCTGATGAGGGGCGGCCGTCCCTCCGGCGGCGGCCCCAGCACCCCTCTCCAGCCCGACGAAACCACCTCCACCAAGGAAGCGATCGCCAGGGAAGCCTAGCAATTAAGCCTGAACAGCGTTACACCACTAAAAGAAAGAGAACCAACAATGCGAATGATTGGCAAAGCAGGGAAGGCAGCAGCAGTAGCTGCCATTGCAGCACTGGCGCTGACAGGCTGCGGACGGTCTGAAACCCCGACAGGCGGCGGCACCGCAGGCGCCGGCGGCTTCGAACAGAATTCCTCCATCGGTGTCGCGCTCCCGCAGAAAACCAGTGAAAACTGGGTCCTCGCCGAGAAGTTGTTCAATGACGGCCTTAACGGTGCCGGGTTCAAGGCTGACGTCCAGTTCGCCAACGGCGGCGTGTCCGAACAGCAGAACCAGATCAGCGCCATGGTCACCAAGGGCGCCAAGGTGATCATCGTGGGAGCCATCGACGGCTCGCAGCTGGGCACCCAGCTGAAGCAGGCCAAAGACGCCGGCGCCACGATCATCGCCTACGACCGCCTGTTGCTGAACACCGAGAACGTGGACTACTACGTGGCCTACGATAACTTCAAGGTTGGCGAGCTCCAGGGCCAGGCGCTGCTGGAAGGCCTCAAGGCGAAGAAGCCCTCGGGCCCGTACAACATCGAACTGTTCGCCGGCTCCCCTGACGATGCCAACGCGAAGGTCTTCTTCGACGGCGCCATGAGCGTCCTGAAGCCCAAGATCGACGACGGCACCCTCAAGGTGCTCTCCGGCCAGACCACCTTCGAGCAGGCAGTGACCCAGGGCTGGAAGGCTGAAAACGCCCAGCGCCGCGCTGACACGCTGCTTACCGGCAGCTACGGCAGCGCGTCCCTGGACGGCGTCCTCTCCCCGAATGACACCTTGGCCCGCGCAGTCCTGACTGCCGTCAAGGGCGCCGGCAAGCCGCTTCCGGTGGTGACCGGACAGGACTCCGAGGTTGAATCCGTCAAGTCCATCATGGCCGGCGAGCAGTACTCCACGATCAACAAGGACACCCGCAAGCTCGTTGAACACGCCATCACCATGGTGAAGGACCTCCAGGCAGGCAAGACGCCTGAGATCAACGACAAGGACTCCTACAAGAACGGCGTCAAGACCGTTCCCGCATACCTGCTGGAACCGGTCATCGTCACGGCCGCCAACGTGAAGAGCGCCTACGTCGGCGATCCGGTCCTGGAACCGATCACCAAGTAAGCAACCTTTTTGCGGGAAAGCCCGGCCTCCACACATTGGAGGCCGGGCTTTCCTGTGCCACAAGGGATACGGCTTTGTGGCACGCTCATAACAGCCGCTGACGGAGGAGCCAGTGCGCAGCCGGAGTGCCGTGCCCGCCACCCGCGAACCCCTTATCACTTTCCGCAGGTCATAGCGGATCCCTCCAGCACTGCAATGAGAGGATGGGCACCATGAGTGCGCCCATCGCGAAGCCGTGGTTGTTCAGCCAGCCAGACCAGGATCCCCGTTCCGCCACCGGAGCCCCCCTCAGCTGGGGAATCATCGCCACCGGCGGCATTGCCCGCTCCGTGTCCCAGGACCTGGCCTTGCTCGCAGATGCCGAACTGTATGCCGTCAGCTCGAGGGCCCAGGACACGGCCGACGCCTTTGCGGTTGCATATGACTTCGCGAAGGCCTACGGCGAGGACGGCGGTGTGCCCGGATACCAGCGGCTGCTCGCAGATGAGGAGGTGGACGTTGTCTACGTGGCGACGCCCCACGCGCAGCACTACGAAATGGTGCTTGCGGCGCTTAACGCCGGTAAGCACGTCCTGTGCGAAAAAGCCTTCACCATCAACGCCCGCGAGGCAGCCGAACTCATCGACCTCGCCCGAAGCCGCAAGCTTTTCCTCATGGAGGCTGTCTGGAGCCGCTTCCTGCCGAGCATGCAGCGGGCCTTTGAGATCGCAGCGTCCGGAGAGCTCGGCGAAGTCCACTGGGTAACCGCGGACCTTGGCTTTCCGGCCCCCTACTCCCCCACATCCAGGCTGTGGGCCAGGCAGGACGGAGGCGGAGCGCTGTTGGACATTACGGTTTATCCGCTGCTCTGGGCCCTGGGCACCCTCGGTTTTCCGCAGACGGTGAGCGCCACCGGCTTCATTAACGACGACGGCGTGGATGCCCAGAACGCCCTGACGCTGGGCTACAACCACGGAGCGCAGGTGCAGCTTACGTCCTCACTGTTGGCCCACGGTCCCCGGACCGCCACAGTTGCGGGCAGCCTCGGCTTCCTCCAGAGCGTGGGCTCCATCAATAATCCCGGGGAACTGACGGTGTCCACAGGTTGGGACGAGCGCCGGACCGAAGCTTTTGATGTGGTGGGCCGAGGGTACGCATACGAACTGCGTGAAGTAACCCGCTGCATCCAGCAGGGCCTGACCGAGAGCCCGGTCATGCCACTGGAGGACACGTTGAACACCATGCGGCTCTTTGACGGGGTCCGCGCGCAGCTCGGCGTCAGCTATCCAAATGACCGGCACTGACCAGCGCACACCGGGAACCCTTTGATCGCCGCGTCAACTCTGTGACCGGGCCGCGACCGTCTGTGATTCCTTCGACCTGAGGTTTTCGATTTTGTCGAGTTGTTTTAGCAGCCCCTAGACTTCCTGCAACATTCGGTCTTAGGCTATAGCCACTCGAATGCAATCAGTACTGGGGGTGGTACGCATGGCTGGTGATCGCTCGCCGTTGCGTGCCCTTCGGCCGGTGTTCCTTGCCGGTGCTGCCGCCCTCACGTGGCTGACGTTTTCGGCATCCACGGCTTCGGCCGATACCCTTTCGGACGCAACTACGCTGTTGGGGGGCGTCACCGGTTCAGTTTCGTCGGTGACGGAAAAGCTGCCTGTTGCTCCCGCACCCGCCACGCCCAAACCTGAGCCGGTTTCCTCACCGGGGCTGCTGACGCCCCTCGTGGGAGACGCCTCGGGCCTTGCAGACCAGCTGGTTTACTCGGTACCCGTTGTAAACCATGTGGTGCCGGCCGAGGCGGTATCGGTCATCTCCGTTCCTATTGCTCAGGCAGCCGACGCCGC
Source organism: Paenarthrobacter sp. NEAU-H11 (assembly GCF_050573415.1). Lineage (NCBI taxonomy): Bacteria > Bacillati > Actinomycetota > Actinomycetes > Micrococcales > Micrococcaceae > Paenarthrobacter > Paenarthrobacter sp. NEAU-H11. Next base: position 162,152 of record NZ_JBNZGA010000004.1, on the reverse strand, counting down.
GGCGGCGGAATTGACGGAGGCAGTAATTTCACCTGTCGCCGAGGCGCTGCCGGTGCTTGATCCTGTGCTGCAGCCTGTTTTGGACTTGGTAACAGGCTCGGCACCGCTGGCCGTTGAGCTTCCCGACGTGCCCCTCGTGAGCGGCGACGGGGAAAGTCCCGCCAGCGCCGGAACTGTCCCGGCAGGCGTCGAAGCTGCCTCCACGGCGCCTACGTCGGCCATTCCGTTTGTTGAGGCTGCTTCTGCTACTGGTGCAACGTCTGTTGGTGGGGTTGCCCTTGCTTCTTCAGCGTCGTGGACGTCTGTTGACCGCCCCGGTTCTGCCCAGGATCAGCCGACGGCGGACCCCTCGCCCGCCCCTTCCCAGGCTCCGGCCGTACCCGCTTCGGGCACGGGAAGCGGCGCGGCCTCCGCGGGAACGTACGGTGCGGCGGCCTGGTTAAGCGCCTTCAATTTTGACACTTCAGCGCCCGGCGCCATCCGCGCCGCGGATATTTCTGATCACGCTCCTGCACCGGTGTCCTTCGACCCCGGTTCCCGTCCTGACTAGTTGAGACCCGTCTGCCCTCTCGAGGCAGAACACGGACAACGCGGGTTGCTGTCCAAGCAGCCCGACACCTCAACTTCTTTCAGGAGACATCATCATGAGTGCGAACCTTCGCAGGGGGCTGCTTGGCACCCTCTTCGCCGGCGGGCTATTAGCCCTCGGCTGCACCGCGGCGAACGCCGCGGACACCACCAGCGGATCGGATCTCTCCGCATCCGCCCTTATCTCGGCGGCGGCCGCTGATTCGGCGTCGTTGGACCTGCTGGGTGGCCCAACGCCGTCCGATTCAACGGCCGTCGCCGCGGTCGTGGACGCGGCAGTCAACCTTGGAACGGTCACCGGAACCGACAACGGCACCACAACCGATCTCACTGCGGCAGCCGCCGTCGACCTTGGCACCGGCACCAACGGCACCGGCACAACCACCACCGATGTGGTTGTCGCCGCGGACGCAAGCCTGGGACTCGGAAACACCGCAACGGCCGGCTCAACCACCGCGGACGTGGCCCTCGCCGCAGACGCGGCCCTCGGCCTCGGAACAGTCACCGAAACCGGCAACGGCACCGCAGACCTCACCGCGGCAGCCGCCGTTAACCTCGGCACCGGCACAACCACTGCCGACGCGGCCCTCGCCGCGGACGCAAGCCTGGGACTCGGAAACACCGCAACGACCGGCTCAACCACCGCGGACGTGGCCCTCGCCGCCGACGCAGCCCTCGGCCTCGGAACAGTCACCGAAACCGGCAACGGCACCGCGGACCTAACCGCGGCAGCCGCCGTTAACCTCGGCACCGGTAGCACCGGCACGGATACGGCCGCAACCGATCTGGCCGTCGCTGCGGATGCCGTCGTCGTCCTCGGCACCGGCACAACCACTGCCGACGCGGCCCTCGCCGCAGAAGCAAGCCTGGGACTCGGAAACACCGCACCCGCCGACTCAACCACCGCGGACGTGGCCCTCGCCGCCGACGCAGTCCTGGGCCTTGGAACAGTCACCGAAACCGGCGATGGCACCGCGGACCTCACCGCGGCAGCCGCCGTCAGCCTCGGCACCACCGGCAGGGATACGGCCGCAGCCGATCTGGCCGTCGCTGCGGATGCCCTCGTCGACCTCGGCACCGGCACCAACGGCACCACCGGCGGGCTCGCCGCCGCCATTGACGCAGCCGTAGACCTCGGCCTTGGCGGCAACAGCACTGAAGGCGCCAGCGGTGGCCTCGACACCGTAGTGGATGCCGTCGTCGGCCTTGGCACCGGCACCAACGGCACCACCGGCGGAGCTGATGCCGTCATCGGCCTCGGCATCGACCTTGGACTGGGCGGTGGCAGCACCCCCGGAACTGACAACCCGGGCACCGTAGATCCCGGGACCGACGGCAACACCGGAGGCGCCGGCACCATAGACCCCGGCACCAGCACCCCCTCCACGGACACGGGCACGGGCACGGGCACGGGTACGGGTACGGACAACGGAACCGGTGCCGGCACCTCCAACACCGATGGTTTCCCGGCAGCCCCTGCTGCCGGCTCCACGGCAGTTGGCGGCGCCATCGCCGTCGACACCGCAGCGGGCAGCACCGGTCTCCGCAGCGTCCCGGCCCAGGGCAGCGCCGCCGCCCTGGCCAAGACGGGCGTGGACACCTCACTGGTCCCCCTCGCCCTGCTACTCCTCGTGGCAGGACTCCTGATGTTCCGTAAGCGGAAAGTGTCCTGACCTGAACGCTCTGACGGTGCCTGCGCCACGCGCCTGAAGCGGCAGCAGCGAGCAGGCTGAGGGAAAGGAGGTGCGACAGGAAAGAACGCAAGACCTTACACAACATGTCTTCAGCACACATGTCCTTGTGACCGATGGTCCGGCAGCGAAAGGCTCGTCTTTCGCTGCCGGGCCGTCGGTGTGCCCTGCCGTGAAGCACGGCATAATCCCCGGCTGAACCAGCGCGCCCGTATAATTTGACGTACGAGAGTGCCGCAGCGCACCGGGAGGAACGGGACATGGTGGCGGAATCGCCTAGCTCCATCAAGAATGAAGTGGTTGGCGGACGTTATCGGTTGGGTGAGGTTATTGGCCGCGGCGGTATGTCATCGGTTTACTGTGCCCGGGACGAAAATCTGGGCCGGGACGTAGCACTCAAGCTCTTCGCACCGCAGGCCCCCGACGCCGACGAACTGAAACGCCAGGAAGCAGAAATCCGGCTTCTTGCCACACTGAACCACCCGGGGCTGGTGACACTTTTCGACGCCGGGATCGATACTCGGATACCGGACGAACCGCGCCCGTTCCTGACCATGGAACTCGTGGAAGGCCAGGACCTCAGAAGCCGGATCCGGCACAGCACGGTTCCCCTTGATGAGTTGGCCGTCATCGGCGCGGGCATCGCCGACGCGCTGGCCTACGTCCACGGACTCGGCATCATCCACCGGGACATTAAGCCCGGCAACATCCTGCTGGTTCAGATACGTCCCGGCGAACCCCTGCGGCCAAAGCTGACCGACTTCGGCATCGCACGGATTGTTGATTCAACCCGGCTGACCGCCACGGGAACCATGGTGGGCACCGCTGCCTACCTCAGTCCCGAGCAGGCACTGGGCCAGCCCCTTGCGCCGTCGACGGACATCTATTCGCTGGGCCTGGTGCTGCTCGAATGCGTCAAGGGAACCGTGGAGTATCCTGGCAGCGCGGTGGAATCGGCCGTGGCGCGGCTTCACCGTGCACCGGAAATTCCCGAGGACCTGCCATCAGAATGGGCTGACCTCATCCGGTCCATGACCGCCATAGAACCGCTTGAACGGCCGCATGCCGCGGACATCGAAACTGCCCTGCGGCAGGCCTTGGTTTCGCCCGCGTCAACGCCCGGGGAAGTTGCGCCCGAAACCACGCGGGTACTGCCTGCCATGCCATTCCGCCCTCCCTCCATTACCGCCGAGGAATCGGTGGAGGAGATTCGGGAGGCCGCAGAGCCCGGTGCTGCCGGGGACCGGGAACCGGCCGGGACGACGGACGCCCTGAACCGGGACCGCGCGAGAGGCATAAAGCCCAGGACCAAGCGGTTCTGGCTGGCAGCCATCCTTGGCCTTGTGGTGATTGTGGCCGCTATAGCGGCAGTGATCTTGACCTTGTCCACTCAGTCCACGCCCGACGTCGTGCCCTATCCCACGGTGACCGGGGTCCTCGGCGAGCATCTGGAGCAACTCCAGAAGAGCGTGGAGCCGTGACGTTTCCTTCCGACCGCGGACGCCAGTCTGTGCTGGGATTTTCCGCGGTCCTGCTGGCTGCCGGACTGCTGAGCGGCTGCGGCACAGCGGATACGGGGCTTCAGCGTTCAGCCGCACGGCAGCTGCAGGCCCGGGTGCTTGAAGTGACGCAGGCTTCGTCGCAGGACAACCCGGCCGCGGCACTGAAGGCACTCGAAGGGCTCGAGGCTGAGCTGGAAGCGGCACAGGCCGGGGGCCGGATTTCGGAAGAACGGCGCCGGAGCATCACCACGATCGCCGCGGCCGTCCGGGCAGACCTTAATGATGCCGTTGCGGCGGCTGCAGCAGACAAGGCAGCGGCAGAGGAGCAGGCCGCCAAGGAACCACAGGCCGCCGAGACCCCAGCGCCCGCCGTCGAAACTCCTGCACCGGCTCCTGTACCCGAAACCAGCACCGGCAAGAAGGACAACGAGGGCAAGGGAAAGGGAAACGGCTGACGCGGAGGGTACCCTTGGCGCTGCCCGAGGACAACGGCTTAAGCCGCTCCGTGGGCGGCAGCGGCACCCGGCAGCGCCGCGGCCTTACCGGTGATCTGGTTCAGGACCGCGGCGAGCGCGGCCCAGGTACTGTTGCCGCGACGGGTACGGGCGTAGGCGCGCATGCGGACATCAGGTGAACTCAGCGGAACAAGGGCGACGCCGGCCCGCGGTTCCCGGTCGGCAGGCAGCAGCCCCACGCCCATCCCGGCCAGGATGAGGTCCTCAACCAGCTCGAGGCTGTCGGCCTGATGCCTCACCCGCGGCTCAAAGTCCCCCATCGATGCGAGCAGCCGGAGGACTTCCTCGTCCGCCCTGTTCCGTGAGTTGCCGATCCAGTCGCGGTCCCGGAACGCCGCAAGGACCTCCGGAGCGGTGCCGGCAACGGGTGCCGCTGCCCTGGGGACGCCGAGGCTCCAGGGTGTGCTCCACAAGTGGATGGAATCGAAGGCGGCGCCGGTGCTGTCCGGGGCAAGGTTGTAGTCGTACGTCAAAGCCAGATCCACTGAATCGGCAGCAAGCAGTGCCAGGGCTTCGGCAGGCTCGTGCTCCCGGACTTCGAGTTTGACGCCAGGGTGGGTGACGGCGAGCTCCCCGACGATGGGCATCAGGATCTTACGGACAGCCGTGACGAAGCCGGCAACCCGGACTGTTCCGGCTGGCTCGGCACCCGGGTCGAGCTCGGCAGTGGCCGCCTCCACCGCCGCCAGGATGGTCACCGCGTGATCGGCGAGCCGCCGCCCGGCAGGGGTGAGGCGCACGCGCCGGCCGGCGGGTTCGAGCAGCGCGGTGCCGGTTTCCCGCGCCAGCGCCGCGATCTGCTGGGAGACGGTCGACGTCGTCGTGCCCAGTGAGTCTGCCACGTTCCGCATGGAGCCCTGCCGGGCCAGTTCAAGCAGGACTTCCAAGCGACGCGTCTCCATACAGTTATTGTCCATATTTTACGGACAATATGTGAAGAATTATCACGTGGACGTAGACGTTTTACGTACGGTCTACTGGCTCCATGCCATTTTCACAACAACACTTCAACGGTGTGCGCTCCGGAACAGCAATGGCCGGCGCCGCCATGTGCTGCGTCCAGCTGGGCCTGGCCGCTTCAGTCGGCCTGTCCGACCGCCTCGGCTCCGACGGCGTGGCGTGGCTGCGCCTCATCTGGGCCGCTCTGATCCTGGTGGCCTTCACCCGACCGTGGCGCTCCCGGTTCAGCCGGCGGGGCCTGGTCACGTGCATCCTGCTCGGCCTGGTGACGGCGGGCATGACGCTGATGTACATGGCCGCCGCCGTCCGGATTCCGCTCGGCACCGCCACCGCCCTGGAGTTCCTGGGTCCCCTCTCCGTCGCAGTCATCCGCGGACGCAATGCGGGACGTTGGTGGGCGCTTGTTGCCGCTGCCGGCGTGGCCGCCCTGACCGAACCGTGGCACGGCGGGACAGACCCCGCCGGTGTCCTCTTTGCCTTGGGCGCCGCCGCATGCTGGGCCGGCTATATCCTCCTGACCCAGCGGGCCGGTGATGAAGTCAACGGACTCCAGGCACTGGCAGTTTCCATGCCGGTGGCCGCAGTGGCAACCACGCTGCTTGTCGGGCCGGCTCCACTCGCGCATCTTGACTGGCAGCTGCTCCTGGTGGGAGCAGGCCTGGCCCTGCTGATGCCGGTGATCCCCTTCAGCCTCGAACTGCTCGCCCTGCGCCGCCTGAAGGCCTCCGCATTCGGAACACTGATGAGCCTGGAGCCGGCCATCGCCGTGGTGATTGGATTTCTGGTCCTGGGCCAGCTGCCCGGGGTGGCCGCCTTCCTGGGCATCGGGCTGGTCGTCGCGGCAGGCATCGGGGTGACGCTTCAGGCCGGCAGGGAAAGGCCGGCGGACATTGGAGTGATGGACGACGGCGGGCCGGTAGCGGCGAAGGGGGCGGCGTCCCGCTCCTGACCAAGCGACGCAAAAGGGGCGGCGTCCCGGAAGTTGAACATTTCAACTCCGGGGCGCCGCCCCTTTCGTAGTGCTGGTTCCAGGTGGGCTAGCTCAGCGTGGCGAGAACCTTGTTGAGCGTGGCGGACGGACGCATCACGGCCGAAACCTTGGCCTCGTCCGGGTGGTAGTAGCCGCCGATGTCCACCGGCGAGCCCTGGACCTCGGCCAGTTCGCCAACAATCGTTTCCTCCTTCGAGGAAAGCTCTCCGGCGATGGAGCTGAAGGAGGCGGCCAGGTCGGCGTCGTCCGTCTGCTTGGCCAGTTCCTCGGCCCAGTAGCGGGCCAGGAAGTAGTGGCTGCCGCGGTTGTCCAGCTCACCCGCACGGCGGCTCGGGGACTTGTTCTCCAGCAGGAAGGTTCCGGTGGCGCGGTCCAGGGTGTCGGCCAGTACCTGGGCGCGCTTGTTGTCCGTGGTGGTGGCCAGGTGCTCGAAGCTGACGGCCAGGGCCAGGAACTCACCCAGGCTGTCCCACCGGAGGTGGTTTTCCTTAAGCAGCTGCTGGACGTGCTTCGGTGCGGAGCCGCCCGCGCCGGTTTCGAAGAGCCCGCCGCCGTTCATCAGCGGAACAACGGAGAGCATCTTGGCGCTGGTGCCCAGCTCCAGGATGGGGAACAGGTCCGTGAGGTAGTCGCGCAGGACGTTGCCGGACACCGAGATGGTGTCCTCGCCCTTGCGGATGCGCTCCAGGGTGAAGGCGATGGCCTTGACCGGGGACATGATCTGGATGTCCAGGCCCTCGGTGTCGTGCTCCTTCAGGTACTCGTTGACCTTGGCGATGAGGTTGGCGTCGTGGGCACGCTCTTCGTCCAGCCAGAACACGGCGGGGGTCTGGGAGGCGCGGGCGCGGGTGACGGCCAGCTTGACCCAGTCGCGGATGGGCAGGTCCTTCGTCTGGCAGGCGCGCCAGATGTCGCCTTCGGAAACCTGGTGCTCAATCAGGACGTTCCCGGAACCGTCAACGATCTGGACCGTGCCGGCTTCCTGGATTTCGAAGGTCTTGTCGTGGCTGCCGTATTCCTCGGCGGCCTGTGCCATGAGGCCCACGTTCGGGACGGTGCCCATGGTGGTGGGGTCATAGGCGCCGTTGGCGCGGCAGTCATCGATGACCACCTGGTAGATGCCGGCGTAGGAGCTGTCCGGCAGCACGGCCAGGGTGTCAGCTTCCTTGCCGTCCGGGCCCCACATGTGGCCGGAGCTGCGGATCATGGCGGGCATGGAGGCGTCCACGATGACGTCGCTGGGGACGTTCAGGGTGGTGATTCCCTTGTCCGAGTCCACCATGGCCAGGGCGGGGCCCTCTTCGAGGCCCTTCTTGATAAGGTTCTGCACGCCTTCGCGGACGTCCTCGGGCAGGTCCTCGAGGCTGCTCAGGATGGCGGCCAGGCCGTTGTTGGGGCTGATGCCGGCGGCGGAGAGCTGCTTGCCGTAGGTCTCGAAGAGTTCGGAGAAGTAGGCCTTGACCACGTGGCCGAAGATGATGGGGTCCGAGACCTTCATCATGGTGGCCTTGAGGTGGGCGGAGAACAGCACGCCCTCTTCCTTGGCGCGGGCAACCTGCGCCTTCAGGAACTCGTCCAGGGCGGCGGCGCGCATCACGGTGCCGTCGATGACCTCTCCGGCCAGGACCGGGAATGCCTTCTTCAGGACCTTCACGGAGCCGTCTTCCCGCACGAGCTGGATGGCGATGGTGCCCTCGGACCCGATGACAACCGACTTCTCGTTGGAACGGAAGTCGTCCTGGCCCATGGTGGCCACGTTGGTCTTGGAATCCGGGGTCCAGGCGCCCATGGAGTGCGGGTTCTGGCGGGCGTAGTTCTTGACGGACAGCGGTGCGCGGCGGTCCGAGTTACCTTCGCGCAGGACCGGGTTCACGGCGGAGCCCTTGATCTTGTCGTAGCGCGAGCGGATGGCCGTTTCCTCGTCCGAGGACGGGTTGTCCGGGTAGTCCGGAAGGGCGTAGCCCTGCCCCTGCAGTTCGGCGATGGCTGCCTTCAGCTGCGGGATGGAGGCGCTGATGTTGGGCAGCTTGATGATGTTGGCTTCCGGCGTCTTCGCCAGCTCGCCGAGTTCAGCAAGGGCGTCACCGATCTGCTGCTCGGGGGTCAGGTAGTCACCGAAGACGGCGATGATGCGGCCGGCGAGCGAAATGTCGCGGGTCTCCACCTCCACACCTGCTGTCGAGGCGAACGCCTCGATGATGGGCAGGAACGAATAGGTAGCCAGCATCGGCGCTTCGTCGGTGTGGGTGTAGATAATCTTGGACATGCGCGGGCGTCTCCCTGTGGGTCGGCTTGGTTGTGAAAAATTCGGTCTATTTCACCATGTACAACTTACCCGAGCGCGCGAATTTCAACCCTACCGGAGCCCCTGCGTTACCCTCACGGTGAGCAGGATTACAGCGATGGAGAACCTACGACGCCGGGACGCACCAAGGGACCGGCCGCCGTCGCGCATTTCATGCCGCACCTGTCCGCCGCTGCGGGCGGCGGCCATACGTGATACGTCACTACTATTTACAAACTTGTCATGTAGCGATAAATTCGCAGGGTCACTCTGGGGCCTTCGGGGCCTTTCCACGTTCAGACAGGACAACAATGACACGCACCAGGTCCCTTGCTTCCGGCCTCCTGAGCCTCTCTGCTGCCGCCGTTCTGGCACTTACCTCTGCTGGCGGGGCCACCGCTGCACCGACCGCAACCGAGGATAACAAGAATCCCTCCGTGACCAGTGCGATCCTTGATACCAGCGGCGTGGCAGATTACTGGACGGCTGACCGGATGCGCAGCGCGGTCCCCGGAGATGTCCTGGCCGGCAAGGCCCTGGAACGGGGCAACCGGTCAAGCACCGACGTTGTGGAGAAGGGCAAGGACACCACGGTCAAGGCCACCAAGGGCAAACCCACCATCGCCCAGAGTGAGGCGCCGGTAAAACACATCGGCAAGGTCTTCTTCAGCATGGGCGGCTCCAACTACGTCTGCTCGGGCAATGCCGTTTCGTCGGGGAACAACAGCACCGTGGCCACCGCCGGCCACTGCGTGAATGAGGGGCCGGGCGCGAACGCCACCAACTTCATCTTTGTTCCTGCGTATGAGAACGGCGCGGCACCCTACGGCAAATGGACTGCCAAGGCCCTCTACTCCCCCACTGCGTGGAGCCGGGACGGGAACATGGCCTACGACACGGGCTTCGCCGTCATGAGCCCCTTGAACGGCAAGACCCTTACTGCCGTGGTGGGCGGGTCCGGCGTTGCCTTCAACCAGGCGTACGGCCTCACTTATAAGTCCTTCGGCTACCCGGCGGCAGCCCCCTTCAACGGCGAGACCCTCAAGAGCTGCACCGGCACGGCAACACGAGATACCATCAACCCCCAGTTTGGAACCCAGGGAATCCGCTGCGACATGACCGGCGGTTCCTCCGGCGGGCCCTGGTTCATCGGCACTAGCTCCGATGGCATACAGAACTCCATCAACAGCTACGGCTACAACCGCTCCGCCGTCATGTACGGCCCGTACTGGGGCTCCGTCATCCAGGCCACCTATAACAGTGCAGCGAAATCCTAAGGACATTCCCGGCCGCGATTCCGTCAGCCACGTCGAGCTGAACCAGACTCACGAGGAGGTCCTCGAGTACTGGACAGAGGAACGGATGGCGGAAGCCAATCCCCGGGAGCTGCGGCTTCCGGGAGAGGGTCCGCGTCTCAAGCAGGGGGACGCGGACACCGGTAAACCGGAGTCCGGGCCTTCTGACTGACAAAGCAAGAAGCTAACGACGGCGCCCGTCCCCTTCGCGGGGCGGGCGCCGTCGTCGTTAACTCATCGACTGCTCCGTAGGTGTCGTATTCACCCGGCAAAACGACACCTACGGAGCACTCGATTGGGGATCAGTGGAAGAAGTGCCGGGCGCCGGTGAAGTACATGGTGATCCCTGCGGCGTTGGCCGCCGCGATGACTTCCTCGTCCCGGACGGAACCGCCGGGCTGGACCACGGCGCGGACGCCGGCGTCGATCAGGATCTGCAGGCCATCAGCGAACGGGAAGAACGCGTCGGAAGCTGCAACGGCGCCGCGGGCACGCTGGGGTGCGCCGGCACCGCCGGTGTTGGAGGCACCCCCGGGTGCGTCGCTCCCACCGGCACTGCCGGACTGCACCTCCACGCCCAGCGTGTTGGCCCGCTCCACGGCCAGGCGGCAGGAGTCCAGGCGGTTGACCTGGCCCATGCCGATACCGACGGCGGCGCCGTTCGAGGCGAGCAGGATGGCGTTGGACTTGGCGGCGCGGCAGGCCGTCCAGGCGAACGCAAGGTCCGCAAGGGTTTTCTCATCGGCGGCGTCACCGGCGGCGAGGGTCCAGTTGGCCGGGTTGTCGCCCTCGGCGTCCACCTTGTCGCTGACCTGGACCAGCATGCCGCCGGAGACCTGGCGGAACTCCGTGGGGTAGCGGCCGTAGCCTTCCGGCAGGGTAAGCAGCCGGATGTTCTTCTTCTTGGACAAAATTTCCACAGCTTCGGGTTCGAAGCCCGGAGCGATGACGACCTCGGTGAAGATGTCCTTGACGGTGTTGGCCATTCCAGCGGTGATGGTGCGGTTGGCCGCGATCACGCCGCCGAACGCGGAAACCGGATCACAGGCGTGGGCCTTGGCATGGGCGTCGGCGATGGGGTCGGCGGCATCTGCGGAACCGACGGCCACGCCGCACGGGTTGGCGTGCTTGATGATGGCTACGGCCGGTTCGCTGAAGTCGTAGGCGGCGCGGAGGGCGGCGTCGGCGTCAACGAAGTTGTTGTAGCTCATGGCCTTGCCGTGCAGCTGGTCGGCCTGGGCGATGCCCACGGGCGCGGCCTTGTCCACGTACAGGGCAGCCTGCTGGTGCGGGTTCTCGCCGTAGCGCAGCACCTCGGAGCGCTCCAGCGAAAGGCCGGCGTAGGCGGGCCAGTCGATGACGCCGTCGCCGTCCTCGTCCAGGAACTGGCTCGCCGTCCAGGTGGCCACGGCGTTGTCGTAGGACGCGGTGTGGGCGAACGCCTTGGCGGCCAGCCGCCGTCGTGTCTTCAGGTCAAAGCCGCCTTCAGCGGCCGCTGTGACCACCTGGCCGTAGAAGGACGGGTCCACCACAATGGCGACGGCGGCATGGTTCTTCGCAGCAGAGCGCACCATGGCGGGGCCGCCGATGTCGATCTGTTCGACGACGTCGTCCTGGGCCGCGCCGGACTTCACGGTCTCCACGAACGGGTAGAGGTTCACCACCACCAGGTCGAAGGGCTCGATCTCCATCCGGGTGAGCGTGTCCATGTGGGCTGCCACGCGGCGGTCAGCCAGGATGCCGCCGTGGACGCGCGGATGCAGCGTCTTGACCCGGCCGTCCAGCATCTCCGGGGAGCCGGTGACCTCCTCGACCTCCTGGACGGGAATGCCCGCCGCGGCGATCTTCTTGGCAGTGGACCCGGTGGATACAAGCTTGACTCCCGCTGCGTGCAGGCCCTGGGCGAGCTCCTCCAGACCGGTCTTGTCGTAAACCGAGATCAGCGCCCGGCGGATGGGAACACGGTCGATGGATACGCGCTCATGCTGCGTGAAGCTCACAAATGTCTCCGTCTTATCTCGCGGAACAACGCCGCGGTTGGTGGGGATAGGGCCCAGTTTATCCCGAAGCGGAGGTTGCCCCGCGAGTCGGGCTGAGTGTGAACGCCGGTGCGCCCGGCTAGAGTTTTCCCAGGAGGCTGCGATGAATACTTACACCACTGTGCCGAGCGGCGAACAGGTGGTCCAGGAACTGCCCTGGCGATGGAAAGTCCAGGGCAGGATCTTTCTGATCGGCGGCCTCGGCTTCATGTTCGATGCGTGGGACGTGACGCTGAACGGCATCCTGATCCCGTTGCTCTCAACGCACTGGGCCCTCACCCCGGGTGAAGTGGCATGGGTGGGCACATCGAACCTGATTGGCATGGCCCTGGGCGCGTTCGTGTGGGGCACCATCGCTGACACGATCGGGCGCAAGAAAGCCTTCACGGCCACGCTGCTGATCTTTTCGCTCTTTACCGTGCTTGGCGCGTTCTCCCCCGACTTCATCTGGTTCTGCGTGTTCCGGTTCATGGCCGGTTTCGGCCTGGGCGGCTGCATCCCCGTGGACTATGCCCTGGTGGGTGAGTTCACTCCCCGCAAGCAACGCGGGCGCGTCCTGACGGCCATGGACGGCTGGTGGCCGGTGGGCGCAGCCTTGGCGGGCTTCGTCTCCGCCGCGCTGGTAGCCGCTTTCGGCGACTGGCGGCTGACCATGCTGGTGATGGTCCTGCCTGCCCTCTTGGTGTTCTGGGTCCGGCGCAGCGTGCCGGAGTCCCCGCTGTTCCTGATCCGAAAGGGCAGACGGGAAGAAGCAGCCAACGTCATCGACGGCCTGGTGGCCGCGACCGGAGCGGAGGCCCGCGCCTACAGCCTGCCCGATGCCCAGGAGGTGCCACGGTTGTCGGCCGGCAGCGCCTGGCACCAGCTGCGCCTCGTGTGGCAGTACAACTGGAAGATCACGGCCGCGGCCTGGTCCCTGTTCTTCAGCATCCTGCTGGTGTACTACCTGTCCCTGACGTGGATGCCGCGGATCCTCATCGGCGCCGGCTTTGCCGAGTACAAGGCGTTTGTCACCACGGCGTCCATGGCGGCGGTGGGGCTTTTGGGCGTGATCGTGGCGGCCCTGCTGGTGGAGCGGGTTGGCCGCAAGTGGATCCTGGCAATCACCGGTCCGCTGTCCGCACTGACCCTGGTGATCGTGGCGATCGTGGTGGACATCCCCACGGCGGCCGTGTTCTGGCTGCTGGTGTTCGGGTTCGTGGTTCAGGTGGCCATTCCGGTGCTCTACGCCTACGTTTCCGAGCTCTACCCCACGGAACTGCGCGGCACCGGCTTCGGCTGGGCATCCACATTTTCACGGCTGGGCGCCGGGTTCGGGCCGTTGATCTTCGCCAACTACTTCTGGCCCGAACTGGGCCTGGCCACGAGCTTCGCTTTGGCCGGCGGGCTGGTGCTGCTGGCCGTGCTCTGGATGGCGTTCTTCTCCCCCGAGACCAAACAGCGCCGCCTCGAATAACGCCCCCGCCTCGCCCAACTAGGTAGCGCCAAGTGTCGTTTTGAGCCCTCGTAACGACACTTGGCGCTACCTAGTTTTCATTCTTGGGGTACCAGCCCCGGCTCAGGAGTGCTGAACGGATTTTGGCCACCGCCGGCCGGGCATCCCTCTCCATGTGCCGCTTCGAAATCCTCACCAGAATCCAGCCTGCCCGGACGAAGTCCTCCTCGCGGGTGATGTCCCTGATGATTTGGCCGGCCTCGGAGTGCCCGTCGCCGTCGTATTCCACCGCCACCTTCTGTTCCGGATAACCCAGGTCAGGTTGGCGAACGACGCCGGCTCCCAGTTCCGTGGGCAGGTTCAGCAGAGGCTCGGGCAGGCCTGCGTCCTCGAGCGCCAGCCGCAGCCTGGTCTCAGGGGCCGAGTCAGATCCCACCCGTGCACGCTCAAGGGCAACCCGCGCCTTCCTTATGCCCGGTGTTCCCTTGTGCCGGTCAAGCATGTCCTCGAGGGCCTCCCGGGTTGCATAGGGCTCGGACCTGCCCTCGAAGCCGGTCCGCGGAATGCGAAGCAAGTGGTCTGCAACCACGGTCAGCTCCTCGATGCTCATCTTGCGGGCGCAATCCAACCATGTCCTCACCCGGGAAGTGACCAGCAGTCCGGCAAGATTTTCGATCTCGTCCGCAAAGAACTGCCCGCGGTGTCCCTTCACACCGGGCCGACGCATGATGGCAACGGTGTCAGGTCGCGAGATGTGCAGCAGTGGCTCATCACTGCCCGGGAGGAAGCCTGGAAATTCCCAAAGGAGAAAGGCCGAGGCGTGGGAAGCGGCGGCAAACTCAGTGACCAAAGTATAGGGACGGATGCGGGGGGCGAGGCGTGATGCATCGTGCCCGTCCGGCACCCGGACTCCCCGGCTTGGCCAGAGCAAACCAGGGTGGCGTAGGCGTCGGCGGCTGATTCCGGCGTCGACCGCTTCTTGGAAAGTAAAAGGGAGGGACGCCAACTGGTCGGGTAATTGACTCGGTACCTTCATCCGCCCATCGTGGCAGGCGGGGCGGGATGCCGCAGAGGTTATCCACAGGCCCGCCTGCCCATGCCCAACTAGGTAGCGCTAAGTGTCGTTATGAGCCCTCATAACGACACTTAGCGCTACCTAGTTGGGTGGGGAGGAGGGGTCAGGGGCGGCCGCGGCCAAGGCGGCCAGGGTAGACACCAGGAGCCGGCGTTCCACCACCTTGATGCGTTCGTGCAGGGTCTCCTCCGTGTCCGATTCCTCGATGGCCACGGCTTCCTGCGCAATGATGGGGCCGGTGTCCACGCCGGCGTCGGCCCAGTGCACCGTGCAGCCGGTGACCTTCACGCCGTAGGCCAGCGCGTCCCGCACGCCATGGGCACCCGGGAAGGCGGGGAGCAACGCGGGGTGCGTGTTGAGGTACCTGCCGTTAAAAGCCTCGATGAACTCCGGGCTGACGATCCGCATGAACCCCGAGGAGACCACCACGTCCGGCTCAAACCCTGCCACGGCCTCCGTCAACGCCGCGTTCCAGTGCGCCCGGTCCGGGTACGCCTTGAAGTCCACCACAAACGTGGGAATGCCGGCGGCGGCGGACCGTTCCACCCCGTACGTGCCCGGGCGGTCGGCCCCCACGGCAGCGATTTCCACGTCCAGATCCCCTGCCTTGACTGCGTCGATGACGGCCTGGAGGTTGGACCCGGTACCGGAGACGAGGACTACGATGCGCATGGCTCTAGCTTATGGGCAGGCTCGCGTAGGCTGGAAAACATGAACACCACACCGGGACCGGCTGGGCAGCAGCGGGCCAAACCGCCGCTCAGCGAGGCGGCCAAAGCCTCGCTCGCCAAGACCCACACCCTGTTCCGGATGTTCGTCGTCTCGGTGCTGGGCTCCTTCTTCGTCTACCAGCTGGACGTCACTTACCTGTGGCTGACGGGCGTCCTGACGGCCGCCAGCATCACGTTGGGAATCGTCCTGCTGGTGCGGGCGGCGCGCTTGAAGGAATCCAAACTGGTCCTGGTGGGCACCATCTCCGGCCTGGTGGTGTCCGCAATCATGGTGCTGCTGATCCTTGTCACGGCGGTGTTCTTCGACGAAGTCCGCGAATACCAGGCGTGTGTTGGCCGTGCGCTCACGGACAAGGCCCAGTCCGCATGCCGGATCCAGCTGCAGGATTCGCTGCCCCGGCAGCTTCCCTAGCCGGGCCACAAGCGGCGGCAGCCTAGGAAACCAGCTCCTCTTCCCGTTCCTTTGCGGCGCGCTCACGTTCCAGCCACGGTCCGGCGGCGTAACCGATGACGACGCCGGCCCCCACCTCCGCGGCCAGCCAGACTCCCGTCCAGAACGGGTCCGGCCCGATGTCCGTCAGGCGTCCAATTCCGGCTGACCCGCGGGCCAGCCAGGCCAGCCCAAAAGCCAGCAGCCCGGCGGCCACCCCGGTCAGCACCCCGAGCACCAGGGTGGAAAGGCTGGCCGTGAACCAGCGCGCGCGGATCTTGATGGCCAGCCACTCGTCAAAATGGTTTTCACCCTCCCGCAGGAACCACCAGCCGGCCAGGACCCCGGCCAGCACCGGGACGATCAGGGCAACGAAGGCGTAGTCCAGGGGCCCGGAGGGAATGGCGGCCAGCACCGGGATGGAAGGCAGCGGTCCGACGGCAGTCCCCAGCGGGCCCACCTGGGAACCGGCGCCCACAGCAAAGCCTGCCCCGGATGTCCAGGCCAGGGCAAAGACCGCGAGGTTGGGCAGGAACCCAAGCTGCGCGATGGTCAGGGCGGCACCGCCGACTGCACCGGCGTCGAGCGCTTCATAGACGGCGACCACCAGGTTCCAGTGAATAAACAGGTCAACGGCCAGCAGCACCGCCGCCAGGGCAAGCGCCGAAACAGCTGCGACGAACCCTGCCTTCGCGGCGGAACCGAGGTAGGAGCCGGCCCACCGCGAATGCTGGCTGGTGCGGGAGATCCAGTCCACTGCGTCGACGCCGATCAGCCGGCTCCAGGAACCGGCCTCGCGCCGCGCGCCGACCACCATGCCGAGCGCATAGGGAACAAGGGGTATGAACATGGCATGCCAGGGATTGATGGCGACGTCGGGCGTGCGGCAGACGAAGCCGGTGGCTGTGCCGAAGGCGGCGTAGACAACCCATGAACCGAGCAGGGCCTGCCAAAGCTGGTCCGTGTAGGAGGCGCGGGCCAGGCGCCGGCCGGCCCGCCAGGCAAGCAGGAACGGCAGCAGGGTCAGGCCCAACGGGATGAGCGAAAGGACCCCGGAGTTCCCGTTGGCCGCGGCGTTCGGACCCGCGGCAGTGAGTCCCAGCGGCACACCGTGGACCAGCAGCCAGGACTGCCCGGCCAGTCGGGCCAGGACATCGAAGGCACTGTCATGGAAACCGGCGGTTGCCCAGACGGCGATGATCGGGGCGATCACAACCAGTGCCGAAATGACGGCTGCCTGTGCCGTTTCAAGGGCACCCTGCAGCCACAAGGGCATGGGAAGGCCACGGTCTCCGGTCTGGTCAGCACGCAGTTTCATCGTGCCCCATGGTGTCACGGCCAGCCCGCCCGGGCCGGGAACGACAGGCTCAACCGCCTGATCATGAGGAAACTTCAGGTGCGCCCGCACCGGCGCTTTTCAGAGGCGTCCGCCGTAAGATTTAACTGTCCACAACGAGTGGATTGGAGGAGAAAATGACTACCGCATCCCCACATGCACACGGCGTTCACTTTGGCCGGGCAGACGTCCAAAACGCGGGCATGGGAGTGGGAATTGTTTTGATGCTGGTGGGTATCCTGGGGTTCATCCCCGGCGTCACCACCCAATACAGCGAACTGTTGTTCCTCGGACCGGCGTCACACGCCATGTTCCTTGGACTGTTCCAAGTATCCATGCTGCTTAACATCGTGCAGCTGGCCATCGGCGCTACCGGCTGGGCAATGTCCCGCACCGAACATGGGGCACGGAACTTCCTCCTGGGAGCGGGCGCACTGTACATGGTCCTTGCCGTCTACGGCCTGATTGTCGGAGTGGATTCAGCGGCGAACTTCCTCTCGCTGAACATGCTGGACAACTGGACCCACCTGGCACTGGGCGCAGTGATGATTGTTGCCGGCTGGCTGTTCTCGAGGAACCGGGCCAGCAGGACATAACCCGGAATCCGTAAGCCGGGAAACAGGAGCCGCGAATGAAAGAAGAACCTAAGTTCTGACGATATTCGTCCTACTGGCTGGTGCAGTCGCCGCCCTGAGCGGGGGCTGCACCAGCGTTTCAACCAGGTCGGCATGCAGAAACGACGCCGGGAGTCCCCAAGGGGGACTCCCGGCGTCGTTCGCTGTGCTGTTGCCTCGGCGCCGGTCCGTTCAGCGGCGCTTCAGCCTCCGCACTGCCTCGCTAGCGGCGCCCGTCCCGGTCGACGCCGTCAGCGTCGATGTGCTCCTTGCGGACCTCCTCATTGACCGTCACGTCGTCGTGGACAACGTCCTTGTCGAGGCGGACCCGCTCGACGGGAACGGCTTCCTTCTGCACCACGGGGCGTTCCTCATGCAGGACCACCTCATGCTCTTCCTCGCTGATGTCCGGTCCGCTGAGGGCCGAACCCCTGTTGTCATCTGTGATGGGCTCGCGTTCAAGCCGGACTTCTTCACGCTGCACGGGAACGGTCTTGGTGACGTTTTCCGTGGTGACGTATTTCCGCAGCCGTGCCCGGCCCGTGGTTTCCCGCTCGGTCCCGACGTGGAGCCGCTCCTCGGAGCGCGTCATGGCGTCATCCGTGGTGGGGCCTGAGGTGTCGTGGCCCACGGTGCCCCGGTCAGCGCGGCGGTCCGAATCGATACCTGCCGTGGGAGTGCCTGCGTTCAGGTCGGCGTCGCCCTGCAGGTCCACATCGTCTTGGGACTCGGAGTAGGTCCGGGCGCCGCGCTCATAGTATGTGTAGAGCCGGTCCTCTTCCTCGGGGGTGAGGTGGCCGTCCACGTCCACCCGCGGGGCGTCCTTGACGTGCTCCTTGCTGTAGGGCACCACCAGGTCGTCGCCCTGGCTGTGCGCACCCTCGACGGGCACGAAGGACTGGGAGGTGCCAAAAAGGCCGGTCTTGGCGGTGACCCAGGTGGGCTCGCCGGTGTCGTCGTCCGCATAAAGCTGGCCGATGGAGCCGATCTTCTCGCCATCGGAGCCGATAACGTTGCCGCCCTTGGTGAGCAGGTTCTCAATGTTTTCCCGGTTGAGCATGACGTCTCCTTGGATGTGTCGTTGCGCTGGGCTTAGCTAACCAATGGATGCACCGGCACGGCGTTCCCGTGGCGCGGCCTCCGCCCCGACTGCTTGAGGCTTCGCGTTAGCTGCACCCATACCGTAAGCATGCTTAGCATCAAAAGGGAAGCCTACTTAGTAATTTTTTCGAAACACGGCGGTTCCTGTTCACCCAGCCTTTTCCTGCGGGTAACGCTTTCTCCCCCGCCATTTCAAGCCCCCAGCCCATCGTGGAGGGGTGAGGATCGCAATTGTTGCTGAATCATTCCTGCCGCTGATGAACGGGGTCACCCATTCCATCCTGAGGGTGCTGGACCATCTCCAGGACCGGGGCGACGACGTCCTGGTCATCGCACCCTCCGCGCAGGACGCCCAAGCGCCGGACCACGTCAAGGGCGCAGAGATCCACCGGCTGCCGGCAGTTCCGCTGGCCGGCTACACAAACGTCCGGGTGGCGATGGGCGGTGTGTACCGGGTCAAGCGAATCCTTGCCGATTACGCACCGGACGTCGTCCACCTGGCTTCGCCGTTCATCCTGGGCTGGCGTGCAGTCCAGGCCGCCCACCAGCTGGGCATCCCCACCGTGGCGATCTACCAGACCGAGGTTCCCAGCTACGCAGGAAGGTACGGGGTCCCGTTCCTGGAAAACTGGGCGTGGAACCGGGTGGAGAACATCCATTTGCTCGCCTCCCGCACCCTGGTGCCGTCAACGTTCGCGCTGAACCAGTTGCGCGGCCGCGGCATTCCACGGGTGCGGATGTGGCGGCGCGGGGTGGACACCGCCAGGTTTTCACCGGAAAAGCGCGACGACGGGTGGCGGGCCGGGGTGGCTCCCGGCGGCAGGCGGATCATCGGCTACGTGGGCAGGCTCGCGATGGAGAAGCAGGTGGAGGACCTCGCTGCCCTGGCCGGCGTCCCCAACACCAGGCTGGTCATCGTGGGCGACGGACCGCAGCGTGCGGCGCTGGAGGAGGCCTTACCGGACGCGGTCTTCACCGGGTTCCTGGGCGGCGAAGAATTGGCACGCGCCGTGGCGTCCTTCGACCTCTTCGTCCACCCGGGTGAGTTCGAGACCTTCTGCCAGACCATCCAGGAGGCGATGGCATCGGGCGTGCCGGTGGTGGCCACCGGCCGCGGGGGCCCGCTGGACCTGGTGGAGAACTCGCGGACGGGCTGGCTCTACGAGCCCGGCGACCTGTCCGCCATGCGGAGCCAAGTTCTCGACCTGATGGGCGACGACGCCAAGCGCCGCGCGTTCGCCGCCGCGGCGCATGCCTCCGTGCAGGACAGGACCTGGCCTGCCCTCTGCGCCGAACTGGTGCGCCACTACGAAGACGCCATTGCCGGAGTCCCGGTTTCCCTGGGCTCTGGCAGCACCGAAGGAGCAGCATTGTGAAAATTTCCGTGATTGGCTGCGGTTACCTGGGCGCCGTGCATGCCGCCACCCTCGCTTCCATGGGCCACACCGTGGTGGGGATCGACGTCGATCCCGGCAAAGTGGAGCAGCTGGCGCGCGGTGCCGCCCCCTTCCACGAACCGGGCCTGGACGAACTGCTGCGGGACGGCCGGCAAACCGGCAGGCTCACCTTTTCCACCAGCGCCGCCGCTGCGAAGGACGCGCAAGTGCACTTCCTGTGCGTGGGCACCCCGCAGGACAAAACGTCCGACGCCGCCGACCTCACCTTCCTGGTCTCCGCCACCGAAGCCCTGCTGCCGCACCTGGCGGCGGGCGCCGTCGTCGTCGGCAAATCCACCGTCCCCGTGGGCACGGTGCAGATGCTCCGCGGGGTGCTGGCCCCCCGGCCGGACGTGCTGCTCGCCTGGAACCCGGAATTCCTCCGGCAGGGAACCGCGGTGAAGGACTCGCTGGTGCCGGACCGGCTGGTCTACGGGGTCGACGGCGGGCGCGCAGCCGCCTTCCACAGCGGCACCGGCGCGCCGCTCGGGGAGACAGCGGCCCTGGACACCGTCTACGAACCGCTCCTCCGGGCAGGCATTCCCCGCCTGGTCTGCAACTTTGCCACTGCAGAGCTCATCAAGTCGGCCGCCAACGCCTACCTGGCCACCAAAATCAGCTTCATCAATGCCGTGTCCGAACTGTGCGACGCCTCGGGCGCGGACGTGGCGGAACTCAGCGAAGCGATGGGGATGGACCCTCGCATCGGCGGACGGTACCTGCATGCCGGACTCGGGTTTGGGGGCGGCTGCCTGCCCAAAGACATCCGCAGCTTCCGGGCGCAGGCCGCGGACCTGGGTGTCACGGCCGTGGACGACTGGATGCGCCTCGTTGATTCGGTCAACCTGGGCCAGCGCGAACGGACGGTCGGCCTGGCCGACGAACTCTGCGGCGGCAGCGTTGCCGGCCGCTCCATCACCGTGCTGGGCGCTTCCTTCAAACCGGACACCGACGACATCCGGGACTCCCCCGCCCTGGACGTGGCCGACCGGCTGGCCGCGGCCGGGGCGCACGTCACGGTCACGGATCCTAAGGCGGTGAACCACGCCTGGCGGCGCTACCCGCGCCTGCGGTTCGAGGCCGCCGCCGGGCGGGCGCTCGAAGGCGCCGAGCTGGTCCTGCTGCTCACGGAGTGGGATGAATACCGGCGGCTGTCCCCTGAGGCTGCGGGTGCGGCCGTACGACGGCGGGTGGTGCTGGACGCGCGCAACGTGCTGGACGCGGCGGAATGGCAGGCCTACGGCTGGGTGGTGCGCGGCCTGGGCACCAGGGGCGCCGACGTGCCGGCTGTGGAGAGGGCCCTGCCCCGGGTTTAGTCCAGCAGGCCCAGCTCGGCGAAGGCGAGGGCCACGCCGTTGCCGGCCGGGCCGGCCGTAAACCGGTCGGCAACGGCCAGCACGGCAGGGTGCCCGCCTTCCACGGCGATCCCCACCCCGGCGTATTCAAGCATTTCAATGTCGTTGGCGCTGTCGCCGATAGCCACGATGTCCGCCCGGTCAAGGCCCAGATGCTCCTCCACCACCTGGATGCCCACCGCCTTGTGGGTCCCGGCCATGAAGATCTCCCCGGCACGGTCCCCCAGGGCGGAGAGGGAGCTGGGGATGAGCCCCACCTGCGGACCGAGCAGGTCCACCAGCTGCTTCAGGGGCACGTCAGAATCGAAACAGGAGATCTTGGCGTAGGAGACGGCGCGGAGGTCGTCGCTGTACTGCATGGGTCCCAGGATGTCCTCAAGGGGATCCACATCGGTCCCGAGGACGCCGTCATGCTGCGGGCGGTCGGCAAAAATGGGCCCAAGCACCTCCCTCAGCCGCCGGTCCACGCCCGTGCGGCCGTGAAGGGATTCCGGAGCTTCGAGGATGTAGGCCACGTCATGGGCATCCAGGGCGTCAACGATGCGGCCGGCCAGGTCCTGGTCGAAGCGCGTGTCCTTGAGGACCTGGCCGTCCAGCTCCACCCTGGCGCCGGCGCCGGTGATGGTCCCGTCAAAACCAGCTTCAAGGATGTGGGCGGGGACCATGGCCAGCGGCCGGCCGGTGCACACAAAGACGAGGTGTCCCAGCCGGCGTGCGGTGCGGACTGCCTCCACATGGGCGTCCGGAGCGAGCCCATGGTCTGCGTAAGTGCCGTCGATATCGAGGAACACGGCACGCGGCCGGACGGTCTGCTGGCTGCACATGCGGGAGCTCCTTGGTAGATGGCGGGGTCACCCAATCCTATCGATACGGGAAAACTGACAGTCATCCCGTGACAATCAAACCCTTGCAGAGCAGTAAGCACACTGATTGAATTATGGAACCGGAAATGGGGGCCCGGCACAACTTACCGATTAAGGAGTGGCAACATGGGTATTCTCGGATTTCTCATTTTGGGCCTGATCGCCGGCGCCATCGCAAAGGCCATCTTGCCTGGCCGCCAAGGCGGAGGCTGGGTGGTCACCCTGGTCCTCGGCGTTGTCGGCGCCCTTTTGGGCGGCTGGATCGGCTCGCTGATTTTCGGCGGCGGACTGGCTGAATTCTTCGACCTCCGCACTTGGCTGCTGGCAATTCTTGGTTCAGTCATCGTGCTCCTGGTTTACGGTGCGGTTGCCAACCGCAGCGGCCGCCGGGTGTAGCAACCCCACATATTCCTCAACAAGAAAATAGCGCCGCCCCTCCGAGGGAGCGGCGCTATTTGCGTTCCCGGGGAACCCGGCAACCGGGCCGCACACAGGGCGCCGGCCGGCCTGTAACCGATTCCTGCTGTTCCGCCACCAATTCAGCATTCGCGCTTTATGATGTGCGAGGGGGGTGGCGCAATGACTGATGACTGGAGCCACAGAAAAAATCCGGCAGGACTGATGTTCGGCACGGTCCTGGACGCCAGCCCGGACGCTCTCCTGGCCATTGCGGCCGACGGGAGCATCACTATGGCCAACGCCGCCGCCGGGAGGATGTTCGGGTACGCCAGCGGGGACTTGGCCGGGCGGGACCACCGGACGCTCCTGGCCGAGGGCTTCCGCGGCGAGGTGGCGCAGCTTCTCGCCAGGCTCCTTGCCGGGCCCCGGGAGCACCTCCCGCCGCGCGAAATCTACGGCGTGCGCAGGGATGGAACGGAGTTCCCCGCTGAAGCAGCGGGTTCCCTGGTGCCGGGATCCGACGACGTCGTTCCCGCCGTGCCGCTACTGCTGCTGTCCGTCCGGGGTACTTCCCACCGCCAGGACGCGGATGCGGACCTGCGGGAGGCGATGTCCCTGCTGACCGCCACGCTGGAGTCAACCGCGGACGGCATCCTGGTGATGAGCTCCGCCGGCCACGTGGCCGGTTTCAACGACCAGTTCCTCTCCATGTGGGGTATCCCGCCGGAGCTTATGGCGGGCGACAGCGAGGAACCGGTGATGGAGCTGGTCATGGCCCAGATCGCGGATCCGGTTGCCTTCACTGCCCGGCTCGCAGAGCTGGCGGACAGCCCCTCGGCGGAGAGCCATGATGTGGTGGACCTGACGGACGGCCGGACCTTCGAACGGTATTCGCGGCCCCAGCGGGTGGGCAATGACGTGGTCGGCCGGGTGTGGAGCTTCCGGGATGTGACGCCGCGGCGGAAGGCCCAGGAGCAGGCTCATCAGGCCATGGTGGATCTGGCGGCCCAGGCCGAGAAACTGCGCACGATGGCGTTCCAGGACCCCCTCACGGGACTGGCCAACAGGGCGGTGTTCAATGATGCACTGGCCGGTTCCGTGGAGGAGCCCCGGCTGAAGACAGTGGACGTCCTGCTCCTGGACCTGGACGACTTCAAGGAAGTCAATGACATCCTGGGGCATCAGGCCGGCGACGAGATGCTCATCGAGGTGTCCCGCAGGCTCCGCGGCTGCGCCCCGACTGCCGACGTCGTAGCCCGGCTGGGCGGTGACGAATTCGTGGTCCTCCTGACAGCCTGCCCGGACGCCGATGCCATTGCCGAATGCATTGTCCGGTGCCTGAACGTCCCGGTCACCATCCAGGGCACGGTCCTGCGGCCCAGTCTCAGCCTGGGGCTCGCCTCAATGGCCCGGGACAATGTGGGCGCCTCCGAGCTCCTGCGCCAGGCCGACATCGCCATGTACGCGGCGAAAGCCGCAGGCAAGAACCGATTCCTGCGCTTCCACCCGGACATGATGACGGCCCTGGTGCAAAGGACCTACATGGAGGGCGGGCTGCAGCTCGCCGTAGCCCGGAGCGAGATCTCGGTGGATTTCCAGCCCATCGTTTCCCACCGCATGGACCAGGTGGTCACGTTTGAGGCGCTGGCGAGGTGGGACTGCGACGGCACCCGCGTCCCGCCGTCGGTCTTCATCCCGCTGGCGGAACGCACGGGACTGATTAACGAGATCGGTGCCGAAGTGATGGCACGGGGCATGGCGGAGCTGGCACCCTGGCTGAGCCGGGACCCGTCCCGGTCGCTCGCCGTGAACGTCTCCGGCGTCCAGCTCCAGGACCCGGATTTCGCGCAGACGGTCCTGGGGCTCGCGGAGGCCAAGGGCGTTGCCGCCTACCAGCTCGTCCTGGAGGTCACCGAGAGCGTGTTCTTCGACGCTGACTGCACCCTGATCAAACAGCTCAGCACCCTGCGGGACGCGGGCGCAAGGGTTGCCCTGGACGACTTCGGCACCGGCTATTCCTCGCTGGGCAGGCTTCAGGACCTGCCGGTGGACACTGTGAAGATCGACAGGACGTTCGTGTCCATGGTGCATACCGGCAATGAGCGGCTTCCCATCCTCAGCTCAATGATCAACATGGCCCACAGCCTTGGCCTGACTGTCACCGCGGAAGGTGTGGAAACGGCAGCGCAGGCGGACTACCTCACGGCACTGGAATGCGACACGCTCCAGGGGTACCTGTTCTCGCTGCCGCAGCCCGGCCCGCGGCTGGAGCAGGCACTGCAGCACGCGGAGGAAGCCCTCAATGCCCTCAAGGGGCGGTAGCGCCGCCCCGGACAGGAGCGCCTTCCGCCCTGAGGGGATAGCATGGGAGGGCGTCTCCCACCCAGGTCTCGGGCGGGCTCCGGTCAGGGTTTTTTCAGGGGTAAAGGCCTTCGGAGTACGGGCGCACACAGGGGGAGGTTCCGCGTGTCTCAGACTGGTCTCCCGCAGCGGCGGTCCGCCGGCGGCAGCAGCATGGCGCCGCTAAAATGGCCGGCGCTGTGCACGGCCGCAGCCTTGGCTGCGCTCGGGCTGTTCCTTGCCGTGAACAGCGGATCTCCGGCCGCCCTCGTGACCGGTGACTTCCTGATCCTCGCAGCTTCCCTGCTTGCCGGAGCAAGCTGCACCCGCGCCGCGCTGCGCGGGGGCGTCAATGCCAGGGCCTGGACCTTCATGGCTGTCGCGGCCTTTTTGTGGGCCGCCGGGATGGCCCTCTACGCCTTCTACGGCCTCGCGAACAACCACGTATATCCGTTCCCCTCCCTGGCGGATGCCCTGTTCATCGGTTACTCGGTGCCCGCAGTCGCGGCCCTTTTTGCCTTCAGGAGGCGCAGCGGCAACCACGCGGTGGCGCTGTACCGGGCGGTCATGGACGCTGCGGTCATTGCCGGTTCCGTCCTGGTGGTCAGCTGGTACATGGTGCTGGGGCAGGCCTTCGAGGCCGAGGGCGATCCGCTGGCGCGGCTCACCGGGATGGCCTACCCCGTGGCGGACCTGGTGATTACGTCCCTGGTGCTGGTCCTTGCCATGCGGCGCCAGCCGGGCGAGCGGCGGCCGTGGCTGTTCCTGGGGAGCGGCCTGCTGGTACTGGCCGTGACGGACAGCATCTACGTGCGGATGACGTTCGACGGCGTTACCGGCACCACCGGGTCGCCCCTCGCCCTGGGATGGATCATCGCCTTCCTCCTGGTTGCCCTTGCCCCGCTGGCACCGTACGAGGAAAGCGCGGGGACGGACCGGACTGGCTACACCCTCGCCCTGGAGTTGCTGCCGTACGTCCCGCTCCTCATGGCGGTGGTGCTGTTCGCGGAGCCCCACATTGACGAACTCGAGCCGTTCCTGCTGGTGGTGGGCGCTGCCGTGCTGGTGTTTGTCCTGGTCCGGCAGGTGCTGATCATTTTTGAGAACATCACCCTCACCACGCGGCTGGAGGACGAGGTGGCCGTCCGCACAAAGGAGCTCGAAGCGGCCCGGGAGGCAGCGATGGAGTCCAGCCGCCTGAAGTCGGAGTTCCTGGCCACCATGAGCCATGAAATCCGTACCCCCATGAACGGCGTGGTGGGCCTGACAGCCCTGTTGCTGGAGACCCGGCTGGACCAGACCCAGAAGCAGTACGCGGAAGGCGTCAAGAGCGCGGGTGAGGCATTGCTGGCCCTGATCAACGACATCCTCGATTTCTCCAAGCTGGAGGCCGGCAAGGTTGACCTGGAGTCGCGTCCCTTTGATCCGCGCACGTTGGTGGAGGAGGTGGCCGGGCTCCTGGCGGAACCGGCACAGGCCAAGAGCCTGGAGCTGATCGCCTACTGCGAGCCGGACGTCCCGGTACGGCTGGTGGGTGACTCCGGCCGGATCCGGCAGGTCCTCCTTAATCTTGCCTCCAACGCGGTGAAATTCACGGCGTCGGGCGAGGTGTCCATCAGAGTCACAACGGAGAACCCCGGAGCGGCACCCGGAAGCACCGCCATGGCGTGCTTCGAAGTGCGTGACACCGGCATCGGGATCCACCCTTCCCAGCACCGCAGGCTTTTCCAGTCGTTCTCCCAGGCCGATGCCTCCACCACCCGGAGATACGGCGGTACCGGGCTGGGCCTTGCCATCTGCCGCCGCCTGGCCGATGCGATGGATGGCGAGATTGCCGTGGAGAGCGCTCCGGGGAAGGGCAGCACCTTCCGGTTCCGGCTGCCCTTGCCAGTGGCGCCGCCGTCCACGGACCCGGTTCCGGCGGCCGGCTTCCTGAGCGGCCTTCGGGTTTTGGTGGTGGATGACAACGCCACCAACAGGCTGGTCCTCGAATCCCAGTTGCGCGGCTGGCTGCTGCAACCGGAAGTATTCCCCGATGCGGCCTCAGCCTTGGCGCGTGCCCGCGAGGCGCACACCGCCGGGAACCCGTTCCATCTGGCGGTCCTGGACTTGTGCATGCCGGGCATGGACGGGCTGGCGCTGGCGCGGCGCCTGAAGGCCGAATCCGGACTGGCGGACATCGAGTTGATTGTGCTCACGTCCACCATGCAGGTCAACGCGGCCGAGATCACGGATGCCGGGGTGCGCGAATGGCTCATGAAGCCGGTCCGGAGCTCCGAGTTCTACAACCGGCTGGTCCGGCTGATGTCCACGCACGAGCCTTCCGTTCCGGCCGCCGGTTCAGCACAGCCGGCGCCGGTGGCGGACGGGCCGTCGAAGGGACGCATCCTGGTGGTGGAGGACAACGAGGTGAACCAGCTCGTCGCCCGCGCAACGGTCAGCGGGCTCGGCTATGCCGTGGACGTGGTGTCCAACGGCGCCGAGGCCCTCAGCGCCACGGCGGATTCCAGGTACTCAGCCGTGCTGATGGACTGCCACATGCCGGTGATGGACGGTTTCGAGGCAACGCGGCAGATCCGCGGCAGGGCAGGCACCCATACCCGCCTGCCGATCATTGCCATGACGGCGGGGGCGCTGGACGGCGACCGGGAACGCTGCCTGGCAGCCGGCATGGACGACTACCTCGCCAAGCCCGTTGATGCCGCCGCGCTGGAAGCCACGCTGGCACGCTGGGTTCCGGAACCCGAGCCCCGGCCGGTCCCCAAACCTGCCCCGCACCCGCTTGCCGTCACCGGGGTCCGGGCTCCTGCCGCCCCCGAAGCCACTCCGGTCCTGGACCAGGACAGGCTTGCCATCCTGCGGGACCTGGGGCCCGGCGACGGCCTGGGCCTGCTGCCCGAGGCGGCGGCCGCGTTCAGGCGGGCGGTCCCCGGACGCCTCGCGGCTCTGAACGCAGCAGTAACCGACGGCGACGGGCCCGCACTTGCCAGTGCGGCTCACGCGCTGAAGGGGGCGGCTGCCAATATCGGGGCGGCACAAGTAGCAGGGACCTGTGCAGAACTCGAACGGATAGGTCGCAGCGGAAGGGACGGAGACGGCCCGGTACTGATCCGCCGTCTCGAGGCGGAACTGCGGCTGCTGGACGCAGGACTGGACGCGGCGTTGAAGGCGGCAACGTGAAGGTGCTGGTGGCTGACGACGATCCGGGATCGCTGATGGTGGCAAGGGCCGCCGTCGAGCGTTCCGGGCATGACTGCCTGGCAGCCGCCGACGGCGACCAGGCCTGGGCCCTGTACCTGGAGCACCAACCCGATGTGGTGGTAACGGACAGGGTGATGCCTGGAATGGACGGGTTGGCCTTGTGCCGGGCCATCCGGGAGCGCGAGGAGGACCTTTACACCTACGTCGTCCTGCTAACGTCGCAGGGGTCCCGCGAGGACATCCTGGCCGGGCTCAAGGCCGGGGCAGACGATTACGTCACCAAGCCGTTGGACCCTTTTGTGCTGCAGGCCCGGCTGCTGGTGGCGCTGCGCGTCACCACCCTCCATGCGGACCTGGCGCATTACCGCAGGGTCCTTGCCCGGCAGGCGCGCACAGATCCGCTGACAGGCCTGCACAACCGGCTGAAGCTCTCGGAGGATCTGGAACAGCTCCACCAGTGGAGCGTTCGGTACGGGGAAAGGTACAGCCTGGCCATGTGCGATGTGGACAACTTCAAGACCTATAACGACCTGTACGGCCACCCTGCAGGAGACCAGGCCCTGCGGGCGGTGGCGGACGCGCTGCTCGGCTCCGTTCGCAAGAGCGACGGCGTGTACCGCTTCGGCGGGGAGGAGTTCCTGCTGGTCCTGCCCAAGCAGTCGGTATCCGGCGCGAAGGCACTCACGGAGCGGGCACTGGATGCTGTTCGGAACCTGGCGATCGACCACGCCGGCGATCCGTCCGGCCAACTGCGGCTCAGTGCGGGGATCTCCGCGTTCACGGCAGAGCACCGGGTGGATGCGGTTACCCTCCTGGGCGAGGCCGATGCGGCCCTGTATGCGGCCAAAGCCCGGGGGCGTAACCGCGTGGAACTGGCCCGGCAGTCCGGCTAGGCAGCTTTCTTGGAGCCAGGCTTCTGCTGGACCGGCGTCTGCTGTATTGGGCGCTGCTGTCCCGGCTGGTCCTGAACCGGCTGGTCCTGAACCGGCACGGGCTGGGCGGCAGATCCTTCTTCGGCTGGAACATCCGGCTCCGATGCCGGCGCAGCTTCAATGGCGCCCGATGCTTCAGCTGCGCCCGATGCTTCAGTTGTGCGGTTGCGCCGCCAGCGCCGGACCAGGTCGACGGCGGCCGCTGCGCCGGCGAGAGGGGTGAGCACAGCAGCCATGTAGACAAACAGCATCCAGGTGAGCGTTGTCAGCGGCGGCTGGTTGTTGTTCAGGAGGGACAGCCCGCCCAAGAGTCCCACGGCCCAGAAGAGCAGGACGGCAGTAAGGACTGCACCGGCCGGGAAATACTGGTTGGTCACGATTTTTTTCAGGGTTTCCATGCACTTCCTCCTGCCTGGCCGGGGGCGCGGCAACGGCCGCTCACCACAAGTATGGGGCCCGGAATCGGCGAAACCGCGCAAGACGCCGCGGCGAGTGACGAACGTAACTGGAGCGGCCGGCGTCGTGCATTCCAGCAGGGATCTTCCGCGTGGCGGGAGGGCGCACTAGCGTGGTGCCTGTCCACTCGAAAGCCACTCTGGAGGTCCCCATGCGCAAAGTCACTGCCGGCTTGTTCCACTCAGTGGACGGGGTGGTCTCCGATCCGTACAAGTTCCAGTTCGACAGCTTCGACGACGAGCTGGGAGCCGGCCTGACCACCATGATGGAAACAGTGGACACGGTGGTGCTGGGCCGGGTCAGCTACCAGGAGTGGGCCGCCTACTGGCCAAACGCGTCCGTGGACGAGGACTTCGCCGCGTTCATCAACCCGGTGGAGAAGTTCGTGGCGTCCCGGACGCTGGCGGCGCCGCTGGAATGGCAGAACTCGCAGCTGATGGACGCGCCGCTGGAGGAGTTCGTGGCGGGGTTGAAGGAGCGCGACGGCGGCGAGATAGCCGTGTGCGGCAGCATTTCGGTGACCCGTCAGCTGCTGTTCGCCGGGCTGCTGGACTCGCTGACCCTCATGACCCACCCGGTGATCGCGGGAACCGGCCGGCGCCTGTTCCAGGACGGCGACCCCGCCACCCGGCTGGTACTGCAGGACGCGTCCCGGACCAGCAAGGGCAACGTGATCAGCACCTACGGGCGGCTCGGGGCGTAGGCCCTACTATCCGCACCGGGACTGTGAAAGGGTTTGAATATGGATGAAGAAGCCAACAATCCTGATGACGAGGTAGTCCCCGGTACCGGCGTCAACGACCACGCCTGGGAACGGGAGCACCGGCATCCCACCCCTGAACAGGCCCGGTCCATCGGCTACCGGCGCAGGGATGCCGAAGCGAAACTTGAGCAGCACCAGCAGGAGGCCCGGGAGAAGGCGGCACACGCGGAGGAAGAGGGCACCGAGGACACGAAGGACTGACCCGACTGGTTACGACACCGGCGCCAGGACCATGAGTCAGGACCACGGGGCCGGGTCCACGACGCTCTCCGGGGTTGACGGATACCGGTCTGCTGGGTGGCCAGCGCCCGGTGGGACTCCGGTGTGGTGTGCGCCCTGCAGCACCTCGTTGACCGCCTGCCTTAGCGTGAGGTTTCTTCCGCCTTCCCATGCCAGGCCGAAACGGATCGGGCCGGCTTCTTCGCGCGCCCTGGTGACGACCGATGCGATGTGTTGCTGTTCAGCAGAGTAGAGCGGAAGTCCACGGTCAGTGCGATAGGTGTCAGTCGCCGCGAGCAGGCGGATAGCCCGCTCAACGCGGTGCCGGCTGACGTAGACGTCGGCAAGTTGTTCAAGGAAAGCTGCAACGTGGCCCTGCGCATCGAGTTCTAGTGCCGCGGTGACTGCCTCGACGAGCAAGCGCTCCGCGGCGCCATAGTCGCCGGCCTGCTGTGTGCTTTCGGCCAGGTTGGTCAGGGCTATCCCCAGGAACCATCGATCGCCCATCGGGCGCGTAAGCTCGACGCTCGCGTGGCGCAACTCCAAGGCCCGGGCATGGTCGCCAGCGTAGAAGGCCAGTATGCCCAGGACAATCAAAGCGCCAACCCTTGTGCGCGGGGTGGCAAGTGGCATCGACAATACGCCTGCAGCGAGTCGCCCGGCGTTGTCGGCATCGTCACGCTGCAGCGCCTGCACCGCCAGGCACATCGTGGCCCACGCAACGCCTTGGTCGTTGCCGGCGTCATGGAAGGCCTGAAGCGCTCGGTGATGGAGCCCGGATGCCTGGTCGTCACGGCCGAGCATCCAGCACAGCGTGGCGGTTCCACTGAGGGCGGGGGCCTGCAGCGCCGCTGGAGCGTTAGTCGCGCCGTCGAGCAGCTTCAGTGCGATGTCGCACTGTTCCGCCACGTCGCCGGTCAGCTCCCAGTAATGCCAGAGTTGCCCCACCAGGCCCAGCGCCATGTCCTTGGAGCCGTAGGGTCCCGCTGCCCATAGCAGTGCGGCGTGCAAATCCGGCCCATCAGCCTGCAGCGTCCGGAAAGCGTCCACCTGGTCCCGGCCCCACAACCGCGGGCATACGGCCTCGGCCAAGGCAACGTAGTGCTCGGCGTGCCGGCGCCGCACTTCAGGCTCTGCGGGAAGCAGCGCCAGCCGGTCGCGGGCAAACTCGCGGATGGACTGCAGCAGGGACACACGCCGCCGTCCTGACTGGTCCGTGTAGCGCCGCAGCAGGCTTTGGTCCGCGAGCGCGGACAGCAGTTCCTGCGTGGATGGCGCATCGGAGGGGACGGGGCCGCGCACAGCGTCGATCGCGGCCAGGGTTGGATCGCTGGCGAAAACACCAAGTTGGCACAAAAGCACGCGTTCCGCATCCGCCAGTAGTTGATAACTCCACTCCATTGTGGCTGTGAGGGTCCGCTGCCGGTCCGGAAGATCCTGGAAACTGGCCGGCAACGCAGCCAGGCTGACCTCCAGGTCGGCGAGGAGATCGTGTTCGCTGAGCTGCCGCAGCTGGGCCGCCGCCAGTTCGATGGCCAAGGGCAGGCCGTCCAGCCGGTGGCACAGGCGTGTTAACACAAGTGCGTTTCCGGGATCCACGGTGAAATGCGGGCGGACGGCCCTGCCCCGGCTCAGGAGCAGCTTTATTGCAGGCACCTCCCGCAGCTGCGCCGGCGGCAGGGGCGGGTCGAGGGGCGGCAGTTCAAGCGGCTCAAGCTCAAACTCGTACTCGGGACGCAACCCCAGCCGCCTCCGGCTGGTGGTAAGGATCCGGAGTTCGGGAGCTGCGGTGAGCAGGTCCAGCACCACCGGCCATGCGCCTTCCAGATGCTCGAAGTTGTCCAGGACCAGGAGCAGGGTTCGGGCTTGGAGAAACCGGGATGCGATTTTCAACGGGTCTTCGCCGGCTGGAGCCTCCAGTCCGAGTGCCGCCGTGATGGCACCCGGAACCTGCTCAGCCTGGGTGAGCGGGGACAGGTTGACCCAGCCCGCGCCGTCAGCCATGTGCTCGCCCAGGCGGCTGGCAGCCGCCATGGCGAGGCGGGTCTTCCCTGCCCCGCCCGCCCCCGTGACGGTGACAAGCCGGCACCCCTCGGAGCGGTAGAGCGAGCAAACCTCCCCCAGTTCAGCATCCCGGCCCACCATGGGGGTGAGTGCGGCAGGCAGGTTGTCGAGGCGCTGCCTGGTGCGGCGGTTTTCGTTGGCGGTGGGCGGCGCAAGGGAGGCATCCTGCCGCAGCACCTGGGATTCGAGCTCCTGCAGGCGCACGCCGGGATCAATGCCCAGCTCCGCCGCAAAGGTTTTCCGCGCCGTCCGGCATGCGGCCAGGGCGTCTGCCTGCCGGTCGGAGCGGTACAAGGCGAGCACCAGCGACGCCCACAGGCGTTCCCGGAACGGATGCTGCGATACCAGCCGCTGGAGCTCCCCCACCACGTTGGCATGGCGGCCCAGGGCCAGTTCCACGTCGAAGAGGTCCTGGCACGCGTCCAGCCGGGCCTCCTCCACCTCTTCCAGGTCCGGGACCAGCAGCTCAATGTCGGCCAGGTCAGGAAACGCAGGGCACTCGAACAGGTCCAGGGCCTGGCGCAGGCGGACCGCGCCGCCGGCAAGTTGTCCCGCTCCCACCTCATGCTCGCCGGCGGCAAGGTGCGCGCGGAACTGCAGCAGGTCGAGTTCGTCGTCGGCAACAGCCAGGAGGTAGCCGCCGGGCCTGCTGGCCAGGCGGCGCGAGGCAACCCCCTTGGGGCGGTTAGGCTCCAGCAAGTTCCTCAGGTTCGCCACGTAGACCTGGAGTTGCGGTCCGGGATGCGCCGGCGGATGGCCTTCCCACACAGCTTCAGCCAAAAAGTCAGCTGCTACTACCGAGTTTGCGCGCAGTGCCAGGCATTCGAGGACAATCCGCAGGTTGCGGCTGCTGACGGGAACCTGGACGCCGTCGGCAATCACCTGCAACGGACCCAGGGCCCTGATCCACAAAGCGCTCATCGGCAAGCCCCCTACTGACCGGCCACGGAAGCGGGACACTCCCGATCCTGTGGACTCCTCGACCAGCGGCCCCTAGCGCCCGCCATGCCACATGATGAGCCCCCTGGGGAACTGCATCAACCCCATCATGCTCCCGGGCACGCGGAGGGTCCATAGCTTGCGCCGTGATTAAGGCTCCCTTAAGCGCCCGGAGTCAGCCTGTACTTGCACGATCCGGTACACCTGAAAGGAAAATACAATGAAAACCAGCAGCATCACTCGAGGCCTCGCCCCAGCCGCATTGGCCGCAGCTGCCCTTGTTGCACCGGCCCAGCCGGCGTTGGCAGCCGAACCCGACATCCTCCCGGCGGGTGTGGGCTGTGCGGACTTCAACCTCGGAATATCATCGACGGGAGGCAAGCTTCAAACGCGGGAGTTTGTTGACCGGAACGGCAATGTCGTCCGGATTATCACCGCAGGCAAGGGCGTCCTGCTCACCTACACCAACTACGGAAGTGACCCGGACAATCCAGAGGCGGGCGAGTCCATCACCTTCAGAACAGATGGATCCGTGTCACATACTGTGGTCAACCCCGACGGTTCCCGAACCGTCACAGCCACTGGGCATAACGGCATCGTCATGTTCCCCACGGACATCCCAGCCGGCCCCTCCACCACCCAATACCTCGGAAGGGTCGTTTACACCATCAGCACCGAGGGTGTTTGGACCCTGGTCAGTTCATCCGGGACTGCCACTGACGTCTGCGCGGCACTGGCCGGCTGACTGCTAGGCCAGGTTCAGCTCCAGCATCCGGCCAATGATCCGGGCGCCTTCCGGGAAGGCGCCCGGATTCGTGCCGGAGTAGTTGAGCCGGACGAAAGGACCCGCAGGCTCAGCCGGGAACCACTCGTCGCCAGGGGCAATGATGACCCCTGCGGCTTCGCAGTCCCGGGTCAGGCGCGCCAGGTCCGTCCCGTCCGGAAGCCGCAACCACAGGTGAAGCCCGCCTCTCGGCATCTGCTCAAGGTGCGCCTGGGGGATGTGCTCCCGCACGCTGGTGACCAGCAGGTCCCTGCGGGATTCAAGCTGGTGGCGCAGGCTGCGCAGGTGCGTCTGCCACCCTGGCTGCGTGACGACGTCGAGCGCTGCGGCCTGCAGCAGTCCGCTGACGTACATCGATTCGGCGGCACGGTCCGCAAGGATGCGCTCCCGCGCCGGCCCGCGGGCAATAAGGGCCGCCACCCGGATGGAAGTGGACACGCTCTTGGTCAGCGAGCGCAGGTAGACGACGTGCCCGGAATCGTCGCGGGAAGCCACAGGCGCGGGGCTGGAGGTGATGCCGAAGTCGTGTGCCCAGTCGTCCTCCACCAGGAACGCGCCCTTCGCGCGGACCACGTCCAGGACCTCGTCGCGCCGTTCCGGAGTCCACTGCGCGCCGGTGGGGTTTGCATAGTTGGGCTGTGCGTAGAAAACCCGGGCGCCAGACTCGTCAAAGGCGCGGGCAAGCTCCCCGGCGTCCGGCCCTTCCGGGCCGCTGGGCACCGGGACGACGCGGACGCCCGCCTGCGCGGCCGCGAGGATGGCGCCCCAGTAGGACGGCGACTCCATCAGCAACGGCTGCCCCCTGCCCACCAGCGCGCTGAAGACGGAGCTCAGCCCGCTCTGGCTCCCGGGGAGTACGACGACGTCGCTTGGGTTCGGCGGCGAAATTCCGGCCGGCGTCGACGCGCCGAGCTCGTGGGCGAACCACGACTGCAGCTCCGGCAGGCCGGCCGCGGGCGGCCTGGACAATGCCGCGTCACCGCGGGAGGCACGCGTAAGGGCTGCCCGCACCAGCCGCTCGGGGAGGAGCTCGCGGGCAGGATAGCCGGAGTGGAAGGCGATGGCCCCGAGCGGCACGTCCCGCATGGTGGAGGAGGCCGGCGGCAGCGCCACCAGCGGCGAGCGGAGCGCCGCCGTCTGCCAGCCGTAGTCGGACGGGCGCGCCATCCGGGCAGCCCGCACGAACGTCCCCACACCGGGGCGGCTCTCAATGAGGCCCTGCGCCGCGAGGGTCTGCAGGGCCTTCTGAACGGTGACCGGGCTGGCCTGGTACTCGGCCACCAGGGAACGGGTGGACGGCAGTTTCGCTCCCGGCGCGGCTGCGGACAGCCAGGATTTCAGGTGCGCCGCTATCCGCGAACTGCTATCGTTGTTCATGAAAGACAATAGTAGCGCTACTCATTCTTCCGGCACAGCGATACTGAGCCCGCAGCCATCCGGACTGCTGCTCGGCCTGGTTGGCGTGGCAGCCTTTTCGTTCACCGTACCGTTCACGAAGGTTGCCGTTGCCGGCCTGTCCCCGCTGTTCATAGGCTCCGGCCGGGCCGTGGTGGCGGGAGTCCTGGCGGCGTCCGCCCTGGCACTTAGCCGGCAACTGCTCCCCCGCGGGACGCAGTGGGTGCGCCTGGCGGTGGTTGCGGCCGGCGTCGTGATCGGCTTCCCGCTACTGACCTCCTTTGCCCTGACCAGCACCCCGGCAGGCCACGGCGCCGTGGTCATCGCCCTCCTCCCTGCGGCAACGGCCACGGCCGCCGTTATCCGCGGGCGGGAACGCCCGCCGCTTGCTTTCTGGCTGGTCAGCGGCCTCGGCGCCTTCGCGGTCATCGCCTTCGCGTCCCTGCAGTCCGCCGGCCTGGGTGTCCTGCACTGGACGGACCTGTTGCTCCTCGGCTCGGTGGTGGCTGCGGCTGTGGGCTACGCAGAGGGCGGCCTGCTGGCCCGCGAACTGGGATCCTGGCAGACCATTTCCTGGGCGCTGGTCCTCGCTTTGCCGCTGATGCTGGCCCTGGCCGCCGTCTCCGCCATCCAGCAGCCGCCGTCCGCAACCCCGGCGCAGTGGGCCGCCTTCGCGTACCTCGCCGTGGTGAGCATGTTCCTGGGCTTCTTCGCCTGGTACCGGGGCCTGGCCATCGGCCCCATCGCCCGCGTCAGCCAGATCCAGCTCATCCAGCCCGTGCTCACCATCTGCTGGGCGGCGCTCCTGCTGGGCGAAGCCCTGACATGGTCCACGGTCCTCGGCGGGCTGGCGGTCATCCTGTGCGCCGGGGCCGCCGTCCGGGTGCGGCTCAGGCCCGCGGCGGCCCACTTTGACGCCCTCCCCGGCCCCGTCCTCCAGCCAGCAAAGGATTAGCCATGTACGTTCCAGCCCACTTTGCCGCGGTCCCCGACACCGTCCAGGACCTCCTCACCCGCCCGGGAGCAGCGAACCTCATCACCATGACCCCGCACGGCCTCATCGCCACGCTCCTGCCCTTCGTTTACGATCCCGATGCCGGCGAGCAAGGCGCGCTGCAGGGGCACGTTGCGCGGAACAACACGCAGTGGTCCCAACCCGCCGTCGGGGACGCGCTGGCCATCATCCAGGGTGCGGACGCCTACGTTTCCCCGTCCTGGTACGCGTCCAAGGCCGAGCACGGACGCGTTGTGCCCACCTGGAACTACACCACGGCGCACGTGTACGGACGGCTGGTGATCCACGACGACCCTGCATGGCTGGACCGGCAGGTCCGGCGCCTCACCGGTGTGCACGAGGCCGGCTTTGACCACCCGTGGAGCGTGGATGACGCGCCTGGCCGGTACATCGCCGGGCAACTGCGGGCCATCGTGGGCGTCGAACTGGTCATCACCCGGATCGAGGCCAAGGCCAAGCTGAGCCAGAACCGGCCCGAAGCGGACGTGGACGGCGTAGTGGCGGGGCTTACTGCCCGAGGCCAGTCAGAGGCCGCGGCGGATGTAGAGCGCGCCCGCTGACGCAAATGCGTGACTTTTGGGCGCTGCAAGGAGCCAAGGCCCCGAAAGCACGCGGGCTCCGCCTACGGGAAACCCAAAAGTCACGCATTTCCGGCCCAGCCGGGCAGCCGTGGGCCTCTCAGGCAGCCACGAGCGCTTCGCTGGCATCCCACAGGCCGCGCGCCAGCTCGGCGTCGTAGGCCTGGGGGTTGGCCTTGGCCAGGGCGCGCTTGTAGTAGTACGCACCGGAGATCCAGTCCTTGCCTGCGGTGCCGTTGACCAGCCAGAGCAGGGTGTCTGCGCCCTGGTCCGGCGTGAGCATGAAGCGGTTCAGCAGCGTCTTGTAGGCGTGCCGGAACGGGCTGCTGGACTCGGCCGCGAAGTTGGTGCGGACCACGCCCGGGTGGAATGCCGCCGTCGTGATTCCCTGCTCGCCGAAGCGGCGGTGCAGCTCGGAGGTGAAGAGGATGTTGGCGAGCTTGCCGGTGCCGTAGGCGCGGTTGGTGGAGTAGCCGTGCTCGGCCGTGAGGTCGAACAGGTCCAGCTTGCCGAAGTTGTTGGCGCCGCTGGAGGTGTTGATGACTTTGGCGTTGCTGGCAACCAGGGTGTCCATCAGCAGCGTGGTGAGCAGGAACGGCGCCAGGTGGTTGACCTGGAACGTGGATTCGTTGCCGTCCACGGTGAGGGTGCGCTTGCCCATGATGCCGCCGGCGTTGTTGGCCAGGACATCGATGCGCGGGTAGTCGGACTTCAGCTGGGCGGCGAGGGTGCGGACCTGAGCGAGCTCCGCGAAGTCGCTGACAAAGTAGTCGGCGTCCAGTTCCTTGGCCATGGCGCGGGTCTTCTCCGCGGAACGGCCGACGACGACCACCTGCTCCCCTGCCTTGGCCAGCGTCCGGGCGGCTGCTGCGCCGATGCCGTCGCTGGCGCCGGTGATCACGATGGTGCGAGGAGTCAAGGGGTGTCCTTTGGTTGGGGAAGTCGCGGCGCCCTGGCTGGGCGTATTGCCTACCGGCACAACGACGGCGGCACAGCAGGTGTTCCCCGGCGCGGACAAGAGGGCATATCCTGCACAGACCAGCCAGCTGAACCCGGGGGGAAAGCCATGGAGATGCCCAAAGCGTCAGACGCGGACAAGGAGCGTTTCCGGTCCCTGGTGCCGGACGGCCCCGGCGTGGTGGTGAAGCCGATGTTCGGCAACCTCGGTGCGTTCGTCAACGGCAACATGTTCGCCGGCCTGTTTGGCTCCACCGTCGGGATCAAGCTCTCGCCGGAGGACAGGCAGCAGCTCGAAGGCGGGGAGCGGACCGTCCCCTTCGGCCCGGCGGAGCGGCCCATGGGCGGCTACACGGGATTGCCGGAAGTCTGGAACGAGGAAGGCGACGGCGACGACGCCCGTGCCAGGGCGTGGATCCACAAGGCCTTCGAGTACGTGGCGGGGCTGCCGCCGAAGGAGCCGAAGGCCGCGAAGTCCCGGGCGGCAGGTACGTAGCTAGTGGGCGGGTTCGAGGGGCCCGCACCAGGCAAGACAGTTTTTGTCACGCAGTTAACCAGTCATTCATGCCGCCCTCAGCATCCGTCCAACCGGCCTCCCTACGGTCGGACCCATGGACAACATCTCACGCAGATCCCTCATTTCCGCCGGCCTCGGGGCCGGCCTCGTCGCCGCCCTGCCGGGTGCCGCAGTCGCCGTTTCAACAGCAGACGACGCCGGCCTCCGCACCGATCCGTTCATGCTGGGCATTGCCTCCGGCGAGCCGTGGCCGGACGGCTTCGTGATCTGGACCCGCCTGGCATTGGCCCCCCTGGCCGAGGACGGCCTGGGCGGCATGCCCTCCCGCCAGGTCCCGGTGGCCTGGGAGGTGGCCGAGGACGAGGGCATGCGCACTGTAGTAGCCCGCGGCGTCGAACAGGCCGGAATCGAAACCGCCCACTCGGTGCACGTGGAACTGAAGGGCCTCAAGCCGGGCCGTGAATACTTCTACCGGTTCCGCAGCGGCCGCCACATCAGCGCAACCGGCCGAACCCTGACCGCCCCGGCGCTGCACGAGACGCCTGCCGCCCTGGCCATGGCGTTTGCCAGCTGCTCCCAGTACGAGCACGGCTACTTCACCGCCTACACGCGCCTCGCCGAGGACCACCCGGACCTGGTGCTGCACCTGGGCGACTACCTGTACGAGTACAAGAAGGGCAGCTACGTGATCGGCGGCGGCAATCCGCGCGACCACCAGGGCCCCGAGACTGTGAGCCTCGCCGGCTACCGCCAGCGGCACGCCCAGTACAAGTCCGACGCCGACCTGCAGGCAGCGCACGCGATCGCGCCGTGGCTTGTGGTGTGGGATGACCACGAGGTGGACAACAACTGGGCGGACGAGGTCCCCGAGAACCGCGACCCCAACCAGATGAACGACACCACGGAGCGTTTCCGGCAGCGGCGGGCCGCCGCGTTCCAGGCGTATTACGAGAACATGCCGCTGCGGGCCTCGTCCGTGCCGGCCGGGTTCGACATGAAGATCTACCGCACCATCCAGTGGGGCCAGCTCGCCAATTTCCACATGATGGACACCCGGCAGTACCGCGACGACCAGCTCGCCGGCGACGGCTGGAAGAAGAACGTGGCCGAGCGCCTGGCCGAGAACCGCACCATCACCGGTGCCGAGCAGGAGACATGGCTGCTGGACGGCTTCCGGAACTCCACCCAGCGCTGGGACATCCTGGGCCAGCAGGTCTTCTTCGCCGAGCGTGACCGCGCCCAGGCGCCGGAGATCGACGACGTCTCGATGGACGGCTGGGACGGGTACGCCGCATCCCGCCGCCGCATCACCCAAGGCTGGGTGGACGCCAACGTGCGCAACGCCGTCGTACTCACCGGCGACGTGCACCGCAACTGGGCCAACGACCTCAAGGTGGACTACAAGGACCCGGCTTCGCCCGTGGTGGGCTCGGAACTGGTGTGCACATCCATCACCTCCACCGGCAATGGCACCGGCTCCACCACGGAACCCACCATGGCGTGGAACCCGCACCTGAAGTTCTTCAACGACAACCGCGGCTACGTGAACACCAGGATCACCAAGGACGCCATGACGGCGGACTTCCGGACGCTGGACTATGTCACGACGCCGGGCGCCCCCGTTTCGACGAAGGCCTCGTTCGCGATCCAGGACGGCGTGCCCGGGCTGCAGGCGCACGGTTAGGCTCGAAAACCGGTTCCAGCGGAAGGTCCGGCCGGCACACCGGCCGGACCTTCCGGTGCCGGGTGTTCCGCTGCCGGAGGCTACGGGGCGACGACTTTCACGAGTTCTGACCGGCTTCCAGACTGCAGGTCCTCGGTGAGGACCAGCGCAGCGACCTCCGGGCAGTAGTACTTGTGCTCCCGGGCATTCTTTTCAAGGGGCGACCAGTCGTAAACCTTGACGCAGCCGGTGTAGGTCCGGGCCTTCGTGGAGACGGTCTCGCCGGTGGCCGCCGTGTCCCGCATATCTTCGGCATAGCCCGCGTAGAATTCCTGCCGGTAGGAATCCCCCACGCGCTGCTCGGCTTTCATCCAGATCCCCGCTTGTGCCCCATCTTTCCCGTGGAGAAAGCTGCCGGAGTGGTTGATCAGAATCCCGTTCCAGAAGTTGTTCACGTCCTCGCCGAAATACCACACGTCGCCGTTTTTGTGCTGCGCCAGATAATCCCGGGTTTCCTCCACGAGCTGCCCGTTCTTGAATTCCTTGTCCAGGTAAATGACGGTCTCAACGCCCTCGATAGTCTTGGTCTCCTGCAGGATTTCGATTTCGATCGTCTCGGTGACCTTCCCCTGCTCAACGGTTTCATAGGTCAACTTCTTGCCCACCGGAAGGGCAAAGTATTTGTTCGTGATCTTGGTGCTGAAATCTGCGGGGTTGACCTGGGGGGTGTACTCGGCGGCCCTGCTCTTCCTGGTGCTTTCAGTGACGAAAAGTGCCACTCCTGCCGCTACGAGCAGCACGACGAGGACGGCCAGGAAAATCTTGGTTGGTTGATTCATGACCTTTCCCACTCCTTCTGAGTAGAAATTCCTATTGGGGTCAGAGCACCTTTGCTTGCCCATGGCCATAGGAGAAAGTTAGTGCAGTCCGTCGCCAACCTGAACCCCTTCGGCTACCCCTTACCAAGCAGGGTGAATCATCGAAAGCTGGGTATCTCCGGCACGCACTTAAAAAGCAAGTAGCGCCAAGTGTCGTTTTGGGGTTTCAAAACGACACCTGGCGCTACTTAGTTGGGGAGGGGCGCCATAGTTCGGCAGGCTAACCCGCCAGGCCTGCCACCAGGAAGATCACGGCGGCGATGGCGAAGCCCATTACGCCGATGAGGGTTTCCATGACGGTCCAGGTCTTCAGGGTGGTCTTGACGTCCATGCCGAAGAAGCGGCCCACCAGCCAGAACCCGGAGTCGTTGACGTGGGAGACCACCACGGAACCGGCGGCCACGGCAATCACCAGGGCGGCAACCTGCATCCCGTTCAGCCCCGCCAGGGCAACAGCGGGGGCGATCAGGCCGGCGGTGGTGGTCAGCGCCACGGTGGCCGAACCCTGGGCGATGCGCAGGATGGCGGAGATCAGGAAGCCTGCGAGGATGAGCGGGATGCCCAGGTCGCCCAGGACGTCGGCCAGTGCCTGGCCAATGCCGGAGGTGCGCAGGACGCCGCCGAACATGCCGCCGGCGCCGGTGATCAGGATGACGGAGCAGACCGGGCCCAGGGATGATTCGAGCAGCTTCTCGAGCGCGCCCGCGTCCTTGCCCCGCCTGGCGCCGAGCACGAACATGGCCACCAGCACGGCGATCAGCAGTGCCACCGGAGTTTCGCCGAGGGTGCGCAGGACCTGGTACCACTGCTCCTTCTTGACGCCTTCGGCGAGTACACCGGAGGTAGCCAGGGTGTTCAGCCCGGTGTTCATGAAGATCAGGAGCAGCGGCAGGAGCAGCAGGCCCACGATGGTGCGGAAGCGCGGCGGGTGCGACTCGGCTTCGGCGGTGGCGTGGCCCAGGATTTCCGGCACGGGCAGGACCAGCTTCTTGCCGGTGTAGAGGCCGTACAGGTAGGCGGTGACGTACCAGGTGGGGATGGCGACGATAAGGCCGGCGATGGTCACCAGGCCGATGTTGGCGTCGAAGAATGCGGCGGCGGACACCGGGCCCGGGTGCGGCGGCAGGAAGATGTGCATCACGGAAAATGCGCCGGCGGCGGGCAGGCCGTAGCGGAGCACTCCCCCGCCCAGGCGGTGGGCCACCGCGAAGACCACGGGCAGCATGACAACCAGGCCGGCGTCGAAGAAGATGGGGAAGCCGAAGATCAGCGAGGCCAGGCCCAGGGCGAACGGGGCGCGCTTTTCGCCGAAGACGCCGATGAGGTAGTCGGCCAGCACCTTGGCGCCGCCGCTGGTTTCGACGATGCGGCCGAGCATCGCGCCCAGGCCCACCAGGAGTGCCACCGTGCCGAGCGTGGTGCC
The DNA here is from genome assembly GCF_050573415.1 of Paenarthrobacter sp. NEAU-H11. Taxonomy (NCBI): domain Bacteria; kingdom Bacillati; phylum Actinomycetota; class Actinomycetes; order Micrococcales; family Micrococcaceae; genus Paenarthrobacter; species Paenarthrobacter sp. NEAU-H11. The sequence continues at coordinate 119,388 of NZ_JBNZGA010000004.1, read as the reverse complement.
GAAGCCGTTGATCAGCACCGGGACCACCTGGCTGGCGGGGATGCCGGTGGCGAAGGCAGTGGCGAGGCTGATCAGGATCAGCGCGACCAGGGCGTGCATGCGCAGCCTGATGATCAGGAACAGCAGGACGAGGATCGCTGCGGCGGCGATGAGCAGCAGCGGCCCTGCGCCCAGTGTTTGGGTCCATCCTTCGATGGTCATGGTTCTCCTTTGAAGCAGGATTTGTTGGGGGTCAGGGGTGGTCAGGACGCGCTGGGCGCCTGGCCGGAGGAAAGGTGAAGGGCCTGCACGACGGCGGCGACCAGCTGCCCGGGTGACTGCGCGATGTCCAGGCGGAGGCTGCCGGCGTCGAGCTCTTCCTGGCTGAGCGCCTCGAGGGTGGCCAGCTGGCTCGGCAGCAGGGCGGGCGGCATGAAGTGGCCCTCCCGGCCCTGCATGCGCCGGCTGATCAGGTCCGCGCCGCCGTCGAGGTGGAGGAAGATGACGCGTCCCTCCGCTTCGGACAGGAGCTGACGGTAGCTTTTCTTCAGGGCGGAGCAGGTGATGACCGTGCTGCAGCCGGCCTGGGCCTGGGCGCTCATCCAGGCCTGGATTTCCCGGAGCCACGGCCAGCGGTCCTCGTCCTGCAGCGGGATGCCCTGGGTCATCTTGGCGATGTTCGCGGCCGGGTGGAACTCGTCCGCTTCAGCGCAGGCCCACCCCAGCTGTCCGGACAGGGCCGCCGCCAGGGTGGTTTTGCCGGACCCGGCGACGCCCATCACCACAAGATGCGTGGGGGGATTCTGCATGTTCATACCTCCGGAGAAGACGTCTTTGGCTTTCGAAGAAGCTCGCTGCGTGCCCGTCGTTACGTGGGCTACGCCATAAGGTATCACCTTTGAGGCTAATAAATACTATCTTTGCGTGTCACAGGTCATACCTTACTGTTTTTGTTCGCTATTCTGGAGGTGCGCTCCGGCGCGGAGAGAGGCGGAAAATATGTCGACGGCGACAGGTGCGGGCGCGGATGATGCGCACGACGGCGGGGCCTCCCCCGCAATGCACGAGCGCGTTTTGGAGGCGGTCGGCGTCGCCATCGCCTCCGCAAAGCTGGCCCCGGGCAGCAGGCTCACCCTGGAAGGCCTGCAGCAGGAGTACGGAATTTCCCGCACCGTTGCGCGGGACACCATGAAGGTGTTGGAGTCGATGAACCTGGTCTATTCGCGGCGGCGGGTTGGCATCGTGGTGCAGGAGCGCCGGTGCTGGAACGTCTTCGACCCCAAGCTGGTGCGCTGGCGGCTTGCCTCGGACCGGCGCGACGTCCAGTACAGCAGCCTCACGGAGCTGCGCATCGCCGTCGAGCCCATTGCCGCCGCAGGCGCCGCCCGCCGTGCCAGCGCCGCGGAACGGGCACAGCTTGTTGCCCTTGCGGCGGAGCTGCGGCGGCTGGGTGAGGCCGGCGACCTCCAGGGGTTCCTGGCGGCCGATATCGAGTTCCACCAGCTGCTGCTGCGAAGCTGCGGAAACGAGATGTTCCAGGCACTCGAGGGCATGGTGGCGGAAGTGCTCACCAGCCGGACACAGCAGGGGCTGATGCCGTTCAAGCCCCGGAACGAGGCGCTGCAGGCGCATGAGGACGTGGCTGCAGCCGTGGCGGCCGGGGACACGGCGGTGGCGGAATCAGCAATGCACCACATCCTGGACGAGGTCCGGAACGCGATGGGGCTGCACTAGCGCCCCGGCGCCTCATCAAAGCCCTTCCCGGACACCGCGATCCTGAGTAGCCTTCAAAGTAGGGCTTACGCAAGGGGCCTTCAGCGCCATCCAGGAGATCTGCGAGGTGGAACGATGACCACTACCGGACGTTCAGGTGAAGGACTCGCCGCTACCGCTGCGCCGGCCGTGGTACCCCGGCGCAAGGGCAGCATCGTGGTCAACTGGCTCACCACCACGGACCACAAGACCATCGGGTACATGTACCTGATCACGTCCTTTGCGTTCTTCTGCATGGGCGGCGTGATGGCGCTGCTCATCCGGGCGGAACTGTTCGAGCCGGGCATGCAGGTGCTGCAGACGAAGGAGCAGTACAACCAGCTGTTCACCATGCACGGCATCATCATGCTGCTGATGTTTGCCACCCCGCTCTTCGCGGGCTTCGCGAACGTGATCATGCCGCTGCAGATCGGCGCGCCGGACGTCGCGTTCCCGCGGCTGAACGCGCTGGCATTCTGGTTCTTCCTCTTCGGTTCCACCATTGCGGTGTCCGGCTTCATCACCCCGCAGGGTGCGGCATCGTTTGGCTGGTTCGCTTACGCGCCGCTGTCCGATACCACCTTCAGTCCCGGCATCGGCGGGGACCTGTGGGTGTTCGGCCTGGCGCTGTCCGGTTTCGGCACCATCCTGGGTGCGGTCAACTTCATCACCACCATCATCTGCATGCGCGCCCCCGGCCTGACCATGTGGCGGATGCCGATCTTCACCTGGAACACCCTGGTGACGGCCATCCTGGTCATCATGGCCTTCCCGCCGCTGGCAGCAGCACTGTTCGCCCTCGGCGCGGACCGCCGCTTCGGAGCCCACATCTACGATCCGGAAAACGGCGGCGCCGTCCTCTGGCAGCACCTGTTCTGGTTCTTCGGCCACCCCGAGGTGTACATCATCGCGCTGCCGTTCTTCGGCATCGTTTCGGAGATCTTCCCGGTCTTCAGCCGCAAACCGATCTTCGGCTACAAGGGCCTGGTCTACGCCACCATCTCCATCGCCGCGCTGTCCATGACGGTGTGGGCACACCACATGTACGTCACCGGATCCGTGCTGCTGCCGTTCTTCGCGTTCATGACCATGCTGATCGCAGTCCCCACCGGCGTGAAGTTCTTCAACTGGATCGGCACCATGTGGGGCGGTTCGCTGACGTTCGAGACCCCGATGCTCTGGAGCATCGGCTTCCTGATCACCTTCCTGTTCGGCGGCCTGACCGGCATCATCCTGGCGTCCCCGCCGCTGGACTTCCACGTCTCGGACTCCTACTTCGTGGTGGCGCACTTCCACTACGTGGTGTTCGGCACCGTGGTGTTCGCGATGTTCGCCGGCTTCTACTTCTGGTGGCCCAAATTCACCGGCACCATGCTCAATGAACGCCTGGGCAAGATCCACTTCTGGATGCTGCTCGTTGGCTTCCACGGGACGTTCCTCATCCAGCACTGGCTGGGCGTCATGGGAATGCCCCGCCGGTATGCGGACTACCTGGTGGAGGACAACTTCACCTTGATGAACCAGTTCTCCACCTTCAGTTCCTTCCTGCTGGGCGCCTCCCTGATCCCGTTCTTCTGGAACGTCTACATCACCTGGCGGGCGGGCAAGAAGGTCACCGTGGACGATCCCTGGGGCTTCGGCGCCTCGCTGGAATGGGCCACGTCCTGCCCGCCGCCGCGGCACAACTTCACGTCCCTGCCCCGGATCCGTTCCGAGCGGCCGGCCCTGGACCTGCACCACCCCGAGATCCGGGTCCGCGAACATGAACCGGTCCACAGCGCGGCGGCGGCAGCCCTGGGCGCGGCGGACATCGGTGAAAAGGACGTTCGGGAGCCGAACCCGGACAAGTAGCGGGCGGGCCGGTCCGCTGCTAGATGCAGCTGGGCTGGTAGGCCGGATCCGCCGGCCCTGACGCCCTGCCCAGGGCATGGGCGACGATCTGGTGCACCACGGGGTCGTTCGGCGTCTGGTCGTGCTCAAACACATCCGCCGGGCACTTGTCCTGGATGGTGATGTTGGTGACCTGCCGCGCAGGGCCGGAGAGGAACTGGCTGTTGTAGGGAATCACCACTTCGTCGTAGACGGTGGAGATCACGGTGTAGGACGGTCCGGCCACGGTGTCACCGATGGAGTTCAGTTCCTGCATGAACGGCGAACCTGCCTGCTGGTCGGCGCAGGCAGCGCAGCCGAGAGCCGTGTAGTTCGGGTCGGCCACGACGTCCGGCGGAGGAAGGATCACGCCTTCCGTGCCGTGGTTCGAGGGGGCGATTCCGACGAGCTGGTTGACGTTCTTGGCGCCGCCGAGGAAGCCCATGTAGTAGCGGGGCATCATGCCGCCCTGGCTGTGGCCCACGAGGTCCACCTTCTTTGCGCCGGTGGCTGCGCGGACAGCGTCGACAAACGGGGCGAGTTCTTTCGCCGAATCGGCTACCGGCGCGGTGGCGTAGACGCCGTTCGTCTCCCCGTAGTTGAGCGCAAAGACGCAGTACCCGGCGCTCTTGAGGTACGGCGAGAGGGTGGACCAGTTCTTTGCCATGCTTTCAAAGGTCCCGGGGACCAGGATGACAGGGTAGGGGTGCTCGGCGGACGGCTTGCAGGACCAGTCGTTGGCGCCGGGCGGGGATATTTCGACGACGTCCGCGTGGGCGGGTGCCGCGGCGAGGGAACCGGCGAGGACGGCGGTCGCGGCCAGGGACAGTGCCTTTTTGAGCAGTGACATAGAAACCTCTTCGTTTGCGTGTCAGCGGATGGGCCGGGCAGGAACCGGAGCCCGTGCTGCGGGCCAGGTTCCTTCCGGGGCTCTTCAAATGCTAGGCAGGACCGGGCGGCGGCGGCGGATTCTGCACAAACGTGCGGCCAGGACCGCCCGCCGTTTGCGCCGGGTGCGGCGGCGGATTTGAAGGGCACTCCACATCGTTGTTACTGGTCAGTAGCCAGATTGTGGCCCCGGACCGGCGGCGCATCACCGTTCACTGCCGCTGCACATCCGTGCACGGATAGCCGTGGCTGTCAGCTCGCAGGACCGCCCGGAGAATGCCGGTCAGCGTCCCTGACCGCCATGAAGAACTTCACGCCGCCGTCGGTCAGCATTTGCCGGTGGAAAAGGTGGTCGCCGCCATCGAACACGCGCAGGCACATGAGGCTCCACAGCACACGCCGGTAGATGTCGGTGACCCACTCCCCGGGGATGCCGTGGCCGGACGGGGTAACGAATCCGGCGTCATCCAGGGCCAGGCTGATCACATCCCTTTCAAGGAGCCGCGGCGGCGCAATGCCACTGAGGTACCAGTGTGTGTAGAGGCGCATGGCCAGCCGTACGGCGTCGTGCTTCGGATTGGCGATCACGTCCACCATGTAGTCCCACAAGTCGCCCGGCCGTTCGAGCGCCCTCCGGCCGCGGGGTGTGAGCACCAGCCTGCCTTTGAGCTTCCGTACCAGCTTCCACGCCAGGACATGCTCCCGGAGTTCACGGACCGGCAAGACATTCGCTTCACGGTTTCCCTTGCCCAGGACGGCTCCGTCCCAGCCGATTTCCTCCACGGCGCGCGCCACCAGGAAGGGTTTCAGGTACCCGTCCTTCGTCAGTTCCAGGCCATCACCCTCGGCATTCTCCAGGAACCAGCGCACGGGCTTCAGCACCGCATCGCGCTCGCCGTCAGTGAGCGGCTGCGGCCACCACTGGAGGCTGAGGACCCGCAGCCGGCGGTTGGCAGCGTCCACGTCGAAGCGGGTGGCGTCGAACCTCTGGCCAAACTCCCCGGTGGTCTCGAAGACCCATCTCCCGGCATCGCCATGCTCCGGATGGTGCCGGTCCGCGAGGATGCGGACCAGGTTGGCATATCCCTCCGGCCCGCCGGAATCCTCCACGGGACCACGGTTGGCGCCCCCCAGGCACTGGAGCTCGCCGTAAGCCAGTTCGGCCGGCCCGAGCAACTCCACCTGGTGAGTCCAGCCGTCGCCGAAGTCGTACTCGTACTCGCAGGCCGTGCCCGGCTTCCGGGGATCCAACAGGTCCGAAAGGACGACGGCGGAGGCCGCCTCTGCGCCCGAGTCCTCCGTTGCGCCGCGGGGCCCTGCAACCACGCGCTGGTTCCCTCGGGGATCTACGCACCTGACGGCGTAAACGTGGCGGTCCTCCCAGCCGAAGGCCGCCTGCACGGCAAGATGGAATTCTTCGACTGTCAGGGCGGCGGGAACCCGCAGTCGGCGCCAGATCACTGGCTCGGTGTCCTCAATGCTGATGCGGAGTTCAAAGGCGGGGACGCGTGCGGCGGACTGCATAGGGTCATCTTTCCAGAGCCGCAGGAGGTCCTGCATCGCTGATCTGGCAGCACAGCCGGGTTAAGCAAAAGCAGGGCCGGTCAGCGACCGGCCCTGCTTTTTCAAAATTCGAAACCCGAAGGCCCCAGATTCCCTAATGGATTAGAGTGCCTGGATGTTGGTGGCCTGGGGACCCTTGGGGCCCTGCTCGGTGTCGAAGGAAACCTTCTGGTTCTCTTCGAGGGAGCGGAAGCCGTTGGAGTTGATCGCAGAGTAGTGTGCGAAAACATCCTGTGAAGAGTCATCGGGGGAAATGAAGCCGAAGCCCTTTTCAGCGTTAAACCATTTGACGGTACCAGTAGCCATTATTTTTGTCCTTCGTGAAGGTGGAGGGAAAGTCCCGACTTTCGGGCCCTCCGGTGTGGGGTGTTCAAAACCGCTACTTCAGAAGAACGCGGACTTTCGACCGCGCGTACTGCCTGAACTACCAACTGCATAAACACAACAACAGGAACAACACTACAGGAGATTTGGAGCAGCACTTACCACGGCGCCCATCCGGGCATATCCTGCCAGCAGATCCAGTCCGCATCCTGACCTGCGGGAGCAAACCATGGAGATACCGCAACGGGTGAACACCCTGGTGATCGGAGCCGGGCAGGCCGGCCTGGCCACCAGCTACTGGCTGGCGCGGCACGGCGTGGAGCACCAGGTGCTGGAGCGGCGGGATGCCCTGGGCGGGGCATGGCAGGACCGCTGGGATTCGTTCTACCTGAACACGCCCAACTTCTCCTTCATGTTGCCGGGCCTGACCTACGACGGTCCCGAGCCTGACGCTTTCCTTCCCCGTGACGCCGTCATCGGCCTGTTCCGTGATTACGCCCAGCGGATTGCCGCGCCGGTGCTGCTGGACACGGAAGCCACCCGGATCGGCCGGGCTGACGGCGGATTCAGCGTGGAAACCAACGGCGGGCAGTTCGCGGCACAGAACGTCGTGCTGGCCAACGGGGCCTTCCAGCTGCCGCGCATCCCGGCGGCGTCGGCCGGCCTTCCCTCGCATGTGCTCCAGTTGCACAGCCACGACTACCGCAATCCGCAGCAGCTGCCGGGCGGTGCCGTGCTGGTGGTGGGCACCGGACAGTCCGGCGGCCAGATCACCGAGGACCTGCTGGCGGCCGGCCGGGAGGTGCACCTGGCCGTCTCAACCTGCCCCGAGGCGCCGCGCCGGTACCGGGGCCAGGACGTCTTCCACTGGATCCTGCAGGTCAACCTGCACGGCCCCGAGTACGGCATCAACGGTTTCCAGGTGGACCAGCTCCCCTCCCCCGCGGCGCGTTTCCTGTGCAATCCGCTGGTTTCCGGCAACGACGGCGGCCACAGCATCCGCGTGCGGGACCTGGGCCGCCGCGGCGTCCGGCTCCACGGCCGCTTTGAGGGAATCGACGACGGCGTCCTCGCCTTCAGCGACGACCTCCCCGACCGCCTGGCGATAGTTGAGGCAGGGTTCGGCCAGCGCCTGAAGCTGATGGCGGACGCCTACATCGCGGCGGCCGGCATTGATGCGCCGGCCCCGGAAACGCCGCGGACCGATTCATGGCTCCCCCCGGAATCCGGGGCACGGCTGGACCTGGACGCGGAAGGCATCACGGCGGTCATCTGGGCCACCGGGTACGGCCTGGACTTCAGCTTCCTGGACATCCCCGTGCTGGATGAGTGGAACTACCCCCGGCACTCCCGGGGCGTCACGGACGTCACCGGCCTGTACGCCGTCGGACTGCCCTGGCTGACGAGGCACGCCTCGGCCACCCTGGCGCTGGTGGGCGACGACGCCAAATACGTGGCCGGCCACATCGCCGGCCTGGGCGGCTGAAGCCGTGCGGAAGCACCCCTTGCCAACGGCCGCCCCCGGCGTAGGGTTCCTTCCATGAAACCGATTCGGGTCATCCTGCTCCCGGGCTCCGTCCTCCCCGCCGATGAGGCCTACGGCCCGCTGATTGAAGCCCTGGGGCCCGATGTGCAGGCTGTCGCCAAGGACCTGGAGCTCTATGCGGACGACGTACCTCCCCCCGGCTGGAGCCTGGACACCGAGATTGACGGCGTGCTGCGGGAGGCCGATGCCCGGGGGTGGGACACCTTCCACCTTCTCGGGTACTCCGGCGGCGGCGCTGCTGCCCTGGCTTTTGCCGCAAAACATCCTGACAGGCTGCTCAGCCTGGCGCTGCTGGAACCCGCCTGGGCCGGGAACTGGGATTGGAGCCCCGCCCACACCGAACTCTGGAGGCAGTACGATCGGCTGGAAACGCTCCCGCCCGAGCAGTTCATGCCCGCCTTCATGAGGCTGGGAGTGAGGCACGACGTCGTCCTTCCGCCGCCGCCGCCCGGTCCCCCGCCGCCGTGGATGGCCAAGCGGCCCGCGGGCATCAAGGCGTTCCTGGGGACCTTCAAGAGCTACGACCTGGACAGGGCCCGTTTGGCCGCCTTTCGACCGCCCGTGTTCTTCGCACTGGGGGGCCTGAGCAACCCCGACGACTACGGCGAGATTGCCGCCCGGCTGGCACGGGTGTTCTTCCCTGACTTCCATCTGGAGGTGTTCCCCAAGCGCCATCACTTCGATCCTCCCCACCGGATCGAGCCCAAGCGTCTGGCTGAGTTGCTCCGGCGGCACTGGGAGAAGGCGGAAACAGGCTGATACTTATCGTCGAACCCTTCGGTTTTGCTACGATTGCTACGGAGGCAGCCATGACAACTATTCCGCACCGTGAGCTACGCAATAACAGCAGTAAAATCCTTGAGCGCGTCAAGAACGGCGAAACTATCGACGTCACCAACAAGGGCGAGGTCGCGGCAACGTTGATCCCTCCTTCGGCGTCTCCCTTTGAACGGCTCCTGCTGGCGGGCCAGGTCCGGCCTGCAAAAGCCGGCCCCGTCGACTTCCGTTCCTTGCCGCGGGTGACTTCGCAGGCCAGCACTGCTGAAATTTTGGACGACCTTCGCGGGGACCGTTGATCATCTATGTGGACACCTCTGCTGTCCTTAAGCTGGTGATCGCCGAAGGCGAATCAGCGGGGACTGCTGACTTCCTGTCGGAGGCGGCCTCACAAGGGGACAAACTGGCCGCCTCCATGCTCCTCTACAGTGAGCTTCACTGCGCGGGACACCGCCGTGGAATACCGGGCGAACTCATCAACACAGCACTCAGCGGAATCAACCTTGTGGACGTTTCACGTCCGGACCTCATGTATGCGGCAGCGCTGCCCGGCAAGCTGCGGAGTGCCGATGCCATCCACCTCGCCACCGCAATCCGGCTGCAGGCGGATGTCCTGGTCGCCTACGATGCGGAACTACTCGCAGCAGCGGTAGAGGCAGGCCTCGCCGTCCAATCACCCGGGTGAGGGCACCTGCGTTTTACCAGTTGCGGGGCGTGCACCCGCACACGGCCGCAGGGGTCAGGCCTGAATTGTCGCGCGTTGGCGCCGCCGGGGGCGAACACGGAGACGGCGGCGCGGGCGTACCCGGACCGGCGCACTGAACCTGAAGGCGCGGCGGGAGAGGTGGTGGGTGTCCGGGCGGCGGCGGACGGCCACCGGCCCGGCGGGCAGCGTCTGGGCGGCACGGGAGAAGAACCACCGCTTGGCGATCTCCACCAGCACCAGGTACACCGCGATCATGCCGAGCAGGGCCAGGAAGAACGGGACCGGCAGCGGGTCGAAGCCCAGCAGGCCCTGCAGCGGCGAGAGCGGCAGGTAGACGCCGAGCGCCACAACGCCCAGCGAGGCCGCGACCAGGCCGGCGGACGGCCGGCTGCGGAGGAACGGGACGCGGCGGGTCCTGATGGCGAAGATGATGAGGGTCTGGGTGGCGATCGACTCGATGAACCAGCCCGCCCGGAACTCCCCCGGCACGGCGTCGAATGCGAACAGCATCAGGGCGAAGGTGGCGAAGTCAAAGAGCGAGCTGATGGGCCCGAAGAGGAACATGAAACGCCGGATGAAGGCGATGTTCCAGTGCGACGGCGCCCGGAGCTGCTCCCGGTCCACCCGGTCGCCCGGGATGGCGAGCTGGCCTGCGTCGTAGAGCAGGTTGTTGAGCAGGATCTGGCCGGGCAGCATGGGCAGGAAGCTCAGCACCACGGACGCCGTGGCTGCACTGAACATGTTGCCGAAGTTGCTGGAGGTTCCCATCAGCACGTACTTGATGGTGTTCGCGAAGATCCGCCGCCCCTCCATCACCCCTTCGGCCAGGACGCCGAGGTCCTTGTCCAGCAGCACGACGTCCGCGGCGTCCTTGGCGACGTCGGTGGCACTGTCCACGGAGATGCCGATGTCCGCCTTGTGCAGGGCAAGGGCGTCGTTGACGCCGTCGCCCATGAACCCGACGGAGCCGCCGCTCTGGCGCAGCAGCGTGATGATGCGCGCCTTCTGCTCGGGGGAAACGCGGGCAAAGATGGTGGCGGTCCGGGCGGACGCGGCGAGGGCGGCGTCGGACAGCGCATCGACCTCGGCTCCGGTCAGGGTCCCCCCGGAGATCACGCCGACATCGTCGCAGACCTTCTCCGCCACCTTGGCGTTGTCCCCCGTGGCGATCTTCACCGAGATGCCCAGCGCCTCAAGCCGGTCAAGGGACTCCCTGGCGTTGGCCTTGGGCTTGTCCAAAAAGACCAGGAATCCGGCCAGTGACAGGCCGCGTTCGTCCGCCGGGGTGAGCTGGACGAGCCCGGCCGCATCCCGGGCGGCCACGGCGACAACCCGGGAGCCGGCGTCGAACTGTTCGTCCAGCATCGCCTGCACAGCGGGCGGGGTCGGGCCGCACAGGGCGAGGACGTCCTCCGGGGCGCCCTTGGTGACCAGTCGCGGGCGGCCGCCCGCCTCCCGCACCAGCACGGTGGTGCGGCGGCGCTGGTGGTCGAAGCCGATCAGGTCCAGCCGCTCGAAGCGGGCCGCATCGAAGGCGGCCGCGCCGGGGCTGTCCCAGAGGGCCGCGTCCAGCGGGTTCTGCCCGGCGGAGGAGAGCTTGGCCTCGGCGTAGTCCGCCTCGGTGGCCAGCAGGCCCAGGGTGAGCAGGCCGCCGTCGGACGTCTCCGGGGCAACAGGCAGCGCGCCGGTGAAGCTGATCCGCCCCTCCGTCAGGGTGCCGGTCTTGTCGGTGACCAGGATGTCCATGTCGCCCAGGTCCTCGATGCAGACCAGGCGTTTGACCAGCACCTTCCGCCTGGCCAGCTGGCGCGTGCCGGTGGCCAGGGACGTGCTGACGACGGCGGGGAGCAGCTGCGGCGTGATGCCCACCGCGATGGCCAGCGAGAAGAGGAGCGATTCGATGAGCGGGCGCTGCAGCAGCAGGTTGGCGATGAAGATCAGGGTGGTCAGCACGATGGCCACCTGCAGCAGCAGGAAGGAGAACCGCTTGAGCCCGAGCTGGAATTCGGTCTGCGGCTGCCGTTCGCCCAAGCCCAGGGCGATCCGGCCGAACTCGGCGCGGCCGCCGGTGGCTACCACCACGCCGGTGCAGCTGCCGGACTGGATGACGGTGCCCATGAACACGCAGGAGGCGAGGTCTGCCAGGGCGGCGCCGGCGGGCACCGGCGCGGGGTCCTTCGCGGCGGGAAGGGACTCCCCGGTGAGGATGCTTTCGTCGCACAGGAGTCCGCTGGCGGTGAGGAGGCGGATGTCGGCGGGAATGATGGCGCCCAGGGAGAGGTGGACGACGTCGCCCGGCACCAGTGCGGTGACGTCCACTTCCCTGGTTGTTCCGCCGCGGAGCACCACCGCACGGTGCGTCACGCGGTCGTGCAGGGCCTCGGACGCCCGTTCGGCGCGGAATTCGTTGGTGAAGCCCAGGCCCACGCTGACCAGCAGGATTACGCCAATGACGATTGAATTGGTGGCATCCCCCAGGAACAGCGACAACCCGGCGGTGATGAGCAGCAGGATCAGGATGGGGCTGGCGAACTGGCGCCCCAGCACGGCCCAGCCGTTGGCGCGGTGGGTTCGCACGGCGTTGGGCCCGAGTTCCGCCAGGCGGCGTGCCGCCTCGTCCCCGGACAGGCCCGCGGGGCTGGAGCCCAGCTGCTCCAGCACCTGCTGGGCTGCCAGGGCCGCCGCATCGCTGATGGGGAGCTGGAGCGGGCTGCGCTGCCGGACGTTCAGGTCAGTCATGCAGGACTACGCGGGGAAGCCGAAGCAGGGGTAGAAATCCTCCACGCCCGGCCGGGCCACTTCAATGCAGCGGGACTTCACCTGTTCCAGGAGCGCGCTGGTGTCCGTGCCGGAAGCGGTGACGCCGCCGACCGCCACTGACACCCCTGCCGTGGCGGTGCGCCGGAGGTTGTTGTCCGTGGAGTTGACGTTGCCCTCGCCGGGGTAGTTGTTGTGGACGTTCGTGGTCTGGTGCTCGAGCGGGCCCGTTCCGGTCCACGTTGCCGAGAGCCTGATGGTGACGGGATTGCCGTTGCCGTCCGTGCCCGGGATGTCAGTGCTGATGGAGGCGGCGGTCAGCCTTGGGTCAACCACCAGGGGCGCCATGTTCTGGCCGTCTGCCTGGAACAGCACCGCACCGCCCCCGGCGGCTGCGCTGACGCCGGATGCCTGGGCGCAGGTGTCGGTGACGCGGACAAACACTGCCGTGAGGCCCTGCTTGTTCACGGGGCCGGGCTGGCCGGCGTACATCGCCGTGCTTGAGGAGACGAAGATCTCGGTCTGCTCGCAGCCAACCGTGCTGACCACCACGGCGGCGCCGTGGGCGGACGAGATGGTGTGGTAGATGTTGGGCGGAGCCGCTCCGGCCGGTGTTGCGCCCGCAGCGACCATGGCCGCAGTGGACAGTCCCATGAGCAAGCGTTTCATGACAGCTCCTTAGTCCGCTTGCCCCCATTAAAGCCCCGGTGGCGGCAGCTCCAGTACGGGCTTTAGGCCCGATTGCCGGGGTTACGGCTGGCGGACCGCCAGGTCGGCGTTGACGCGGCCGTGCGCCCAGTATGTTTCAGAGCCGGCCTTCATCTCGGCTGTTGATTCGATGTTGAAGCGGACTGAAGCGTTGGTGGCGCCGGCATGGGACTTCCACGCAAGGGCGGCCACCGCGGCAACGATGGGCGCGGCCATCGAGGTGCCGCTGCCGATGTCGTAACCGAGGGAGCGGCCGTACTGCCTCGCGATGGCGAATTTGTGGTTGGGGAAGGTGGAGTAGACGCTGACTCCCGGTGCTGCGACGTCCACCCAGGCTCCGTAGGTTGAGAATGAGGCCTTGGCGTCCTTGTTGTCGGTGGCTCCGACGGCGATGACGTTGGCATAGGCGCCGGGGTACATCATGGTTGTGTTGCCCCCGTTGCCGGCGGCGGCAACGAGCACCACGCCATCGCGCCAGGCGTTATTGACGGCGGTCTCGAGAGTGGTGGTCGCCCCCACGGCAAGGCTCATGTTAATCACCTTCGCACCGCTGCTGGCCGCCCAGTTGATGCCGTTCGCGAGGCCTGAGCTGGATCCCATCCCGGTATCGTTGAGGACTTTGCCGGCCAGGATGGTGCAGCCCGGGCAAACGCCGGCGACGCCTATGGAGTTCTCCGACGTGGCGGCAACGATCCCGGCAACGTGCGTGCCGTGGCCGTAATTGTCCTCGTTGTTTCGTGCAGTGGTGAAGTTGGCCCGTGCAACGACCTTCGGGTTGATGTCCGGGTTGTCGGTTGCGACGCCGGAATCGAGGACGGCAACGCCTATCCCGCTGCCGGTGGTGAGAGTCCACGCTTCCACGGCGTCCACGTCGGCGTCGGCGTATTTTGGGTCGCCGCTGACAGTCACGGTGCCGGCGGTGTTGGTGAACGACTGGCCATCGTTTTGCAGGGCGTATTGGCGCGGAAAGTATTGATCGTTCGTGGCGGGCCTTACGATCTTGTCCGGCTCGGCGTACTCCACCATAGGATTCCGGCTGAGGGCTTCAATAAGTTGAAGTTCCTTCCCCTCCGGCACCTTTATTAGCCGGGCACCGGTGCTGCCGATTTCAGGGCCTTCGCTGAGGCCGTGCCCGCGCAGGGTGCCCGCCGCGGCGCCATCGTCACGGAATTTCACCATAATCTGGCCCGCGACAAATGAAGGCTCGGCGGCTGCGTTGCCCTGGGCCGCAAAAGCAATTCCGCTTATTCCCATGATTGCCGCCAAGAATCCGGCGATGCCTGCTTTTTTCATGGGGTTATCTTGCTCCGATCACCACCGGCTGGATAGTGCCCCGGACAAATCTTTTTTAGCGCGCACCCATCCGTAATGCGATACAGCCCGAATTGCTGGCATAACCCTTTGGGCCGGCCGGTAAACATAACCAGCTAACCCATGAACCCCATATCGCATTCAGGAGAACACCATGGCAACACACACGCACACAGGCACGGCAACCCGCACCAACGTGCAAAAGGCATCACTGGCCGTAGGCGCAGTATTCCTGCTGGTCGGCGTCCTGGGCTTCGTTCCGGGCATCACGGCCAACTTCGAACAGCTGCACTTCGCCGGCAGCCATTCCGAGGCCATGCTGCTGGGCCTCTTCCAGGTCTCGGCCCTGCACAATATCGTCCACCTGCTCTTCGGCGCAGCCGGCATCGCCCTGGCCCGAACCGCCGGCGGAGCCCGTTCCTTCCTGCTCTACGGCGGCATCATCTACCTGGTCCTCTTCGTCTACGGCCTGGTGGTCCCCCAGGACTCCGCCGGCAACTTCGTCCCGCTGAACAGCTTCGACAACGTCCTGCACCTGCTGCTCGGCGTCGGCATGGTGGCCCTGGCCCTGGTGCTCACCAAGGGGCACAGCAAGGCCCGCGCTTAACGGCAGTTTCCGGCGGCAGCCCCGCCTGGCACCAACACGGCAATGCCCCCGTCCGCAGCCTCCCGCTGCGGCCGGGGGCATTGCCGTCCGCGCTCCCGGGCGCTACTTGAGGCTGAGCACCTCGTCGATGGGGCGGCCGTTGACGAACACCTGGGCACTCGTGGCCCCGGACGCGGCCATGGCGGTGTATTCCAGCTGGCCCTTCGCTCGCGGGATGTCGCACACGCCGCCCAGCATGAACTGCCCGGTGAGCCAGATGGTGATCGTGCTTCCGTTCAGCTCACCGCCCAGATAGCTGAGGTTCGACTGGTACAGGACGTTCACCAGCCCCGACATCCCGACGTCGCGGCTCTTGTTCGCCAGCAGCGCGCCGATGCTGGGGCCCACCTGGTCGGTGAAGTGCACGGGCGCGGTGGTGGTGGCGACGAGGCTGTCGCCGCAGCCGATCGCGGGCCCGGAGACGCCGTTGTCGTCCACCGCCACGTAGTAGATGGTCAGCGGCGCCACCTGTTCCGGGAGTCCGGTAGGGCTTGGTTCCGCCGTCGCCGGCGGGCTCGCGGGAACGGACGACGGCGGCGCTGTCGCCGTGGGGGACGCGGTCACCGGCGCGCTGGTCTGCGAGGTGGGGCTCGCCGTCGCGCTTGAAGCGGAGGGGCTCGGGGAGGCGGAGGTGCTGGTAGGCGCCGGGGACGGCGGGCCAAAACAGCCTGTGAGCATGAAAAGCGCGGAGAACCCCAGAACGCTGAGTGCCGACAGCCTCGGCCTGGCCATGTTGCCCCCTTGGGTGTGGACCCCGGTTTTTCGGGGAGCCACTTTCAAGCTACGCCTGAGGCTTCACCGTGGAACAGGGACTTAGGTCCGGGCCAGCGCGGAACGGCCGGCACAGGGTTGTTGTGCCCATCGCCGGATGCTGTGAAAGTGTGGAAGCATTCGGTGGGGCCGTTCCAGGTGCCCATGACAGCAGTTGGGGGCACAATGGCGGGTCGGGCACAATCACGGCGGCACCTGCTGGCATCTGGTTTGATGCTGGGGACGCTTGCCGCGGCCGGCTGCGCGGCCCCCGACGGACCTGCCACCAAGACAAGCAGCGCCCCGCCGGTCACCAGCGCACCGGCATCCGTCGCGGACACTTTCCCCAGGTATGACTCCCTGCGGGCAGAGCTGATCGCCGCCCTGGAAGAGCAGCTGCCCGGCATCACCTGGGCCCGGGACAAGCCGGCCGCCCTGTCGCGGTTGGACGACGGCCGGTGCATGCTGTACCCGCAGACGATGAAAAGCAGTGCGGACGTGGTGGAACCCTCGAACCATTTCGCAGACATTTTCTCCGCCGGCGACCCCGTCCTGGCCAGGCACGGCTTCCCTGCCTTTGGCGGGACAGACGATGTCCCTGGCGGCTGGGTGGTGGCGCGCAGCACTGATGCGGCCGGCGCCACCCTGACCATCGAGTCGAAGAGCCCGGCCTACCTGCGCATCAGCGTGCCGGTGAACTCCGCGACCTGCGATCCGGCCGAGCTTCCCCAGAGCTGAGGGAAGTTCTGCCCATCGCACCGTGGCCGCAGCAGGCCTAGGATGGCGCTGGTACGGCGTCGAAACGAGGGGGGACGGACGAATGCCCGGGTTTTACGGCGCAGACATTGAACAGTTAAGGGCGCTGGCCAAGTCGATGTCCCAGCAGTCCGAAAAGATGGCCTCGCTGTCCGCGGAACTGGGCCAGCTGCTTTCCAGCGTTCGCTGGGACGGGCGTGACGCCACGGTGTTCCGTGCCGCCTGGGATGCCGGGCACGGGCCCATCCTGAAGCGTGTGGCGGCGGACCTGCAGAGCCAGGCGCAGGACTTGTTTCGCGACGCGGACGAGCAGGCAAGAGCCAGTGCCGGTACAGGCGGAGGCGCGGCGAAACCTGATGGTTCAGGGACGCCGGACTCCAACCCTCCCGGGGACCCGGGGCCGCTGGACCCCGACCGCCCCGACGTGGATGTGCCGGGCGATGTCCGAGAGGATCCGGATGCCGGCGATCCGGCCGACATCAGGCAGGGACAGATCGGTGACTGCTGGCTCCTGGCGGGGATGGGGTCGGTGGCCCAGATGCTTGAACGTGAAGGCAAGGTTGATGAGTTCCTGGCTGAACACCTGCGGCCGGTGGGTGATCCGCCCACGCACTGGGTGGTGACCCTGTACCAGGACGGCGAGCCCGTGGAGGTAACGGTTGAGGCCAAGTCCACCGAGGGCGGCGTCAGGGGTGCCGACGGTGCGCCCAACTGGCTGTCCATCTACGAACGCGCTGCCGCGGAACAGCGGGGCGGTTCCTACGAGGATATCGACGGCGGGTTCAGCGATGAGGCCATGGAGCTGATGACCGGCAAGTCCGCGGACCGGGACGGCGAGATGGACCTGGCGGGAATCGAGGACAAGCTCGGTGAGGGCCAGGCGGTGTCCGTGGGGAGCCAGGACGTCAAGGACGATGACTTCGACTGGTTCTGGGAGTCCGATGAGGTCAGCCGCACCGATGTGGTGCCCAACCATGCGTACATTGTGGTGGATGTGAAAACCAACGGTGACGGTGAAAAGGTGGTGGTCCTGGCCAACCCGTGGGGACCGTCGGGCGGCTACATGGCGGGCGATGACAACCAGAAGTCGGGCACCTTGGAATTGACCGAAGACGAGTACAAGGAAAACTTTGACTCGGTGTACTCAGTGGATCTGAAGTGAGGATGGCCGTGGAAGAGCGTGTTACAGTCCGGCAGGGCATGCAGCCCAACTTCGGCGGTGTGCTGGTGGGAATCGTGAAGATCGGGTTCACCGGCGGCGCCCCTGCCATCCAGGTCTGGATCCGCGCCGGGGGGCAGGAGCGCAAGCAGGCTTTCCGTGAAGGGCAGTCGGTGGTCCTGCCGGGCGCGGGCACCCTCCGGTTCGATTCCATCCGGCCTGCTGACGGGGAGCGCACAGCGTCGGCGGACCTCACCTACGCCTCCTGAGCACAGCCGCCCGGGCGGAAACTGTCAGTAGGGTCCAAGGCCCGCCGCAGAGCCCCTTCCCCGCCATTGTGGCGGCGGCAGGGCGGGCGATACGATGCTCCCGGGGAGAGGTCCTGGTCTCGCGTGAGCACCGTTAGGGGACCATCCAGTGACCGACTTCTTCACCATGCAGCCCGGCGAAACCGCAGCACCCCTGCCGCCGGGGCCGGTCCTCTGCACCGGGACTGCGGCAATGCGGCGCATCCACCGTTTTTTCCTCTGGGCTTACGACGAGGCACCCGGCCTGGTGCGGTCCGTGGCGCCCGGCGATACCGGCCGGGCCGCGTACGTGGGTGAGGTGCTCGGCAACTTCGACAAGGTGCTCCACGTCCACCATGAGGGCGAAGACCTGCTCATGTACCCGCAGCTGGCGGAACGGGCACCGGCCTGCGCCCTGCACGTGGGGCTGATGCTCGAGCAGCACAGGCAGGTCACGCAGCGGCTTGAGGGCATTGAACCTGTCCGCCTGCGCTGGATGCAGAAGGCGGACGCGGAGGCGGGCGAGGAACTCGCCGGCCTTTACGAGGACCTCTCGTCCGTCCTCAAGGTGCACCTGCGGCGCGAGGTCACCGAGGTGATGCCCGTCGTGGACCGGGTGATGGACCAGAAGGAGATGGAAGGGGTGGGCCAGCACGGGATCGAGCAGTTCGACAAGAAGTTCATGGTGGCCTACCTCGGCATGGTGCTGGCCACCAATCCTCCCCAGGACCGGAAGGAACTGTTCAGGGAGATTCCACTGCCGGTCCGGCTTGCCTACCGCCTGGTCGGGCGCCGGATGTACCGCCGGCAGTATGCCACGCTCTTCCCTGGGCGCCCGATTCCCGAGACGCTCTGAAAGACAGCCATGGTGTTCCTCCGCTAATCGGCTTCCTCATCGTTTGCGGTGGTCTCGACCCAGTCGATGGCCTCGTCAGGGAAATAGTGCCCCGGGGTTTCGCCCTGGCCGGCCCACCATGAATCGTCGCCGGCCGGTCCGCCGGCCTGGGCAATTTCGGCCACCACTGCCGGGGGCACCACGTCGCCGTTGTTCTCGATCAGCCACTCCTGCGTGGATGGCTGCAGCTTTGCCCACCACTGTTCGATGCCCATGACTGAAGTCTCCCACGCCAGCAGGACTCTGGAAGGGCCCGGTGAGGTTAAATTTGGCGGCTTTGGCGGCGGACGCGGCCGGGGCTGCTCCTGTAAACTCCTTACGGCCACAACGTACGGTTTCCTGAACGGAGTCCAAGCGTCGGGAAAGGCCCCGGGCTCAGCCGGTGTACAGGGGGGAAGCAGATTCATGCCATTGTCGAAACGACTCTTGGGCGCGTTTGGCGCCTTTGTGCTGGCGGCCGCTGTTCTGCCTGCAGCCGCGCCGGCTGTTGCGGCACCCTCTGCGGCCGCGTTCGAGCCGCAAAGTCCCGGCGGCAGCGAACGGTACCTGGTCAGCTTCGCCGCGGGCGCCGACGTCGCCAATGAGGCCCAGGGCCTACGCTCCCAAGGGGTGGCCGTGGGAAAAACCTTCTCTGCCGCGGTACGGGGTGCAGTCATCACAGCCACCCCGGGGCAGGCAGCTGCCCTCGCCCGTTCACCCCGGATCTCCGCCATCGCCCCGGATGCGCCCGTTTCCCTGTCCGAGACCCAGCAGTCGCCGCCATGGGGGTTGGACAGGATCGACCAGAAGGCGCTCCCGCTCTCCGGCACCTTCGCGCCGCCGTCCTCCGGGGCCGGCGTCAACGCCTACGTCATCGATACCGGCGTGTTTGCCGCACACAATGATTTTGGCGGACGGGTGACTGCGGGCTGGACCGCCGTTGCTGATGGCCTGGGCAGCGGTGACTGCAACGGCCACGGCACGCACGTGGCCGGCACCATCGCCGGGAAAACGTTCGGAGTGGCGAAGGCAGCCACCATCGTTCCGGTCCGTGTCCTCGACTGCCAAGGCTCCGGCTACGATTCGGACGTCGTCGCCGGTCTTGACTGGATAGCCTCCCACCATGCCGCGGGCACACCCGCCGTCGCCAACCTCAGCCTTGGCAGCGGCGCCAACAGCGTGGTGGACGCGGCCGTCCGCGGAGTCATTAGCGACGGCGTCACAACAGTTGTGGCTGCCGGCAACACCTCGATAGATGCCTGCACCCGGTCACCGGCACGGGTGCCCGAGGCCCTGACTGTCGCAGCCAGCGATTCCTCGGACCGCCAGGCATGGTTTTCAAACTATGGAAGCTGTGTTGACCTGTATGCGCCCGGCGTCGGCATCCTGTCGGCCGGGCACACCTCGACGACGGCTACGGCCACCATGAACGGCACGTCCATGGCGGCCCCGCACGTTGCGGGTGCAGCTGCGGTTGCCCTGTCCCAGAACCCCGGGCAGACGCCGGCCGGGATCTCCGCCGAACTGACTTCAGCCGCCGCCGCGGGTGTTATCACCGGCGCGTCACCGGGCACCCCCAACCGTCTGGTCAACACGGGGCGTGAGGCGTGGCTGCCGGCTCCTGTCGTGGCAGAACGGGACTTTACCGGAGACGGCCTGCCCGACCTGCTGGCCAGGGACACCAGCGGCACCCTCTGGACCTACCCCGGCACCGGCAACGGCCTCTTCGGCTGGCGCATCAAAGTCGGCGACGGCTGGAACGTCATGACCGCCATCAGCGCAGCCGGCGACCTCACCGGCGACGGCAAACCCGACCTCGTAGCCCGCGACACCAGCGGCACCCTCTGGACCTACCCCGGCACCGGCAACGGCCTCTTCGGCTGGCGCATCAACGTAGGGCCCGGGTGGAACGTCATGACCGCCATCAGCGCCGCCGGCGACCTCACCGGCGACGGCAAACCCGACCTCACCGCCCGCGACAGCGACGGCACCCTCTGGACCTACCCCGGCACCGGCAACGGCCTCTTCGGCTGGCGCATCAAAGTCGGCCCCGGCTGGAACGTCATGACCGCCATCAGCGCCGCCGGCGACCTCACCGGCGACGGCAAACCCGACCTCACCGCCCGCGACACCAGCGGCACCCTCTGGACCTACCCCGGCACCGGCAACGGCCTCTTCGGCTGGCGCATCAAAGTCGGCGACGGCTGGAACGTCATGACCGCCATCAGCGCCGCCGGCGACCTCACCGGCGACGGCAAACCCGACCTCACCGCCCGCGACAGCGACGGCACCCTCTGGACCTACCCCGGCACCGGCAACGGCGTCTTCGGCTGGCGCATCAACGTGGGGCCCGGCTGGAACGTCATGACCGCCATCAGCTAGCCAGCGGGCTTGATGAACCGGCGCGCACGGTGGCCCTTATTTGGGTGCGGAACGCGTCCCTGAGTCCGTGCCCGGCCCCCGTGTTGCAATGAAGTTCCAGTCGAAGGAACCGTCATGGCGCAGTGTCAGCCGAAGGAAACCGTGGGTGTCGCTGAACCGGTTCTCGATATACCGCGGACTGCTGGTGAAGGGGCGGAGTCCAATGCCGCCAGTGGAAACCTGGAACGCCGTCATCCCGTCATCGACGCATTCGTCCCTATTGTTCACCGGGCATGACCGCTCGTAGTTGTGCTGTGACCCCGACAGTGTCAGGCGCACCCGGTGCTTCCACATCACCTCGATCCACGGTTTGTGGTCAGCAGCCCGGTTGTGCTCGGACGTGTTCGACGTGAAGTAGGGCTCGTGGTGCACCACCGCCAGGTGCTGCCCGGCCGCCTTCGCGGCGGCGAGGTCCTTGTCCAGCCATCTTGTCATCGCCCGGGCCTGTGCTGGGTTGTACCGCCAGTGCGCTGAGGACAGGAACGCGAAGTGCCAGCTCCCGAAGTCCTTCGAGTACGCCTCCCCGTTCTCGATGCGCCCACGCTCCCCGTTGATCGCAGACTTCTCCGGAGCCCCCGGGCACTGGCCGTTCATGAAGTTGTCGAGGTCCTCATTGCGGCCGGGTTCCCAGTCATGGTTGGGGGCCGAAACCCAGTACAGCTTGGGCATCGTGCCACTCCACAGGGTCGCCCAATAGTTCACGTAGTCGTCGCAATAGGCGGTGTCGTACTGGAAGTCACCCAGACCCAGGAACGCGTCGATCTGGTCGTCCTGCACGAGTCGGCTTATCGCAGCAGCGTTCCGGCCGGACGGGCTGTCAGGGTCAGTGTTCCCTGCGTCGTTCATGTCGCCGACGGCAGCGATCCGGACATCAGGTGCAGGGGGCGCAAACCCGTTGGGAGGCCCCGGGGGTTCCGGAGGGCGGGCGCAGCCCGCCGTGGACACCATCAGGACGGCCGTGGCAATCGCAGCCGCACTGCGAAAGGGTCTGCGACGACGGCGTGCTGACTGCATCCGATAACCCCCCTTGGAGAGGCCGAGCCGGAGGTCAGCGTCCCCAGGAAGAAGCCGGGACCCGCCGGCAGTCTTGATATTCCTAAGTGCTGGACCGGCTGTCAAGGGCGCGCACTGCCATGGAAAATCTCAGCGCACGGCTTTTGTAGCGGCTGACGAACCCTCCGGAGAGATAAGAAAGCCGTGGAGCAGGGAGGCCGTCCCCTGCAAATGATCGGCAGCTACCTGGTAGGCGCCCTCCGCGTCGCCACGGAGTATGGCATCGATGAGCTCCTGATGCTGCCGGTTGGAATGCTCAAGGTTGGGCTCCAGGAACGGGATGCGGTCAAGGAGGTCGCTGACCCTCGCCCGGGCGTCTGCGACGGCGGCAACGAGGCTGGGTGATCCGCACACTTCCGCGATGGCCACGTGAAACCGCGCATCCTTGGGCCTGTACAGTTCCGCGGGTGCCCCTGCCACGTCGGCGAGGGTGTCGAGCAGGTGGCGTCGCTGCCGCGGGGAGAGCATGGCCTGCGCGGCCAGCGACGCTGCAGCAGGTTCCAGCACGGCGCGGAAGGTGAGGACGTCGTTGACCTCCGCCGGGTCCAGGCCTGCGCTACCCCTCAGCTCCCCCAGCCTCCGCGCGGATACATAGGTGCCCCCGGTCCGGCCGCGGCGGACTTCCACATAGCCGGCCTTTTGGAGCTCCGCCAGGGCGTCACGCAGCGTTGCCCTGGACACGCCCAGCAGTTCCGAGAGCTCCCGCTCGGCCGGCAGCTTGTCGCCCACACCAAAAAGCCCCAGCTTGATGTTTTGGAGCAGCCGTTCGATGGTTTCCTCAAAGGCGTTCCCGTGCCGGACCGGCCGTATGAGCCTCGTGGGGACCCCAAGCAGTGACTCTTCCATGAGTCCATCCTAGCGCGGTCTAATAACAGGCCTATTGCCGCTTCCCGCACAGGCCGAGCCTGCGGGAAATTTTCCGAAATTTGAATAGAAAAACGAATATTGCTTGACTCCGTGCGGTGACGTGCACCACACTGGCAAAGAACTTTTGGACTAATTACAGACCATTAGAACCCTTGAAAGAAGGGAATTCCCATGTCATTACATCCCTCGGGGCAGCCCGTCAATGACGACGAGGGCTACCTCCACCACCGGCAACTCAAACGCGGAGCGGCCGGATGGGTCCTGCTCGCCGGGCTCGGAGTTGCCTACGTGATCTCCGGAGACTTCGCCGGCTGGAACCTGGGCCTTGCCCAGGGCGGCTGGGGCGGCCTGCTCATTGCGTTCATCCTGATGGGCATCATGTACGCCTGCATGGTGTTCGGCCTGGCCGAACTTTCCTCCGCACTGCCCGCCACCGGCGCCGGCTACGGGTTCGCGCGCCGGGCGCTTGGCCCGCTGGGCGGGTTTGCCACCGGGATGGCCGTGCTGATCGAATACGCCGTGGCCCCCGCCGCCATCGCCACCTTCATCGGCGGCTATGTCGAAGCCCTGGGGCTCTTCGGCCTCACGAACTCCTGGCCGGTCTACCTTGTTGCCTTCGCCGTCTTCGTCGGGATCCACCTCCGCGGCGTCGGCGAGGCACTGAAACTGATCTTTGCGATCACCGCAATAGCCGTCATCGCCCTGGCGGCAGTGGTGGTGGGGCTGGTACCGCACTTCAACGCGGCAAACCTTTTCGATGTTGTGCCGGACGGCTCACCGACGTCCAGCGCTTTCCTTCCCATGGGCATCGGCGGTGCCGTGGCTGCCCTCGTATATGCCATCTGGTTCTTCCTCGCGGTTGAAGGCGTCCCGCTGGCAGCGGAGGAAACGGCGGACCCCAAAAGGGACATGCCCCGCGGCATCATCGCCGCCCTCGTGGTCCTGGTGGTCTTTGGTGCCCTCATGCTGGTCCTGGTTCCCGGTGCCGCCGGCTCCGAGGCGATGGGCGCCTCAAGCAACCCCCTTCCCGAAGCAATCCGCCTGGCCTACGGGGGCAATACGATCCTCGCAGACTTCGTAAATTATGCGGGGCTCGCAGGGCTGGTGGCCAGCTTCTTCTCCATCATCTACGCCTATTCCCGGCAGCTCTTCGCCCTTTCCCGCGCAGGGTACCTTCCCAAGTGGCTCTCCCTGACAGGCAAACGGCGCACTCCATACTGGGCCCTCATCGTCCCCGGCGCCCTCGGGTTCGTCCTGGCTGCCACAACGGGCAACGGCGCCCTGCTCATCAACATTGCAGTCTTCGGAGCCACGGTCTCCTACGTGCTGCTGAACCTTTCGCACATTGTCCTGCGCATCAAGGAACCCGACCTTCACCGCGGGTACCGGACACCGGGCGGCGCCGTCACAACAACCGTTGCCCTCGTCTTGGCCGCCGTCGCCGTCGTCGCCACGTTCGTCGTCGATGTCATGGCAGCGTCCATCACCGCCGCCGTGTTTGCCGCCGCGCTCCTCTACTACTGGTTCTACAGCCGGCACCGGATTGTGGCCGGTGCGCCCGAAGAGGAATTTGCCCAGCTCGCGGCAGCGGAAGCCGAACTCAGCAACTAATACCGCCCCCGCGTCCTGCGGAGAGCAAAAATCACGCAAATCATCGGATCGAAGTTACGGATATCAAATGACCAACCACACCACGGGAAACGACTCCCAGGCCGCGCTGACTGTCGAAGACCTGAAGCGGAAGGTTGCTTCGGGTGAGATCGACACGGTGGTCGTCGCAATCACCGATTCGCTGGGCCGTCTCCAGGGAAAGCGCTGCGGCGCAAGGTCGTTCCTTGAGGACGTCCTGGGACACGGAGCTGAAGGCTGCAACTACCTCCTCTCCGTCGACGTCGAAATGAACACCATTGATGGATACGCGATGTCCTCGTGGGCAACCGGCTACGGCGACATGGTCATGAAGCCCGATGTCAGCACGCTCCGGCTTGTTCCCTGGCTGGAAGGCACGGCAATGGTCCAGTGCGACATCTTCTGGCTTGACGGGCGTCCTGTAGCCCAGTCCCCCCGCCAGATCCTTCGGGCTCAGATCGAACGGCTCGAGGCCCTCGGCTACCGAGCCCACATTGGCACGGAACTCGAATTCATCATGTTTGACGACAGCTACGCCGAAGCATGGGATAAGCACTACGTCGGGCTTAAGCCCTCAACCCGCTACAACGTTGATTACTCGCTGCTCGCCACGGCAGGCCTGGAACCCGTCATCCGGGACATCCGCACGAGCATGGAGAACGCCGGGCTTGTAGTCGAGTCCTCGAAGGGCGAGTGCAACCACGGCCAGCAGGAAATCACGTTCAGGTATGCAGAGGCGCTTCGGGCCTGCGACAACCACGCGTTCTACAAGAACGGCGCAAAGGAAGTCGCAGGGAAGCACGGCAAGAGCATCACGTTCATGGCCAAATACAACGAGCGGGAGGGCAGTTCCTGCCACATCCATTTCAGCCTGACGGACCTGGACGGCAACCCGGTACTGGCCGGTGGCGGGGAGCATGGGTTCAGCCCCGTCATGGAGAACTTCGTCGCGGGCCAGCTGGCAGCCATGAAGGAGCTTTCGTACTTCCTGGCGCCGAACATCAACTCATACAAGCGTTTCGTCGAGGGCAGCTTCGCCCCAACCGCCATCGCGTGGGGCCTTGACAACCGCAGCTGCTCGCTGCGCGTCGTGGGCCGCGGTCCCGGCCTTCGGGTGGAAAACCGCGTGGGTGGCGGCGACGTCAACCCCTACCTTGCGGCGGCGGCCCTCATCGCTGCAGCCATCCACGGCATCGAGAATGATCTGCCTTTGGAACCCATCATGCTGGGAAATGCCTATGAGTCCGCCGCGGACAGGATCCCCACCACTCTCAGGGAAGCGCGCGCCCTGCTGGTCACCAGCGAAATCGCCCGCAAGTCCTTCGGCGACGAGGTTGTGGACCATTATGCGCACGCTGCCGCCGTAGAACTTAAAGCCTTTGACAGTGCCGTGACGGATTGGGAGCACAAGCGTGGCTTTGAACGTCTCTAATGCTTACCGGCCGCGCATCGGCCTCACCACCTACTACCAGGAGGCGGCCTGGGGGGTCTGGAAAGCGGACGCGGCAATCCTGCCCGGAACCTACGTAGAGGCGGTTGTTGCGGCGGGCGGTACACCTGTCCTGCTGCCGCCGATCGGCACCGACACCACCGTCGTCGAGCTTCTGGATGGGCTTATCATCGCGGGCGGCAGCGACGTCGGGCCTGAGCACTACGGTGCAGAGCCTCATGAAATGACCCGCTCGCAACCCGGCCGGGACACCCATGACATCGCGCTGACCAGGGCGGCGCTGGCCACCGGACTTCCGTTGTTTGCCATCTGCCGGGGAGCCCAAATCCTCAACGTGGCTCTGGGCGGATCCTTGATCCAGCACATCCCTGACGTCACGCCGGGTTCAGCGCAATACCAGCCGGCGCCGGGCGTATTTGGCACTGTCAAATTCACCACCAGGCCTGGCAGCATCAGCGGCCGCCTGCTCGGGGAACGTGCCAGCGCCCCCTGCTACCACCACCAGGCCATGGACCGCATTGCGGACGGCCTCTGCGTGACGGCGGCGGCGCAGGACGGAACCGTACAGGCCCTTGAGACAACAGCCGGCGGCTGGGTGCTGGGGGTGCAGTACCACCCCGAACAGAATCCGGAGGACCTGCGGCTCTTCAAGGGGTTCATTGATGCAGCCCGCACCTACCGCACAGAACGAACGGAGAACTTAGTCGATGTCCAGCAGCATGTTTGAGGTCCTGAACCCGGCCACCGAAGAAGTCATTGAAACGGTTCCGCTCAACTCCTTAGAAGAAACGGACAGGGCCATCGCGAAGGCCGCCGCGGCTTTCGAAGCCTGGCGCAACGTCCCACCCGCAGACCGGGCGATGCTGCTGCGCCGCTTCGCCGCTGCCGTGGATGCGGACCTCGAGAACCTCGCCCAACTTGAAGTACTCAACGCCGGCCACACCATCGGCAACGCGCGGTGGGAGGCCGGCAATGTCCGGGACGTCCTCAACTACTACTCCGGGGCATCGGAACGCCACCTCGGACAGCAGATCCCTGTAGCCGGCGGGGTCAATATCACCTTCAACGAGCCATTGGGTGTTGTGGGCGTCATTGTCCCCTGGAACTTCCCGATGCCCATCGCCGCATGGGGCTTTGCCCCCGCCCTGGCCGCGGGCAATACCGTGGTCCTCAAGCCCGCCGAACTGACACCGCTGACTGCCCTGCGGCTTGGCCACCTGGCACTCGAAGCCGGACTGCCGCCGGGTGTCCTGCAGATCATCCCAGGCAAGGGATCCATCGTGGGGGAACGCTTTGTGACCCACCCTGCCGTACGCAAGGTGGTTTTCACCGGGTCAACGGGCGTGGGCAAACGGATCATGGCCGGG
This sequence comes from Paenarthrobacter sp. NEAU-H11, assembly GCF_050573415.1. NCBI lineage: Bacteria > Bacillati > Actinomycetota > Actinomycetes > Micrococcales > Micrococcaceae > Paenarthrobacter > Paenarthrobacter sp. NEAU-H11. The sequence goes on along the minus strand of NZ_JBNZGA010000004.1, from coordinate 91,949 downwards.
TGCGCCGAGCAGGTCAAGCCCGTGACGCTGGAACTGGGCGGCAAAAGCGCCAACATCATCTTCGCTGATGCGGACCTGGAGGCGGCCGCCGCCGCCGCGCCGGGCGGGGCCTTCGATAATGCCGGCCAGGACTGCTGCTCCCGCTCCCGCATCCTGGTGCAGCACAACGTCTTCGAGAAGTTCCTGGAACTTCTCGAACCTGCGGTCAAGGCGCTGAAGGTCGGGAACCCCGGGGATGAAGACGCGTTCATGGGGCCTTTGATTTCCGCCGCGCAGCGCCGCACCGTGTCCGGCTTCGTACCCGACGGGGCTCCCGTGGCGTTCCGCGGGTCGGCGCCTGAAGGGAGGGGGTTCTGGTTTCCTCCCACCGTCCTGACGCCGTCCCGCGAGGACAGGGTGATGAAGGAGGAGATCTTCGGTCCGGTGGTGGCAGTGGTGCCCTTCACGGACGAGGCTGACGCGCTCCGCCTTGCCAACGACACTGTCTACGGCCTGTCCGGCTCCATCTGGACCCGGGATGTGGGGCGGGCGCTGCGGGTTGCCCGCGGGCTCGAGTCCGGAAACCTATCCGTCAACTCGCATTCATCCGTCAGGTACTCCACACCCTTTGGCGGCTTCAAGCAGTCGGGCCTTGGCCGCGAACTGGGCCCTGATGCACTGAACGCCTTCACCGAAACCAAGAACGTCTTCATTTCCACCACCGACTAAGCAGAGCAAGTAAGGAAGAACACCATGATTGAAGTCATCTCCAGCCGCCTCAAGGGCCGCAGCGCCGTCATCACCGGCGGTGCCAGCGGAATCGGGCTGGCCACTGCACGCAGGTTCGCTTCCGAAGGGGCCCACGTCGTCATCGCAGACCTCGATTCCACCGCGGGCCAGCAGGTTGCCGAGGAAGTGGACGGGCTGTTCGTAAAAGTTGACGTCACCAGCGAGGAGGAGGTCAGGAACCTCTATGCCGTCACCAATGAAACCTACGGAAGCGTGGATATCTCGTTCAACAACGCCGGGATTTCCCCGGCGGATGACGCCTCCATCATCGATACGGGAATCGACGCCTGGCGCCGGGTGCAGGAAGTAAACCTCACCTCCGTGTTTTACTGCTGCAAATACGCCCTGCCGTACATGCAGGCACAGGGCAAGGGGTCAATCATCAACACGGCGTCCTTCGTGGCGGTGATGGGTGCCGCCACGTCCCAGATTTCCTACAGCGCGTCCAAGGGCGGTGTCCTGTCGATGAGCCGTGAACTGGGGGTCCAGTTCGCCCGCGAGGGCATCCGCGTCAATGCCCTCTGCCCGGGTCCCGTCAACACGCCGCTGTTGAAGGAACTGTTTGCCAAGGATCCAGAGAAGGCTGCGCGAAGGCTGGTCCACGTTCCGCTGGGACGGTTCGCCGAGCCTGAGGAACTTGCCGCTGCCGTTGCCTTCCTGGCCAGCGACGACGCATCCTTCATCACCGCCTCCACCTTCCTGGTAGATGGCGGCATTGCCGGAGCCTACGTCACCCCCGAGTAAACCAGGAACAGGGGAAACGATTGCACCGCCGACGGCCGCCGCACCGCAGACGCGGCGGCCGTCGGCGGAGCAACGGCCAACCCGTTGACGGAAGGGTTAATCCAACGTTAGGATTTACCCACTGCGCGCTGGGGTGCCCGACCAAGATAGGGAAGGACCCCAAAATGAACCGTATGACCCGCCTCGTCCTCGCCTCCGGCGCTGGCCTGGCTCTCGCCCTCACCGCCTCGCCGGCCGTGGCCGCGCCGCCGTCTGACTCCCGCAGCAACCCCACCCAGGTGGAACACGTCGAATACAGCTTCCCCAACGGTTCATCGTATGAGTACCGCGGCGCGACGCGCGTCACCGATGAGGGGTACTACACCACAAACACCCGCGATCAGATGACAGTGCAAAACGACGGGGGCACTGTGTCGACGTTTGACTACAAAACGCACTACATGCTGAACGACAAGGTGACAAAAATGAACAGTACGAGCACCTTTACCGAGGACGGCGACACCTGCCGCAGCGGTTCCCAGACCGTCACCACCAACGGGGAGACGCGCACGCACAACTCGCAGTCGAGCTGCTAGCACGCGGGTCCGCACGAGTTCGAAAATGACCTGGCCGGGCAGGTTTAGTGCAGCGGCTCTGCGGACTCCATGGCCGTGAGCCGGGCAGCGAGTCCGGTGAGCCCGGAGATGGTATCCGGCCGGGAGTAGAGATACCCCTGGGCGTGGGTGCATCCGAGGCGCCGCAGGTGATCGCGCTGGGCGGCAGTTTCGACGCCTTCGGCCGTGGTGGCCAGCCCAAGTGCGTGGGCCAGCCCGACGACGGCGCCGACGATGGCGGTGTCCTCGGCGTCGGTGCCAAGTCCGGCCACGAAGGACCTGTCGATCTTGACCACATCCACCGGGAAGCGCTTCAGGTTGGTGAGCGAGGAATAGCCCGTGCCGAAGTCATCCAGCGCGATCCGGATGCCCATGGCCCGCAGCTGCCAGACGGTGGAGATGTTGCTGCTGTTGCTGTCCAGCAGGGCGGACTCAGTGATCTCAACGCACAGGGCGCCGGGCGGAAGCCCGGCCTCGCGAAGGGCACGCGCCACGACGTTCACCATGCCGGGGCTGCTGAGTTCAACGGCGCTGACATTGACAGATACGTGCTGCGGAGCGCGTCCGGGATCTTTGCGCTGCCATGCCGCCACCTGGCGGCAGGCTTCGGGGATCATCCAGCGCCCCAGGGGAACGATCAGCCCGGTTGTTTCCGCCACGTCCAGGAACTCGGCCGGCGCGAGCAGGCCCCGGTCCGGATGGTCCCAGCGCACGAGCGCCTCCACGGAAGCAAGGCTTCCGTCGGCCAGGCCAATGACGGGCTGGAAGAGAACGCGCAGTTCGCCGTTTTCAATTCCCTGCCGCAGTTCCTTCTCGGTGCGCAGCCGGTTGTCACGGATGGCGCGCAGGTTCCTGTCGTAGAACACGTACCGGCCCCGGCCTGCTTCCTTGGCCCGGTACATAGCGATGTCGGCGTTTTGCAGCAGGTCGGCCGCGGTGCTGTCCCGGCCGGACAGCGCTATGCCGATGCTGGCGCTGGTCCGGAAGACGTCGCGGTCGATTTCGTAGGGCCGCTCCAGCCCGTCCAGCAGGCGGCGGGCCGTGGCTTCAGCTGCGGCCCGGTCCTGGACGTCTTCGCAGAGCACCACGAATTCGTCTCCTGCCAGGCGGGCCACGGTATCGTCCCCGCGCCCCATGGAGCGCAGCCGCCGGCCTACTTCGATGAGGAGGAGATCGCCGGCGGCATGTCCCAACGTGTCGTTGACGGCCTTGAAACCGTCCACGTCCACGAAGAACACGGCCACATGCGTGCTGCGGTCCTGGGTCCGCGAAAGGGCATGGCTGATCCTGTCCATCAGCAGCACCCGGTTCGGCAGGCCCGTCAGGCCGTCATGCATTGCCTGCCGGGTGAGCAGCTGTTCAGCTTCGCGGCGGCCCGTGATGTCCTCGAACTGGGCAACCAGGTACAGGGGCACGCCACGGTCATCGGCCACCACCGCGCTTGTCATCGACGTCCAGACGATGTCGCCGCCGGCGTGGAGGAAACGCCGGGAAGCGGTGTACTCAGTGACTTCTCCGCGCAGCATCTGTGCCAGCCGGTGCCGGGCCGCGGACCGGTCCTCCGGCACAATGAAATCCAGGACACTGCCGGACTCCACGTCCGCGGGCGTGCGCCCCAGGAGGGCGTAGAAGGCGGAGTTGGCCCGCAGCACCTTGCCTGCCTCTCCGGGGTCCAGGCTGAGGAGTGCGATGCCGATCGGGGCGTGCTCAAAGGCAAGCCGGAAGCGTTTCTCACTGAGTTCAAGCTCTGCGGCGCCCTGCCGGCGCACAGCATTCAGCTCCGCTTCGGCTTCAAGTTCCGCCAGGCGCTGCCGCTCGATCAGGTCCTCGAAAATCGCCGGTCCCGCCAGCATGGAGGCGTATGCCCGGCGCAGCGTCCAGTAGTAGACGCCCACTCCCGCCGTTGTCACCTCCCACAACGCGTCATGCCAGGAGATGCCCTCCCTGGAGGCGTGGCCCTCGAGGACGTCCAGCCCCAGGAGAGGCAGCAGCGGATGGACAGCGTGGAGGCCGTGCCCGACGGAGCAGGTAAAGAAGATTGCTGCCGTAGCAGTCCCCAGCCGGTTCCGGCGCACCTGCCCGGACCGGGCCAAGGGCACAATGATTGCCACCGAAATCGCCAGGTAAGAGACAGCCACCACCGTATTGGCCGCCGACGAGAGCCACCACCAGTCCACCCGCATCCCCCTGCGCCTAGACGGAACACGTGCGTATTCGGTTCCGTGGATCACTTGATACTGGATGGGTGGCAGCTTTTCGTCAACCATGGCGCTCGGCAAGGGCGTGGTTGCACAGAATTAGCGCCCTGCCCGCACAGTCAGCAATCCCGCGCTTGTCCAACACACGCGTCCGACGTTGCACTAGGCTGGAATCCCCCGTACCGACTCCGGATCCACCCCAGACAAGCGAGGCAGATCGTGCACCAGGACGCCGCCCGGTTCCTGTCCCAGCCGGTGGCCGCCCAGCCCGGCGCCCCCCTGCGCGTCGCGGTGTACTCACGGATCGCCGCAGCCATCCGCAACGGCCTGCTCACGCCCGGGTCCATGATCCCCACCGAAACCGAACTCGGCACTGACATGAAGGTCAGCCGCACCGTGGTCCGCGAGGCCCTCATGCTGCTCGAGGAGGACGGTCTCATCAGGGCGCGGCGCGGCGTCGGGCGTTTCGTCTCGGACACGCTCCCCCGCATCGGCATCGAGCGCATCCAGCCGTTCGAGGACGTCCTCGGCAGCCCCGGGCAGCAGGTGGAGGTCAAGCGCACCCAGGTGGTCCGGCAGGCCGCCTCAGAATTCGTCGCCCCCGGCATCGGAGTCGAGCCCGGCACCGACTGCTGGCTCTGGGAATCGGTCCTGATCCGCGACGGCGAGGCGATCGCCCACCTGCAGGAAAACGTCACCGCCCAGCCGGTCAGCGTCGGCAAGGGCGCCGCCGCGCCCCTTGAGATAGAGGACGACGGCGGCGCCACCTTGCTTGCCGCGCTCAACAACCAGCTGGGCCGGCTGGCCGGGCCGGGCGAGTGCCAGATCAGCCTCAGCCAGGTGGGACCCAGCCGGGCGAAGCTGCTGGACCTGCGCCCGTCGGACCCGGTGCTGGTCCTGACGCAGTACGTGCGGAACGGCAACCGGCCCTTCTATCTGGCCAAGTGCCTGGTCTCGGCCCGGGCCGGCCACCTCTCGGTGATGCAGCAGTTCCAGTCCTGACTCACGCGTCACTCAAGGCTGTGCCAGCATGCAGGCCCCCCTTATGGCCCGGCTACCAGAATTTCGCCAATGGCGTCCTCGCAACCGGGGACGTGCGTGCCGGCATGGACCTGGGAGAACCTGCTGACGACCTGGCCCGCGTTATCGAAACCGTAGTAATCGGCGGCGGCCTTGATTTCATCGACGATCGCAGGAACGGCGCCTGGGGGGCCGCCGCGCCCCTTGAGATAGAGGACGACGGCGGCGCCACCTTGCGTCAAGCCGTGATTAGCGGAACCTCCACCCAGGCCTCTTTTGCAGCGGATTCGACAATCGCGTCGTCAATGAGGGCTGTCTGGTAGCCGTCTGCGAAGTTGGGGCTCACGCTTCCGCCTTCCGCAATGGCTTTGAAGAAATCGTAGGCTTCGATGATCTTCGTTTCCCCGTAGCCGATGCCAAGGGCCGGAATGGGCCAGAGTCCTTCTCCGTAGGGATGGGCCGGGCCGGTGTAAACGGTGCGGAATCCGCGGCGGTCCCCTTGATCGGAGGCGAAGCAGACCTGGAGTTCATCGCGTCGTTCGTAGTTGAAGACGATGCTTCCTTCGGTTCCGTGGATTTCGAAGGTGATGTAGTTGTTCCGTCCATACGCATTGCGTGTCGCCTCAAGGGATCCCACGGCGCCGTTGGCGAAGCGGATCATCGTCATCACCTCATCGTCCACGTCAACTTCGCCGCGCGGGCCTTCGCCGCCCCGTACCGTTCCGAGTGCGTCGGCACCGCCCGCTTGGAGCGGCCGCTCAGGAATCCAGGTGGACAGGAGGGAATTGACGGCGCTGAACTCCCCCACAAGGTACCGGGCCATGTCAATGACGTGGGTGGCGATGTCACCAAGGGCGCCCGAACCTGCGATCGACTTCTGGAAACGCCAGGACAACGGGGAATTGGGGTCCGCACTCCAGTCCTGCAGGTAGGTACCCCGGAAGCTGAGGATGCGGCCGATGGAGCCTTCCTCAATGTATTTCTTGGCCAGCGCGACGGCGGGAGTGCGCCGGTAGTTGAAGGCGACCATGTGGACGATGTCGGTGTTCTTCACCGCGTCGTACATGGCTTTTGATTCTTCGCCTGTACGCGCCAGCGGCTTCTCGCAGATGATGTGCTTGCCTGCTTCGGCCGCGGCGATCGCAATTTCGGCGTGGAGGTGGTTCGGCGTGGCAATGTCTACGACGTGGATGTCCGGATCGTCGATGATGCTGCGCCAGTCCGAGGTGGAGTTCTCGAAGCCGAAGCGGCGGGCCGCTTCGGCAGCCAGTTCGGGGTTGGCCTCGGCGATGACCTTGCGGACCGGGAGGGCCGGAGCCGGCCAAAAGAACATGGGCATGGCGGCGTAAGCCAAGGAATGGGCTTTGCCCATGAAGCCGCCTCCGATGAGGCCGACATTAAGGTGCTGCATGTGAATCGTGTTCCTTTCGGAAAAGTCGGGAGTCGCCTGCGGTGGCTCTCCCTGGTGGTCAGGAGGGTCAGAGGAGTTTCTCGAGGTACTTCTTGCTGATCTCGGCGGCTTCCCGGGGATCCCCGTCGTAGCCGTCGAGTTCGACCATGAGCCAGCTGTCATATCCGCTTTCCCGGATTGCCGCGAGGATGTCCGGGAAGTCGAGTTCCCCCTGGCCCAGGGGGAGGAACGAGAAGGGGTCTTGCCGGAGGTCCTTAAGGTGGACATGCCGGATCCTGTCGGGGTACTTCCGGATGACAGCTGCCGGATCTGCGCCGCCGGCCGCAAGGTGGGCGGTGTCGGGGCAGAAACCGATCCGCGTGAGCGGCATGAGCTTGTCCAGCTCGTCCGGGCTCTCCACGATGGTGGTCAGGTGCGGATGGTAGCTCGCCGAGAGCCCGAAGCCTTCGGCGATGTCCGTGACGCTGTCGAGGGCCTTGCCGAGCCGGCGGTAGTCCTCTTCGGTGGTTCCGGCCGCGCGGCGTGCTCCCCCTCCAACCACCAGGCGTTCTGCACCGAAGTTTGCGGCCAGCTCGGCAGCCCGGTGAATCCGGTGCAACTCGTCCGGAAGGATGTCGGCATAGATGAAGTTGGCGCCCGTGTACACACTTGCCAGGGATACCCCGGAACTGGCGAGGATTTCTTTGAGCTCCTCGGGCTTTTCCGCGTATTCCGCGAGGTTTCCGTCGAACATCTCAACGCCCTCGTAGCCGACGGATGCGATGTCCCGGACGGCGTCCTTCATAGATCCGTGAGTGAGGTAAAAGAGGTCCTTGACGCTTGTCACGCCTTGGGCGTGGCCCACGACGCCACCCCAGGTGATGGAACAGTAACCAAGTTTCATTGCTTCTGCCTTTCAGGAGCCGAAGAAGGATTGGGAGTCATGTGTGCTACTTTTTCCGGGCCATAGCGACGGCCAGGATGATGATTGCGCCGCGGACAACCTGCTGCTGGCTGCTGTCGAGCCCGGCGAGGATCAGTCCGTTGTTGATCAGGCCGATCAGCAGGGCGCCGAAGAGTGTGCCGATGATGGAGCCGAACCCGCCGAAGAGGCTGGTTCCACCCAGGATGACGGCAGCGATGGCAGAGAGTTCGTCTCCTGATCCCCACTGGAACCGTCCGGACTGGAGGCGGCCGGCGTAGAGCATGCCAGCGACGCTTGCCGCCACGGCCGAGATAAGGAGCACCTGGAACTTGATGCGCTTGGTGTTGATGCCGGTGAACTCTGCAGCGTTGCGGTTGCCTCCTGTAGCCAGGACCTGGCGGCCGAACCTGGTGCGGTTCAGCACGACGGCGCCGATGGCCACGAAGATGGCGCTCCAGACCACCAAGCCCGGAATTGGACCGAAGTTGCCGGATCCAAACAGCATGTTGAACGTGTCGTTCAGGATGGGCTGCGGCGCCGACGCGGTGATCCACTGGGCGACGCCGACCGCTATCCCCAGCATGCCGAGCGTCACCAGGAAGGACGGTATGCCGAGGAGGCTGACAAGCGCACCGTTGACCGATCCGACCACGAGCCCGACGGCGAGGCCCGCGAGGATGCCGGGAACCAGTCCCCACTGGGACAGTGCCATAGCGGTGCAGACACTGGAGAGGCCGGCCACAGATCCGACGCTCAGGTCGATCTCGGCGCATGCGATCACGTAGGTCATGCCCACGGCGATGACGGTGATAGTGGCGGTCTGCCGGAAGATGTTCAGCAGGTTGTTCGGCGACAGGAAGCCCTGGTCGCGCAGCAGAATGGCGAAGAAAAGGAAGACGACGACGAAGCCGATGTAGATGACGTAGCGCCGCCAGTCGAGTTCTTTCAGGACGGTGCCGAAATTGCGGGCCGCGGTGTCCCGGGGCGCGATGGTGTTTGCCTTGCTCACTGTTCAGACTCCCTGGACTGCAAGTTGGAGATACTCCTCGTCAGCGATCTCGCTGCGGGGAATGTCGCGGATGATGGAGCCGTCCTTGAGGACGAGGACGCGGTCGCTGACCGCGAGTAGTTCGGGGTACTCGGAGGAGATGACGATGACGGCTTTGCCGGCACTCGCCAACTCACGGATCATGTCCAAAATTTCGCTTTTGGTGCCGATGTCCACGCCGGCCGTGGGCTCGTCCAGGATCAGGATGTCCGGATCGGTGCCCAGCCACTTGGCGATGACCACCTTCTGCTGGTTGCCACCCGAGAGGAGCCGGACCGGGCGGTTGGGGTGGGCCACCTTGACTGCGAACCTCTTGATCAGTGACGAGGACAATTCCTTGCCCTTGGCGCCGTCCAGGAGGGGCCCCCGCTGGATCTGTCCGAGCAGCGGCAGCAGCAGGTTGTCCTGGACGGAATGCTCCAGCACAAGGCCTTGTGCCCTGCGGTCCTCCGGAATGAGGGCGATCCCGGCATTGATGGCCTGCTGGGGCGTGGCAAGGGTGACCTTTTTGCCCCGCAGGAGGACTTCCCCGCTGTCCACCTTGTCAATGCCGAAGAGGGCACGGGCGAGCTCGGTGCGTCCGCTTCCCATCAGCCCTGCCAGTCCGAGGATCTCGCCGGGCCGGAGCGTAAAGGAAACGTCCCGCACCCGGTGCCCGGCATTAAGCCCCCGCACCTCAAGCAAGGGCGCGCCGTCGTGCACCGCATGGTCCCGCGCACGATAGGAAAGCTGGCCCTCGATCTTCTTGCCCACGATGCCTTCCACGATCTGTTCGGGAGTGACGTCGGTCAGCGGCGCGGTAAGGAGGTGGCGGCCGTCGCGGAGGATGGTGATCCGGTCAGCGAGCCTGTACACCTCGTCCATTCGGTGCGAGATGTAGATGATCGAGATGCCGCGCTGCTTGAGGCGGTCAATCAGTTCGAAGAGCGCTTCGGACTCGTGCCGGGCCAGGCTGGCAGTGGGTTCGTCCATGATCAGCACTTGGGCGTTTTGGGCGAGGGCCTTGGCAATCTCGGTCAGCTGCCAGTAGGCAGTCCCGAGCCGGGAAACCTCCGCGCGGGGGTCGACGTCGACCTCCATCTCAGCGAAGACCTCCCTGGCCCGTTTCACCGCGGTGCGGTCGTCAATGAGCCCGCCCCTGCCGAGCGGTTCGGCAGCCAGGAAGATGTTCTGGGCAACGGTCAGGCTAGGTACGAGGCTGAATTCCTGGAAGACCATCCCGATCCCGGCAGCCTTCGCGTCCTGGATCGAGTTAATCGCGGCTGGCTCCCCGGCTATGAGGATCTCGCCTGCGTCTGCCTGGTACACGCCCTGAAGGATCTTCATGAGCGTGGACTTCCCGGCGCCGTTGCCGCCTGCGAGTGCGTGGACCTCACCCTTTCGGACGTCGAAGCCGACGTCCTTCAGCACGGAAACGCCGTTGAAGCCCTTGGAGATCGAGCGCATTTCGACGACATTGTCTGCGGTGTTCATTATTGCCCTTTCGGCGCGGCGCGGGGTGGAACCCCGCGCCGTCGGGTCTGGCTACTGCTTGTAGGAGTCCTGGATATCCTTCGGAGCGTCCTCGTGGTAGACCTGCTGCCAGGCTTCCAGGACGTTGGAGTGGTCAACCGGGAGGGCGCTCAGCGCCACATAGGCGGGCGCTTGCTTGCCGATGAGCGCACCTGCGGCCAGCCGGGCTTCCGTGACACCCTGGTCGAACGGAACCTGCGCTCCCAGGCCTACGACGAGTTCGTCCTTGGCCAAGGCGATGGCGACATTCTTGCCGAGGTCCTCCGTGGCGATCTTCAGGTCCGGACGGCCTGCGGCACGGGCTGCAGCCATGACACCCTCTGCCGGGACGTCCCACACCGCCCAGATGCCGGCGAGGTCAGGGTACTTGCTCAGCATGGCGTTCGCGGCAGCCTGGGCGTCCCCGGCGAAGTCCGGACCGGCGATGCCCTTTTCCTCGACGATCTGGATCTCCGGGTATTCCTTCGTGATCGTTTCCTTGAATCCGTCGTAGCGCTGCTTGGTCACGAAGAAGTCGGCCTGGTGGAAGACGAGCCCGATCTTGCCCTTGCCACCGAGCGCTTTGGCCATCTGGTGGGCGGAGACGACGCCGTTGCCGTAGTTGTCCGCGGAAACAACAGAGACGTAGTCCTTGCCGGCGGTCAGTCCCTGCGGGACGTTGTCCATGAAGACCAGCTTTGTACCGGCGTCGGCGGCTTTCTTGTACGCGGAGGCGGTGGCCACAGGGTCCGTGGGGATGGAAACGATGATGTCCGGGTCCTGGGTCATGACCGTTTCAATGTCCGAGACCTGCTTGTCCGGCTTGAAGTTCGCATCGGTTGTGGCGATGACCTTGATGCCGAGCTTTTCGAATTCGCTCTTGAGACCGTTGACCTGGGCCGTGGCCCAGTCATTGCCGCCATAGTGCATCACTATTGCCGCTTTGGCGTTGAGTCCCTTGACCTTCCCGATCTCCTCGGGAGTCAGATCCGCGACGGACGCGGGCGAGGGCGCCTCGCCGTTGGGGCCCTTGCTCAGGACCTGCCCCTTGATCTTGTCGAGGGCCTGCTGGGCCTTTTCGGACACGCCGGCGTCGGGGGCGTTTGATGTGGCCGTTGTTGAACCGCTGCAGGAAGCGACGGAAAGTGACAGGGCTGCGGCCAGGGCCACGATGGGAAGCCTGCGGATCATCATTGTTCTCCAGTGCTTTGAGTGGATGGATGGGGTGGATGCCTGGGGTGGATCAGGCGAGTGCTACGGCCAGGGCAGGGGGAACCGGGGAGAGGACGAGCCCGCCGGCGGCCGAGGCCGTGCGAAGGGCGGCGGCCTTGTCTGAAGCTTTCAGGAGCGCCTTTGCATGCTCTTTGTCGACGAAGAGACCCAGGGAACAAGGCCCGTGATGGGCCTCGACCCACCGCACCGCCTCGCCCGCGGCTTTTGCCATTTCCCCGCCGTTTTCGGCCAGCGGACCGTCAATGGTGGACACCGACGCGGGCGTACCCGAGTTGTCGACGGAGACCACCAGGCTGGCCCAGAGGAGGTTGCCATCGAAGATTCCGACGACGGCCGAGGAACCGGCGGAGACGAAGGTGCGGACAGCGGCTGCGAGATCGTTAGGCGCTGTATCCCCCAGGAGCACTTCCAAATTTGCCCACTGGGCGGGGTCGACATTTCGAAGCCCAGTGCGGGGATCGAGCGCGAGTGCGTGGACGATGCTGTCAGCCATCCCGCTCCTTCCTCATTGAATGTGCCATCTCCGTAAGCGTTTACGAACTCACCGTGAACGTTTACGGAATCATCGTAAACGTTTACGGAGAGGGGTGTCAACCATCACATGCAGAAAGGTGCCGGCCTGCGGAGAGTCGGGACGGACATAAGATTGAAAACGCACGGAACCCATTGGTTCGGTCCGGGAGGTGCAAGACAGGAGAGAACGTGGCAGGCACGGCGGTTCCCCGCGAGGCGAACGAGAAGCTACCGGATGCCCCCCTGCGCCGGAAGCCCACAATCAACGATGTGGCCCAGGCCGCCGGAGTCTCTTTCGGAACAGTCTCGCGGGTACTCAATGACGCGCCGGACGTGAGCGCGGCTACGCGCCAGCGGGTTCTGCAGGTCATCAAGGACATCGGGTACCGCCGGAACCGGGCAGCCACCGCGCTGGTCACCAGCCGGTCCACTTCCATCGGCATCCTCTCGGACGGCTCTCCGCGGTTCGGCCCGGTGGGGACGCTCATGGCCCTTGAGAACGTCGCCCGCAAGAAGGGCTACGCCACAACCGTCATCAGTGTCGAACAACCCGACGAAGAGTCCGTGCAGGCAGCCCTGGACACGCTGGACGATACCGGCGTGGGGGGAATCATTGTCATTGCGCCTCTGGTGGAGATGGCAGCGGCCGTCTGGAATGCGTCGTTCCGGGTGCCGGTGGAGATGATCGCTGCCGGAGCATCATCAACGCCGAACGTCTTCACCTATTCGGAAAACCAGGAACTCGGGGCGCGGCTGGCCACCCAGCACCTTATCGACCTGGGCCACACGGATATCGCCCACCTCGCCGGCTCCATGGACTGGTTCGACGGACGGGTGCGCAAGCGCGGCTGGGAGGCGGCGCTCCGTGACGCCGGGCTCAAGCCCGGGCTGTGCCTGGAGGGTGACTGGAGCCCCCGGTGGGCCTACGAGACCGGGCTCCGGCTCGTCCGGGAAGACAAGGTCCCCCAGGCCATCTTCGCCGCCAGCGACCACACCGCCCTGGGGGTCATACGTGCCTTCGCCGAAAACGGCGTCCGCGTCCCGGAAGATGTCAGCATCGTAGGCTTCGACGATATTGAAGGATCGGACTACTTCCTGCCGCCCCTGACCACCGTGCGCCAGGACTTCAACGCCCTGGCGCTTATGAGCATGGAAGTGCTTCTTGGTGCGATGGAAGGACGGGACGTGGACCGTACGCCAATCGCACCGACCCTTGTTGTGCGTAACAGCTCCATCCGCGCTGCCTCCCACAGCCGAAATGTGCCGCATCAGCCTTAGTCGCCACGTATGGCGGTGCCAAGGATGTGGAAGGAGACCGGCGTGCGGGCCTCGGGAAACAGGTACCGGTCCAGGCTCTGGATGGTAAACCCGGCGCGTTCAATGGCCGCAGCGGTGTCGCGGCCCGTGTGGCATCCCCCCGCCACACGGGGCCAGAGGGTGGCATCGAGCACGCGTTGAACGCGGACGAGACCGGGCGTGTCCGCCCGGACATGTTCGAGGAAACGCAACCGGCCGCCCGGTTTGAGCACGCGGCGGATTTCCCGCAGCGCCGCCGTCTGGTCGGCCACCGAGCACAATACGAGCGACACAACCACCGCATCGGCGCTGCCGTCAGTGCAGGGAAGCCTCTCCGCGAGACCATCAACAACCTCGACCGGTACCGGAGCGTGGCTGGCCGCTTCGCGGGCGAGGCTCCGCAGGTGCGGTTCCGGCTCCACGGCCAGGACATGGGTGACGGCGGGCGGGTAGTGCGGAAAGTTAAGCCCGTCGCCGGCGCCTACCTCGACCACCTCGCCGGCGAGGACGCTGAGCAACTCCTGGCGCCGCTGGTCCATGCCGCCGCGCTCCATCGCCTTACCCACCACCGGGTAGAGCCGTGCGAAGACCGGGTGATGGACTGCCATATTGGTCACCCCTGTAGGCCTCGCCGGCCGCCCCCCTAAACTCCGGACGATGTGCCGCCGACGGCCTTGTAGGCGTTCACGCGGCCATGCAACCAGTAGGTACCCGTGCCGGCGATCGGATCAGCAGTCGATTCGATAATGCCGCGGACTGATACATTGTCGGCGCTGGCATACTTGCCCCGCACCAGCCCGGCCACACCGGCCACGACGGGTGAGGCCATTGACGTGCCGCTGGCTATGTCGTAGCCATGGGCGCGGCCGTTCTGGGTAGCGAGTTGGAAATCCCCGTTGGGGAAGGTCGAGTAAACACTGACACCGGGCGCAGCGACGTCCACCCACTTGCCGTAGGTGGAGAAGGATGCCTTGGCGTCCTTGTTGTCCGTCGCCGCGACGGCGATCACGTTTGGATAGGCACCCGGGTAGATCTTGGACTGGGTACCGCCGTTGCCGGCCGCCGCGACGATCACCGCACCCGCCCTCCAGGCGTCATTGACCGCAGCTTCGAGGGTCCGTGATGAAACGCGCTGGCCGAGGCTCATGTTGATGACTCGGGCTTTTTGGCTGACGGCCCAGGCGATGCCGTTGGCGATGCTTGAGGTGGAACCGGAGCCGCTGTCGTTCAGGACCTTGCCGTCCAGGATCCTGCAGCCAGGGCACACCCCCGTGACACCAACCGCGTCCTTGGTGGCAGCGATAATGCCCGCCACGTGGGTGCCGTGGCCGTATTTGTCTTCTCCGGTTGCCGCGGTACTGAAGTTTTTACGCGCATCAACCTTGACTGCAATGTCCGGGTTGTCACTGGCCACGCCCGTATCGAGCACAGCCACCGTGATGCCGGCACCGATCGTTTCGCCCCCGCCCCACGCTTCGACCGCGTCCACGTCGGCGTCGGGTTTTCCCGCGGCTACGAATGTGGTTTCACGCGTATTCCAAAAGCCCTGGCCCGTGTTCTGCAAAGCGTACTGGCGGGGGACGTAGTCGACGTTGGAGTTATCAGTGGCAATAGTGGCCAGCTGGTCGGCCTCGGCATACTCGACGGCCCGGTTCCGGCTGAGTGCTGCGATGAGCTGCAGTTCCTTGCCGGCCGGTACCTTGATGAGGCGGGCCCCGGTGCTGCCAACCCCGGGACCGTCGCTGAGGCCGTGCTGGTGCAGGACGCCGGCCGCCGCAGCGTTGTCCCTGAATTTAACGAGGATCTGCCCCGTGACGTGCGTCGGCTGGCCGGCTGCGTTGCCCGGGACCGCGAAGGTGAGAGCGCCAAACCCCATCATGAGCGCCGCGAATCCCGCGACAACAGTCTTTTTCATGTGCCTATCTTGCGGCAAGCATTGCTGGCTGGATAGATACCGGCCAAGAAGTCTTCGGGCAGCCCGGGCGTCCTACCCGGCGGAGGCGAGTGCCGCCGTCGTGCGTTCAGCACCTGCGCCGAAAGGGAAGGCGAGCAGCGTCTCCACCAGGTGCGGCGCGAAGTCCTCCTCCAGCGAGAGGACCACACGGCACCGCGCGTCCGTCACCGGCGGGTAGCCCGCGTACAGCCCGCGCAGGTCGCAGACGGTCTGCCCGCGGGACGGCCCGTCGGAGGTGTCGACGGCGGCCCGCACCACGGGTGCCAGGGCAGGCTTGACAGCCCCGACGGCGAGCGCCGCCGCCAGCGGATCGTGCATCGCGGAGCAGGGCCGGCCGTAGATGCCCTCGTAGAACCGGAAGTAGTAGCCCAGCATCTCCCCCAGCGCCCGCGGCACCGGAGCGGAGGACGCCAGCAGCGCCTGCCGGTGCGGCTCCTCCAGCACCGAGGCCATGGTCACGTCCAGCGGCACCAGGGTCACGTCCCAGTCCGCGGCCAGCACCAAAGCGGCGGCCTCGGGGTCGTGCCAGATGTTCGCCTCGGCCACGGGCGTGATGTTCCCCGGCGCCAGCGCGGCCCCGCCCATCACCGTCACGGACTCCACCAGGGACGGCAGCGCAGGTTCCAGCCGCAGCGCCTCGGCGATGTTGGTCAGCGGGCCGATCGCCAGCACGCGCAGCGCGCCAGGATGGGAACGCGCCAGCCGGACCAGCATCTCCGCCGCAGACTCCGCGGCCAGCGGGGCACCGGAAGGCGCCAAAGCTACCTCCCCGATCCCGTTCGCCCCGTGCACCCACGGCGCCCCGCCGGCAAACGAGCCAACCAGCGGATCATGGGCGCCCAGAGCCACGGGGATGTGCGCGGCGCCGGCGAGCGCCAGCAGGTCAAGGGTGTTGCGGGCGCCGGCGGCGGCACTGACGTTGCCGCTAACGGCCCCGATGCCCACCACCTCGGCCGCGGGGGCGGCGAGGAGGTAGGCCAGAGCGAGGGCGTCGTCGATGCCGGTGTCGCAGTCCAGGTAAAGGGGGGCAGTCACAATAGATTCCTTCGAATGGGATAAGGGGTCAGACGGTCTCGCCCTTGGGGGCGGCGACGAAGAGGCTGGTGATGAACGCGGCGGCGGTGATGCCCACCGAGATCCAGAGGGCAGTGGCGTACCCGGCGGCCGTGGCCTGCGCGGCGAACGGCGCCACGAGGACGACGCCGAGGCTCGCCCCGATGCCGAACGAGGCGCCGTTGATGCCGGGCAGCGCAGCCGGCGCCTCCTTGGGTGAGAGCAGCACCGAGAGCCCGTTGATGGCGGTGAGGAAGAAGCCGTTGTAGAAGATGCCCAGTGCCGCGACGGCGACCAGCACAGCCACCTGGCTGTCGGAGAACGCGGCCGCAGCGACGGCGCAGGCGAGGCTCAGCCCCATGCCAAACCGGAGGGTCCGGATCCAGCCCCGGCGGTCGGCCAGCCAGCCGGCCAGCGGCGCGGCGAACACGCCGATCAGCGCGGCCGGGGTGAGGAACAGCAAAGCCGAGATGGAGGCACTGAGCCCGAAGCCGCCGTCGGGATCCTGGCTCAGCAGCACCACGGTGAAGTTGATGATGGCGAAGATGCCGGCCAGGGTGAGGACGGTGGTGGCGATGACCGGCCACACCTGGCGGGAGCGCAGGTGGTGGACGGCGATCAGCGGGTGGCTGCGGCGCTTCTCGATCATCCAGAAGGCGGCGAAGGACGCCACGGTGCCTGCCAGCAGGGCCAGCGTGCCCGGCGCGGTCCAGCCCGCGGCGGATCCGCCGGACACGAAATAGGTGGTGAACACCAGGAACAGGGAAAGGGACCCGGCGCCCCACCAGTCCATGGCGCCGCGCACGCCCTGCGGCCGGCCGGCCGGGACAATCCGGATGATGCAGCCGGCGGCGACGGCGGTGAGGACCAGGACGACGACGAAAATGGACCGGAAGCCGAGGGTCTCGGCCATGAGCCCGCCCACGTAGCCGTCCACGCCGCCCACTCCCCCGTTGATCGCGGCGATTATGCCCACGGAGGTGCCGAAGAGTTTCGCATGCAGGTTTTCGCTGAGCACGATGTAGGCGAGGGCGAAGACCGCGCTGGAGACGCCCTGCAGGAACCGGCCAGTGACCAGCAGTTCAAGCGTGGGGGCGGTGATGCAGAGGACGGTACCGGCGCCCATGATCCCCAGGACCAGGAGCAGGGCGGCGCGGCGGCCGATGAAGTCGCTCCAGCGGCCGATGACCGGCCCGGCGATGGCGCCGGCCAGGAAGAACATGGACTGGACGGGGGCGGCGCTGTCCGCGCCCTGGCCGAACTCGGCGGCGATCTGCGGCAGCGCCGGGGTGACCATGCTGGCGTTCAGCTGGAAGGACAGCACGCCCAGCAGCAGGGTGGAGATCAGCAGGGCGGCGCGGCGGCCGGCGGCTTTCGGCGGGTCCGCGGGAAGTACGACGGCGGCGCCGCCCTGGGCGGGAGGCGCGGCTGCCGCGGGGGTTGGGGTGTTCACATCAAACTCCTTTGTTCGAGCAGAAGGGATCGTCTTTCATGGCGATTCGAGTTGTTATACAACCATGTATGACTCACAAGTACAACCATGCGCTACACTTTTTCGAAACCCCCGCCGCTTCCGGCCCTCCCCCTGAGAGAGTTTTCCCATGAACACAACACGACCTGCCGTCACCGTGGTCGGCAGCATCAACCTGGACCTGATCGCCACCGCCGAACGGCTTCCCACCGCGGGCGAGACCATCGGCGGCGCCGTGCTCTCCGAGCAGCCCGGCGGCAAGGGCGCCAACCAGGCCGCGGCAGCGGCGCGGCTGGGCGGCAGCGCGCGCATGGTCGGCGCCGTGGGCGGCGACGCCCAGGGGCAGCGGATGCTGGACGCCCTGGCGGGTGCCGGCGTCGACACCGCGGACGTGTCGGTCCTGCCGGAGCCGACCGGGACGGCGCTGATTGTGGTGGACCGCGAGGGTGAGAACCAGATCGTGGTGTGCCCGGGCGCCAACTCGCACCTGTCGCTGGACGGGGTGGAGTTCGGCCCGGAGGAGACGGTGCTGTGCCAGCTGGAGGTGGGCCTGCCCGTGGCGCTGGAGGCCGCGCGGAAGACTCCCGGGTATTTCGTGCTGAACGCCGCTCCGGCCATGGACCTGCCGGCGGAACTGCTGGAGCGCTGCGACCTGGTAATCGTCAACGAGAGCGAATACACCCTGATCCCCGCCCTCGCCTCGGCCAAACTGGTGGCCGTGACCTACGGCGGGGACGGCTCGGCGATGTTCCAGCACGGCCGGAAGGTGGCCGAGGCTCCTTCCGTTGCGGTCACAGTGGCGAACACCGTGGGTGCCGGCGATGCGTTCTGCGCCGCCCTGGTCCTGGCGCTGCGCCAGGGGCTGGACCATGCGCGGGCGCTGGCCGTGGCGAACGCGGTGGGCGGGGATGCCGTGGGCGATCCTTCATCGCAGCCGGATTTGGCACGGCTGGGCCACTACGTGGAGCGGACTGCCGCAACCGGCGGCGCGCGGTGAGCGTCGCACTCCGGCGGGCGGCGCCGTCGGACTTCCCGGAGGTCCGGCGCATTACGCGCGACGCCTACCTCCGGGCCGGGCATTTCGCCGCGGACCACCCCTACATGGGTGTGCTGGAGGATGTGGAGCACCGCGCTCAGCATGCGCAGGTTTGGGTGGCGGAGGCTGCCGGCCGGGTGGTGGCGGCGGTGACGCTGACGTTCGCCGGCCAGCCGTACAGCGAGATCGCCGCCGACGGGGAGCTGGAGTTCCGGATGCTGGCGGTGGACCCGGCGCACCAGGGCGGCGGCGTGGGCCGCTCCGTGGTCCGCGGGATCGTGGAGCACGCCCGGCAGCTGCCCGGCATCGGGGCGATCAGCATCACGAGCGCCACGTTTATGGAACGCGCGCACGCTCTCTACGAGTCGCTGGGCTTCCGGCGGGCGCCCGAGCGCGACTGGTACGTGCCGGGCGAGGACGTGCTGCTGTGGGTGTTCACGCTGGAGCTCGTGGAGGCAACGGTCCCCCTTCGGGAGATCCAGCACTCCCCCTAACTGCGGCCGGGCCCGCCGTGGGCAATGGTTCCTGAAACCCGTCGGGATTCACTTGCGCGCTTCGCGCATAAACAGTTGCGCTAAACGCGCATCTGACTCTATGATCCTTATCATGGTCGAAGCCGGGTGGCTCTCGATCCCCCTCTCCCCCGACAACAATGAGGTTGCAACATGCATGTCCCGATCAAGGCCACCATGGAAAAAGTTCCTGGCGGCATGATGCTGATCCCCCTTCTCATCGGCGCCGTCCTGGCCACCTTCGCGCCGGACTCCGCCAAGTTTTTCGGTTCGTTCACGGGGGCCCTCTTCACCGGCGGCACCACCATCCTGGCCGTGTTCTATGTCTGCATGGGTGCAAGCATCGACATCAAGGCCACCCCGTACATCCTGAAAAAGGGCGGTGTCCTTTTTGGCGCCAAGGTCCTGTTCGCGGTCATCATCGGCGTCATTGCCGGCAGGTTCATGAGCGAACTCCCCATTGAGGGCGGGCTGCTTGCAGGCTTGTCCGTCCTCGCCATCCTGGCAGCCCTCAATGACACCAACGGCGGCCTGTACATGGCGCTCATGGGCCAGTACGGCAAGCCGAAGGACGTTGCCGCCTACTCCGTCATGACGCTCGAATCCGGTCCCTTCCTGACCATGCTGACGCTGGGCGTCGCAGGCCTGTCCGCCTTCCCGTGGCAGGCCCTGGTGGGCGCCATCATCCCCCTGCTCCTTGGCGTCCTGCTGGGCACCCTTGACCCGGCCATGCGGAAGTTCCTGTCCTCCGCAGCCCCCGTTCTTATTCCGTTCTTCGCCCTGGCCCTTGGCTTCGGCCTGAACCTCGAAAAGGTACTCAGTGCCGGCCTGCTGGGCATCGCGCTTGGCTTGTTCGTGCTGATCGCCGGCGGCGCTGTGCTCTTCTTCGCCGACAAGCTGAGCGGAGGCACCGGCCTTGCCGGTCTCGCCGCTGCCACCACCGCAGGCAACGCCGCAACTGTCCCCATGCTGGTGGCTGCGGCCAACCCTGCCTACCTTCCCGCCGCCGGACCCGCCACCGTCCTGGTTGCCGCTTCCGTCGTCGTGACCGCCATCGGCTGCCCCATCATCGTTGCCTGGTACGCCAAGCGCCTTAAAGCCAAGGAAGCCGCAGCAGCACCTGAGGTTGCACACGCAGTATGAACACCACCACGCGCTGGGCAATCATCGCCGACGACCTGACGGGCGCGGCAGATGCTGCCGCGGCCTACGGTCCCACGCACACCAGCTCGGTAATGCTCGACGTCGGCAGCACCTGGCCGGAGGCGGAGATCCTTTCGATCAACACAGAGAGCCGCTACCTGGCGGCGGAGGAGGCGGCCGCGGCCGTCACCTCCGCCGTCGGGCGTGCCTTGGAGCAGGACCGGCGGGTCTTCAAGAAGATCGACTCGCTGCTTCGGGGCAATGTGGGCGCGGAGGTGGCGGCAGCACTGGCAACGGCCACCCAGGGCCGCGGCACGGGCCTCGCCATTGTGGCTCCCGCCTTCCCGGCCACGGGCAGGACAACGCTGCGCGGCATTGTCCACGTGGGTGGCAGGCAGAACATCGAAGGCCGCTTCGGCGGCGTCGTCGGCGGCGCACTTGCCGCGGGCGGCCTCACCGTCGAAGTGCTGGCCGGGGAAGCCGGACGCACGCCGGAGGACCTGGCGGCGCACCTGCGCGGCGTGCAGGAACGCGGGATTGACGCCGTCGTACTGGACGCCTCCTCGGACCGGGACCTGCAAGCCATCGCGGCCGCCGCGGACCTGCTGGACTTCCCCGCGCTCCTGGTGGGCTCCGGCGGGCTGGCCGCGCACATCGCTTCACGCGACGAAGGAACTGCGCGGAATGCGCAGCTGCGGCACGTCAGCAGGACCCTGACGGTGATCGGCAGCTACTCCAGCCTTGCCCGGCAGCAAACCGAGGCACTGGTGGCCACCGGCGCCGAGCACATCACGCTGGACCACACCGCCCTGGAGGGGCCAGCGGTTGCACGGCTCGTCGCAGAGGCAATGACCCGGAACGACGTGGTGCTGACGCCGGACCCGATGGGGACGGTGGACAAGGCGCAGGCGCTTGTGGTGGCGGAGGCCCTGGCCCGCGCCACGGCAGGGGGCATCGGGCACTGCGACGCCCTCGTCATGACGGGCGGCGAAACGGCCACGGCGGTTCTGAAGGCCCTCGGCGCGGGAAGCTTCACCGTCCTCGGGGAGATCGAGCCCGGCGTCGTGATGAGCCTGCTGCCCGAGCCTCTCCCCCTGCTGGTCACCAAGGCCGGCGCGTTCGGAGACGCCGGTACGCTGGCCCGAACCATCCAATTTCTCACCGGCACTACAACTGAAATGAGTATCAAATAATGGGACGCCCGATTGTCGCCATCACCATGGGCGATGCGGCCGGCATTGGCCCGGAAATCATCGTCAAGGCCCTGGCCGACGCGGAACTCCGGTCAAAGGCCCGCATGCTGGTCATCGGCGACCTCCGCCGGCTGCAGCTCGCCGCGGACATCGTCGCCAGCCCGCTGACACTGCGCAAGGTCTCCGAACCGTCGGAGGCGTTGTTCGCCGAAGGCACTATCGACGTGCTCGACATCGACTGCATTCCGGAGGACCTCGCATGGGGTGAGCTCTCCGCCGCAGCCGGCCACGGTTCGTTCCTCTTCATCGAAAAGGCCGTCGCCCTGGCCATGGACCGCCAGGTGGATGCCATCTGCACCGGGCCGCTGAACAAGGCAGCCCTCCACGCCGCCGGGCACAAGTACCCCGGCCACACCGAGCTCCTCGCCGAACTGACCGGCACCGAGGAAGTTTCCATGATGCTGACCGCCCCCAAGATGCGCGTCATCCACGTCACCACGCACATCGGCCTGATCGATGCCATTGCCAAGATCAATGGCGACCTGGTCTACCGGACCATCAAGCGCGGCTACGAACTGCTGCAGGCCTCCGGCATCGAAAACCCGCGGATCGCGGTGTGCGCCATCAACCCGCATGCCGGCGAGAACGGCCTGTTCGGCTACGGCGAAGAGGCGGACAAGATCCAGCCGGGCATCGAGAAGGCGCAGGCGGAAGGAATCGACGCCTTCGGCCCGCTCCCTGCCGACACCCTGTTCTTCCTGGCCGGCCGCGGCGACTTCGACCTGGTGGTGGCCCAGTACCACGACCAGGGCCACGGCCCGGTAAAGGTCCTTGGCCTGGAGAACGGCGTGAACATCACCGTGGGCCTGCCCGTGGTGCGCACGTCCGTTGACCACGGCACGGCCTTCGACATCGCCGGCAAGAACATCGCGGACCACGAGTCTCTGCTTGAAGCATTGCGGCAGGCAGTGGACCTTGCGCCGGCTCGCGAGGAAGCTCTCTAAGAACCCGCAAGAGACAAACGGCCGGTCAGCGTAGAATTGCTGACCGGCCGTTTCGGTGCTTGAGACAGCCAAACCCCTGGGCCCGTCCAATGGCTGGGACCGTTGAAACCACGGGCCGGAACTAGCATGGGTACCACTGCCACGGGAAGGAGACCGGGAATGCTGAGCGCAAACGCGCGGCGCGAGGAGATCTACCACCTTGCCGTGACCACCGGCCTGGCCTCCGTGGAGGAACTGTCCGCCCGGTTCGAGGTGACGGCCTCCACCATCCGCCGGGACCTGGCGCTGCTGAACGGGCAGGGCCGGCTGGCCCGCACCTATGGCGGAGCCATGGCCCTGGGCGCGCACCCCGAGGCGTCGCTGCGGCAGCGCACCGGCGAGGCGTTCGAGCAGAAGCACGCCATCGCCCGGTGGGCGGCGGCCGTGATCCGGCCCGGTGAGAACATCCTGCTCGACGCCGGCTCCACCGTGGGTGCCCTGGCCCACGAGCTGCGCGGGTTCGAGAAGCTGTCCGTGACCACTCCGGGCATCAACACCCTGCAGGAGCTGGCCGAGTCCGAGGGCATCGAGGTGGACTGCCTGGGCGGCCGGCTCCGCAGCGTTTCGCAAAGTTTTGTGGGGCCGCTGGCCGAGGCGGCGCTGGAACGGATGAGCTTTGACCGGGTGTTCCTGGGCGCCGACGCCGTCACCGCCGAGGACGGCATCTGCGAAGCCGACCACGCCCAGACCCGGCTCAAGGAGCTCATGGCCCGGCGCGGCCGGCAAGTCTACGTCCTGGCGGACTCTTCAAAGCTCGGGCTCCGGCCCTTCCATGCGTGGGCGCGGCTGGCTTTGCCCTGGACCCTGGTGACGGACGACGGCGCCGACCCCGGGCAGGTGCAGAAGTTCCGGGAGGCGGGGGTGCAGGTTGAGGTGGCTGAGGTCCGGGTCGACGGCCCAACTAAGTAGCGCTAAGTGTCGTTATCAGGGGTCATAACGACACTTAGCGCTACTTAGTTGGGTGGAACCGATTACTGCGGGGCGGCCTGGCTGCTGTCATACCCCAGCGCACGGCTGGCTTCCATTCCCGCCCGGGCAACCACCGGCCCCAGCCGCTCGACGTCGGCAGGCCCGATCCGCTGGGTCGGGAATCCCAGGCCGATGGCGCAGGCGAGCCGCCCGGCGTGGTCGAAGACGGGCGCGCTGATGGAACCCACGTCCTCGTTCCGTTCCCCGAACGCCGCATAGAACCCCTGCTCCTTCGCCACCGCCGCCTGCTGCCGCAGGAGCTCCAGGGAGGACGGCGTATCGGGGGTGAAGCGGTCCAGGCCGTGCTCGTCCAGGGCGCCCCAGGCTTCGCGGTCGAACGCCAGGAAAATCTTCCCCGGCGCTCCGGCATGCAGCGGCATCACCATGCCCACCATGAACGGGCGCATCACCACGTGCCGGGTTTCGGCCACGGCAATGATGGTCCGGAACGCGCCGTCCCGGACGTACAGGCACGCCGTTTCGCCGGTCTCATCGCGCAGCTGCTGGAGGATCGGCTTCACCAGGCGGACCACGTCCAGCCCGAACGTCCCGGGGGTAGCCCAGCGGACCAGCCCGATGCCGATCCGGTAACGGTCGCCGTCGCGGTCGAGGAAGCCCTCCCGCAGCATGTTCTGCACCAGGCGCTGGCAGGTGCTGGACGGCAATCCGGTCTTCCGGATGATTTGCTGCAGCGTGGGCTCCGGCTCCTGCACCGAAAAACAATCCAGGATCTCCGCCACCTTGTGCAGGACCAGCAGGGGTGAGGCCCCGGCACCCGCTTCCGTTGCCACTGTCTTCAAATTTCCCTTCAGTACTTTTCCTCGAACAGCCTCCAGCTTAGTGAGCAGGAAGCAGGACCTGGGATGTGACCCGTTTGACATTAGACGCGAGCAACCCACATCATGGGATCAGAACCCACTCTATGGGTTGCACGCAAAACCCCCATCACAACGACGTGGAGAAGCCATGAGCACCCCCGACATCACCTGCGAAACCGCTCCCGAGCCCAAGCGCCCCGGGACCAGCCGGGTGGGACTGATCGTCCCCAGCTCCAACACCACCATGGAGACCGAACTACCTGAACTGTTCCGGCGCCAGGCCGAAGCGACCGGCCACAAGTACACGTTCCACTCGGCGCGCGCCGGCATGAAGAAGGTCACCCGGGAAGAGCTGCTGGCCATGGTGGGCAAGGCAGCCGGCTGCGCCGAAGCAGTCTCCGACGCCGACGTGGACGTCATCGCCTACGCCTGCCTCGTTGCCGTCATGGCCCAGGGCCCCGAAGCCCACGAGGGCTCGGAGAAAGTCATCGCAGAAGCCGCCGCCGGCAACGGGCACCCAGCCCCGGTCACCAGCAGCGCCGGCGCACTGGTGCGCACCCTGCAGGAAATCGGTGCCTGCAAGGTGGCCATGATTACCCCCTACATGAAGCCGCTCACCAAGATGGTGGTGGACTACATCGAAGGCTCCGGCATCACGGTGCTGGACGCCATCAGCCTCGAGGTGGCGGACAACCTTGAGGTCGGCTGCCTTGACCCGCAGAACCTGCCCGCGCTTGCCCGCAGCCTGCAGCGCGAAGGCGCGGACGCCGTCGTGCTGTCCGCCTGTGTCCAGATGCCGTCGCTGGCTGCGGTCCAGGCCGTGGAGGACGAGCTCGGACTGCCGGTCATCACGGCGGCCACGGCCACCACGTACGAGATCCTCAAGGCTCTCGGCCACCGGCCCGCCATCACGGGAGCCGGCAGCCTGCTGTCCGGCGCCGGCGTCCTCACCCCGGCGAACTCCTAGGCGGCCGGCACCATGTCTCTTTCAATCATCGCGTTCCTTGTCCTGGTGGCGGCCTTCGCCATCGGTTCCTTCACCAAGATCAATGCCGGCCTGCTGGCCACCGTTGCCGCGTTCGGCGTCGGCACCCTCCTTGCAGGCATGTCCATCAAGGACGTCATCGGCCAGTTCCCCGCCGGGCTCTTCTTCATCCTGGTAGGCGCCACCCTGCTCTTCGCCATTGTTCGGATCAACGGCACCATCGACCTGCTGGCCTACTGGGCTGAACGGCTCGCCGGCGACCGGAAGATCCTGGTCCCCATCCTGATGTTCCTGCTGACGGCCGCCCTGGCTTCAGCCGGCGCGTTCACCCCTGCCGCCATCGCCATCGTGGCCCCGGTGGGCCTGGCGCTGGGCATGCGGTTCGGCATCAGCACCCTGGCCATGGGACTGGTCATTGTCCAGGGCGCCAATGCCGGCGCCTTCTCCCCGATCAACCCCTTCGGCGTGCTGGCCAACAAGATGCTGGACGGCGCCGGAGCCTCAGACGGTTCCTTCAAGCTCTACGCCTACTGCTTCGTCTTCAATGCCATCCTGGCCGCCATCGCCTACGTCCTGGTCCAGGCCATCATGAAGCGCCGCATGGCCAAGGCGGAGGCGCGCCTCCAGGCCGGTGAGACCGGCGGTGCAAAGCACGACGGCGGCGCTGCCGCTCCCGCTGTCAGCAGCGCTTCGGCTCCATCCGGGTCCGGGACGGCTGTGCTCACCGCCCCGGCGCGCACTTCTGTGGCTGCCGCAACCAAGACCCGCCCCGAGAAGGTGGCCGCAACCCCCATGCGCATCCTCACCTTGGTGGGCATCGCCTCGCTGCTGGTGCTCACCACTGTCCTGGGCATCGACGTCGGCGTCGCTTCGCTGGTCATAGCCGCAGTGCTGATCGTCCTGGACTCGAACGTGCAGAAGCCGGCAGTGGAGAGCATGCCGTGGTCCGCGATCATCCTGGTGACCGGCATCGTCACCTACGTTGGCATGCTCGAAAAGATGGGGGCGCTGAAGGAACTGCAGGAAGGCATCGCCGGCCTGGGCAACAGCTCCCTTGCCGCCCTGATCACCAGCTATGTGGTGGCCATCGTCTCGGCCTTCGCCTCCACCACCGGCACCCTCGGCGTCATCAGCCCGGTGGTTGCACCCATCGCCATGGATCCGTTACTCACGCCCATCGGGGTAGTGACGGCCATCGCAATCAGCTCCTCGGTGGTCGACGTGAGCCCGATGTCCACCAGCGGCGTCCTGCTGATGGCGAGCGCGCAGCCCAAGGACGAGCGGATGTTCTTCCGGGCGCTGCTGCTCTGGGCCATCGCAATGATCGGCGTGGTGCCGCTCCTCGTGTGGTTCGTGTTCGTCCAGTTGGGCCTCGGCTGATCACCGTCCATCTGCAAGGGAAGGGATGTCCTGCGTGGCAGGGCATCCCTTCCCCTTGACGGGTCCATTTGGTTGCATGTTGCATGCAACAGCGGTAGCTTGTACCGATGCAGATCCTCACGAAGGCTGTTTCCAGGTCCCCGCCGCACTCTCCGGGCGAATTACGTCCAGTTGAGAAGCGAGTCGACATCCACCATGGAACTGCCCCGCTCGTGCGCTTCGCGCAGGACAAGCATCCGGGCCGTATTGATTATGTGGCGTCGCATGGCCTCCCCGGCTTTCTCGGCGTCTCCGTCCATGAACGCCTGGTAGATGTCCCTGTGGTCCTCAAAGGCTTCCATGGAGGAACGCGATCTGGGGACTGTTTCCACCCCGGTGAGCAGGACGACGTTGCGTAGGTCCTCCAGGATCTTCACCGCCCGGTGGTTGCCAGTGGTAGTCAGCAGCGCCAAGTGGAAGTCGCGGTCGGCCCGTAACGTAGCAGCAGGATCGCCGGTTTCGGCAATTTGCCCAAAGGCCTCGAACGCCTCCTTGACCCTTTGGACATCGGCGTCCGTGCGGACTGCGGCGGCTTGCCGGGCTACCGGCACCTCGAGCATGAGTCGGACCTGGAATCCGTCGATGAGGTCTTCCAAGGTTGTGGATCGAACCCGAATCCCTCGATTGCGTTCCACTGCAACAAGGCCCGTCTTCGCCAATTGCTGCACTGCCTCCCGGATCGGCGTTCTGGAAACACCCAGCCATTCGCCCAGTTGGGTCGCGGAGTAGAGCTCCCCCGGCTTCAATTCGCCGCCCAATATCGCAGTTCGGAGTCTTGTGATGGCCTGATCTGTCAGATTGTCTGCACGTTCAAGGTTGTCCACGAGCACATTCTCGCACGGACAACTTTCCACCCAGCGATAAGGATTTCCATGCCCGCGAACCCATTGCGCTGTGCCGTCGTCGGCGGTGGCATCATCGGTGTCGCCGTGGCCCGGGAGCTGATAAACCAGCTCGAAGGTGCGTCAGTTACCGTCTACGAGAAGGAGGAGAAACTCGCTTCCCACCAGACGGGCCACAACTCCGGAGTGGTGCACGCCGGCCTCTACTACGAGCCCGGCGGCTTGAAGGCCACGCTGTGTCGCCGGGGAGTCGAGCTGCTGAAGGAATACTGCGCCGCCAAGAAGCTCCCCTACGATCAGTGCGGAAAGCTGGTCATCGCCCAGACGGCCGAAGAACGCCGGCGGCTTGACGACGTTTTCGTCCGGGCACAAGCCAACGGTGTGCCCGGAGCCAGGATGCTGGGCGGTGACGAGATCAAGGAAGTGGAGCCGAATGCTGTCGGAGTGGCGGCACTGCACTCGCCTGAAACGGCCATCGTTGACTATGCCGCCGTCACCAACGCCCTTGCCGACGACGTCCGCCAGGCAGGCGGGCAGATCCGGCTGGGACAGGAAGTCAGCTCCCTGGAGCAGGAGGGGCAGGGCGTCGTGGTCCACACGAGGGACGGAGCTGAGCACTACGACCTTGCGGTGGCCTGCACCGGACTACAATCCGACCGGCTGGCCGCGTCCACCGGGGAACCCTCCACCCCGCGCATCGTGCCGTTCTTCGGTCAGTATTTTCTCCTCGGCCCGGAGGCACGCAACCAGGTCAAGGGACTGATCTATCCGGTTCCTGATGCCCGGCATCCTTTTCTCGGTGTGCACCTCACCAAGCGCATCGACGGCGAAATGATGCTGGGCCCCAACGCGTTCATCTCGTTCGGACGGGAATCGTACTCTTGGAAGGACGTCAATGTGCGTGACGTCCTGGATTACGCGCTGTTCCCCGGTTTTTGGAACTTCGCCCGCAAAAACCTGCCGTCGGCCGCGCGTGAGTTCCAGACGGTCATCAGCAAGCGCAAGTTCATCGCCGAGGCGACGCGTTTCGTCCCGTCGCTCGAGGGAGCATCCATTGTGCCCGGCACGCGGGGTGTCCGCGCCCAGGCAATGAACGCTGACGGGTCCCTCGTGGATGACTTCGTGATTGCCCGCCGCCAGGACCTGACCCTGGTACGCAACGCGCCCTCCCCCGGCGCCACCTCCTCGCTGGCCATCGCCGAATACATCGTCAACCAGGCCCTTGAAGGGCGGGACGGAGCCCACTAACCGGAAGCGTCTCCTCATCGGAAGGCCGAAATTCCCGTGATGTGGTTGCCCAGAATCAGCGTGTGCACCTCGTCCGTACCCTCGTAGGTGCGCACGCTCTCGAGGTTGTTGGCGTGGCGCAGCGGGGAATAGTCAAGGGTGATACCGTTCCCGCCAAGCATGGCCCGGGCATCGCGGCAGATCTTGATCGCCTCGCGGCAGTTGTTCAGCTTGCCCACGGAGATCTGATGCGGCTGGAGCACTCCGGCGTCCTTCAGCCGGCCCAACTGCAAGGCCAGGAGCGTGCCCTTGTTGATCTCCAGTGCCATGTTGACGAGTTTTTCCTGGGTCAGCTGGTAGCCAGCGAGTGGCTTGCCGAACTGCATGCGCTGCTGCGAGTAATCCCGGGCCGTCAGGTAGCTGTCACGCGCCGCCCCCATGGCGCCCCAGATGATGCCATAGCGGGCCTCGTTGAGGCACTCGAACGGGCCGCGGAGGCCCTTGGCGTTGGGCAGCATAGCGCTGGCTGGCAGCCGAATATCTGTCAGTTCGATGTCGCACTGGATAGACGCGCGCATGGAGAGCTTCTGCTGGATGGGGGTGGCCTTGAAGCCGTGGGTGTCGGTCGGGACGACGAAACCACGGACGCCGTCGTCGGTCATGGCCCAGATGATGGCCACCTGCGCCACCGAGGCGAGCCCGATCCAGCGCTTGGAGCCGTTGAGGATCCAGTCGTCGCCGTCGCGCTTGGCGAAAGTCAGCATGTTTCCGGGGTCGGACCCGGCGGAAGGCTCGGTGAGTCCGAAGCAGCCGATAGCGGTTCCGGCGGCCATCCGCGGAAGCCACTCCTGCTTCTGCTCTTCCGATCCGTGCTTGGCAATGGCGCTCATGGCCAGCGAACCCTGGACGCTGACAAACGTCCGCAGACCCGAGTCGCCGGCCTCCAGTTCCATGGCGGCCAGGCCGTACTCCACCGAGGTCCGGCCCGGGCACCCGTAGCCCTTGATGTGCATGCCGAGCAGGCCGAGTTCCGCCATCTGCGGGACTATGTCCAGCGGAAACTCCGCGCGCTCGTACCAGTCGGCGATGTTTGGTTTGATGGCCGTGTCCACGAATCCGCGGACTTTCTCCCGCACGGCGACTTCCTCATCCGTGAGCAGTGTGTCAATGCCGATGAGGTCTGAAGTGTCAGTCATGGTTCTACTTTCCGGTGGGGTGGGTTTGGAGGGCTGCCCGGCGGTTCCGCTCCGGGAAGCTCGCACCGCTGTGTTCGCCGAGCAGCGGCGGCAGCCGCCGGTAGGTGGCAGGTGTTTCCGAAAGCTGGATCGGGTTGGCCACCTGGCGGGAGGTGCGGCGGCTGGACCCGTCCGCAATTTCCACCACGGGTTCCAGCCCCAGGTCGGCGGCCAACTGGATCGCTTCCACGATAGAGTTGACCTTGCCGGCGGGTACGCCCGCTTCGCTGAGCCGGCCTGACCATTCAACCGCTGGCTTTTTCCGGAGCTGCTCCTCAAGCAGCGCCTTCAGCGCGACCCGGTGGGCCACCCTGTTCGAGTTCCCACGGAATCTGCTGTCGTCGGCCAACTCGGGAACGCCGAGCACCCGCGCCAGGGCGGCAAACTGCTTGTCCGTTCCGACCGCCAGGGCGAGCGGCCCGTCCGCGGTCTGCAGCGTCTCGTACGGCGCAATGCTGGGGTGGGCGTTGCCCATTCGTTGCGGGGATTCGCCGGTGGCCAGGGTGCTGGAGGCCTGGTTGACGAGGCCCGCAAGCAGCGAGGACAGAAGGTTGACGTCCACCCGCTGTCCCCTGCCGGTCTGGTCCCGGCTCCGCAGCGCAGCCAGGATGCCCACCACCGCGTTTTGGCCTGTCACCACATCCACCAGCGCCACCCCTACCTTGCTCGGTTCCGACTCCGGGGATCCGGTGACGCTCATCAGTCCCCCCACGGCTTGGACCAGGAGGTCGTATCCGGGCAGGTGCGCGCCGCCCTTGCTGCCGAATCCGGTGATGGAGCAGTAGACCAGGTCCGGGCGCACCGCCCGGAGGGTGTCATAGTCCAGGCCGAAGCGCTGCATGACGCCGGGTCGGAAGTTCTCAACAATGACGTCGGCGGCCAGCGCTATGTCCAGCGCTTGCGCGAGCCCTTCCTGGCTGCGCAGGTCGCACACCACCGAGCGTTTGTTCCGGTTGACGCTGGAGAAGTACGTGCCCGCGCCGTGTTCGTCCACGGGCGGCACCCAGGCCCGGGTGTCGTCACCGCCCGGGCTCTCCACCTTGATCACATCGGCGCCAAAGTCAGCGAGCATCATGGTGGCAAAGGGTCCGGCGAGGACTCGGGAGAAGTCCGCCACCTTGATCCCGTTCAGGGGTGCGGCGGCGGGAGGGGCTTGGGGGAAAGATTGGGTGCTGCTCAACGAGCGTCAGCCTCCTTATGTTGTGGTTCTGCAGGCTCAGTTGGAGGCTGTCACGGGATTGCTGAGGGTTCCGAGCCCCGTCACGCGGCATTCGGCGACGTCCCCGGGTTCGATATGCACGGCTCCGGGGGTTCCGGTGGAGATGATGTCTCCGGGGAAGAGTGGCATGACCTTGCTGTGGAAACTGATCAGGTAGGCCGGGTCGTAGCGCATGTGCGACACCGTGTTGCTGCGGCGCACCTCCCCATTCACCACGGTGGATACCGTGACCTCGGCCAGGGAACCGGCGGTCCCTTCCACCTCGGCGAGGGGCACGATCCGGGGGCCGAAGGAGAAGAACCCCGGAAAGTTCTTGGAGCGCGTGAGGAACCGCGGATTGCGCTGAAGGATGTCTTCCGCGGTCTGGTCCAGGACCGGTACGACGCCGGCGAGATAGGACAGTGCATCCTCCGGTTCGACATTGCGGCAGTACCGGCCGATCACGACGGCGATCTCCGCTTCGGTGGTGGTGCGCTGGCTCTGCTCCGGGATCGGAATGTTCTCGTCCGGGCCGATGACCGTATGGTCCCCCTTGATGAACGACGCAGGCTCGTCGGGCACGGCTTCGGTCAGGTCGGAGGCGTGCTCCACGTAGTTCAGCCCGATCCCCCACAGCATGCGGGGGTGACGGTACGGCGCGCCAAAGGTGACGTGCTCCGGGTCGCGGAAGACGGCGTCGTCCGCGTGGGCCGCGGCCGTTTCCAGCTCACCGAGCAGGTCTCCGGTAAGGACGTCGAGGATGTCGCCGGTAAAGCCCGGGAGCAGGTCGCGGACCAGGGCGGCTCCGCGCTGCGGGTGGACTACGGCCGCCTCTTCGCGGGCCTGCCGGGGGTTGGCCCCGTCGGGGGTGGATCCGTCGCGGATGGCGCACAGATGAAGGACGCGGGAAGTCATGGAATTGTTCTTTCGGTTAGTAGGAACGGACAAGTCCGCCGTCGCAGCGGATCTGTTCCCCGGTCACGTAGGATGCCGGTCCGCTCGCGAGGAAGGTCACCACTGCGGCAAACTCGTCGGGCGTGCCGTACCGGCCGGCGGGGATCGTTGCCTCCGAGACCGCCCTCGCTTCCTCCGGCGTGCGGCCGGTGCGTTTGGCAGCCGCTGCGTCCAGTGAGCCAACGCGGTCGGTATCGATGCGGCCGGGGAGCACCATGTTGACGGTCACGCCGTCCTTTGCCACCTCCGCCGCCAGGGTCTTCAGGTACCCGGCGAGCCCGGCCCGCCCGACGTTGGACAACGCCAGGTTGGGCAGCGGCTGCTGCACCCCGCTCGAACCCACTGCCACCACGCGCCCCCACCCGCGCTCCCGCATGCCCGGAAGCACCAGGTTGATGAGTCGAATGTGTTGCAGAAGCAACTGGTGCACAGCCTCAAGGGCCTGTTCAGCGGAGATGTCCGCAGCACCGCCGGGGAGCGGTCCGCCGCTGTTGAGGATGAGCACATCGATGGGGCCAAAGGCCTCCACCGCGGCCTCCACCAGGGCTGACGGGGCGCCGTCGTCCGTAAGGTCAATGCCGATGCCGACGGCGGAATCCAGCCGGGCAGCTTCCGCCCGGACCAGGTCCCCGCGCCGCGCGGCCAACACAACGTTTGCCCCTTCCGCCGCCAACGCGCGGGCGACGGCGAGGCCGATGCCTGAGCTTGCGCCCGGAACCAGGACGTTTTTTCCTTTCAAACCGGTCTCCATCAGGAAGTCACCACCCGGACGGCGTCGAGGTGGGCATCGATCAGATCAGCCAGTTCCTGCGGCAGCTTCGGCGCGGGAGGCCTCACGATGGACTCGGCGATGATGCCGCGCCGGCGCAGCACTTCCTTGCGCAGGGCCAGCCCGACGCCGGGCTGGGCCTCGAAGTTCACCAGGGGAAGCCACGGGGCGAAGGCCTCGCGGGCGGCGCGGAAGCCGCCGCCGGCCCATGCGCTCAACGCGGCCTGGAGACCCTCGGGATGCGAGAATCCGGTCATGGCACCGGCAGCTCCGGCAGCCAGTTCATCCAGCAGTCCCACTCCCCCGAGTCCGCCGTACACGGGAACGGACGTGGCGCGCGTCAGCTTGGCAATGGCGGAGGCCGTAGGCGGCGCCTCCGACTTCACGGCCACGATGAACGGGCACTGCGCGAGGACCTCAAGGATCTGCGATGCGCTGATGTTCACGCCGGACGCCACGGGGTAGTCCTGCAGCACGATTCCCGCGCCCGTGGCGCGGTGCACGGCGGTCAGGTGGGCTGCCAGCACTTCCGGATCGGAGCTGTTGGCCTGCACCATAAGCGCCGCAAGGTTGCTGCCCGCCGCCTGAACCGCGGTTCGGGCTTGCTCCAGCGCGACGGCCGTTGACCGGGCTGAGAGGCCCACCACCAGGGGCGCCCCCTTGGCCTCCTCGGCGACGGTGCGCACAATCAGGGCCTGCTCCCCGGCATCGAGGGATGCCCCCTCGCCGAAGACGCCAAGCACCACCATTCCGGTTGCCGGTATCGCGGTGTAAAGCTGCACTTCGCGGCGCAGGGAGTGGGTGTCCACGGCGAAATTGGTTCCGCTGAACGGTGTGGCCAGAACGCCCCAGAGCCCGGGGGCGAGGTGCTGGATCGGTGTCGTCATAGTGGTGCCTTGTCCTTTCGGCCAGTGACCATGTCTGTGCGGTGTTTCCGAAGCCCGAGGATGTGTACCAGGACGCCCACGGCGATGATGGCTGCCCCGATGCCGATGTAGAGGGGCTCCATGACCAGCATTGGCAGTGACCCGGCGCCCAGCAGGACCCGTTCGGGCCAGCGGGCCGGTCCGATCAGCCAGGCCCCGGTTGCCACGGCGAGGGACGCCACAGCCAGGAGCGACACGGTGAACGCCAGTGCAATCGTCCCCGGACCGCCCTGCAGGAGCAGCCCGACGCCGTCGTCAGACAGCACAAAGATGAACGGAACCAGGAACGCCGACAGTGTGTACCGCCAGGTCAGCCACATCGTCTTGATGGGTTTGCCGCCGGTAATGGCCGACGCCGCGAAGGGCGAGAGTGCAGTGGGCGGGGACACTTCGCTAAGCACCGAGTAGTAGAAGATGAACATCGCGGCCGCGAAGGCTGGAACGCCGACATCCTGCAGGGCCGGTCCGATAATCACCCACGAGATGATGAAGCTTGCCGTCACCGGCACCGCAAGTCCCAGGAGGGTTACGGAGATTGCGGAGAAGATGGCGGTCAGGAGCAGACTGCCGCCGGCAAAGTCCACGATGATGTTCGCGAGCTTGAGGCCCAGGCCGGTGAGGGTCATGATTCCGACGATGAGGCCTGCGGCCGCCATCACCGGGATCACGGAGAGGGCGCCCATGGCACCGGTGGCGAGCGCGTCCCAGATGCGCTTGGGCGTCAGCCAGGACTGGCGGTCCAGGAAACTGAGCACGAATGCGAGACCGGTGGCGAACACCACAGCCCGGAAAGGTGTCATGCCCATGGCCATGAACACCACGATCGCAACAAGGGAACTGAAGTGGTATCCGAACCGCAGCAGCAGTTTGCCCACCCGCTTGACCTCCAAATCCACCGCCCGGGTCTTGAACCGCCGGGCGTCCATTTCGATGGCGAGGATGATGCCGAAGTAGTAGAGGACCGTGGGAATGGTGGCCCAGA
This sequence comes from Paenarthrobacter sp. NEAU-H11, assembly GCF_050573415.1. NCBI lineage: Bacteria > Bacillati > Actinomycetota > Actinomycetes > Micrococcales > Micrococcaceae > Paenarthrobacter > Paenarthrobacter sp. NEAU-H11. The sequence continues at coordinate 57,001 of NZ_JBNZGA010000004.1, read as the reverse complement.
TGAGCACCTGGAGGTATGAGACTCCAAGCAGCGCGGCGATGATGAAGGCTGCGGCACCAAGCGTGGGCGGGGACATGATGGCGCCGATGCCGGCAGCGGCCAGGATGGCGCCGCCGTATTCCTTCGGGTAGCCGGCCTTGCGGAGCAGCGGCCAGGAGATGCCGCCCAGGGTCACGGTGGTGGCGACGCCGGAACCCGACACGGTGCCCAGCAGGAAGCCGGCAAGCGTCACGGTCCGGCCGGGGCCCGACTTCGACTGTCCGAAGGCGGAGAACGAGAGATCGATAAAGAATTTGGTGGCGCCCGAGGCGCCCAGAACGGCGCCGTAGATGGTGAAAAGAATGATGTATGACGCCGCGACGTCGGTGGGGACCCCGAATAGGCCTTGCGTCCCCATGACGTTGTGGCCAACAAGGCGGATCCAGTTGAAGGAGGCCGTGTTGAAAGGGGCAGGGATGAAGGACCCGAACGCCGCGTAGGCGAAGAAGGCCAGCACAACCAGCGGGACGAGAATGCCGACCGTCCTGCGGGATGCTTCCAAGGTGACCAGAATGGCGATGACGCCCATGATCAGGTCAAGGTAGGTGGGTGTGATTGCGCGGCGGAAAAAGCCGTCCCAGTCCGAGATGATGTAGGCGAACGGAACTACCGCGACTGCGGCGAGCAGCCAGTCGAGTATGTGGGGGTTGTCAGAACGTCCGGACGCCTTGGCCGCAGGGGAACGGCCCCACCCGCGGTAGACCAGGAACGTCAGGGGCAGCCCGATCATCAGGAACGCGGGCAGGTAGAACTGGGTGGGCATGGGGTTGAAGACCCAGTACAGGCTGAACAGGGACAGTGCCGCACCGATGGCGTGTATCACAGTGCCGGGTATCCCGTTCAGATGGCGGGCAGGCTTCTCCGCCTCGTACTCCGCGATCAGCGCCTCTTCATCAATCACCCCTTCCTTGTCCTGAGGGCCGGCTTCCTTGTCCCGGGGGCCGGCGACATCCTCCTCCGCATCCCTTCGCACGGAGTGCCGCGGGGGCTCGGGCGCCTTGCGTGCCTCAACGGCGCCGTTGCCGTAAGGATTGTCGGTCATGGGGTCTCCTTGAGGGATAGCACAACGAACGGGTCGCTGTCTTCGACTAACTTCCATAGTTCAAGCGGCGGGGCGCCCGGGACGTACACCGTGCGGTGGCCCAGATCCGTTGCTGCGAGTGACAGCCGGCTAAACTCCGCCGGGTGCGCCGGATCAGGGTCGGCCACCCATTCCCGGCGGTCGCCGCCCCCGGCCGCCGACGGCGGTCCGGGAACGGCGTAATACTCTTCAAGCACCGCCAGCTGGTCGGCGGCCAGCTGCGTCAGGCGGTAGCTTCCGCCGTCGTGGACGGTGTACCGCTCTTCAGCGGCGGTGCCGTAGAGGGAGTTGCGGTAGCTCACCGCGAACGTGTCCCCGGCAAGGGGAATGCTGGCCAGCACGCCGCCGTCCTTGCTGATCACGATGGCACGGGCACGGTGGGGTTCCACCGGCCCGCCGGCCACGGCTATTCCGCCTGCGCCCAGCATGCCGAGGCAGACGAGTCCGACGACGGCGGCGGCTGGCTTAGGCACGGGGTGCTAGCTTCCGGCCTTGTCGAAGTAGGCCTTCGCACCTGGGCAGGTCTCCACGAAGGGAACTTTCCCTGCTGTGGCCTTATCCATTTCGCCGGCTGCGGGATGGACCTTGACCAGCGCCTCTTTGTTGTCAAAGAGGGCGGTGGTGATGTCCTGCTGCAACTTCTGATCCATCTTCTTGCTCGCCACCAGGATGTTCGGCGAGGCGATCGCCGGGACGGCCTCGGTCTGGCCTTCATAGGTGTTGGCAGGGATGTCCTTCTTCACGTAGTAGGCCCCGTATTTCTGCGCGAGCGGGTCCGCGTACTCACCGATCGGAAGCAGCTTCATGTCGCCGTCGCCGGCCAGGTCAATCAGCGCGCCGGTGGGCAGCCCTCCGGACCAGAATCCGGCGTCGATCGTTCCGTCGCGCAGGGCGGCGACGGTCTCCGCCGCTCCGAGCTGGCGGCGCTGGATGCCGGAGGTCGGATCAATTCCGGCGGCCTCGAGGACGCGCAGCGCCCCAACCTCGGTGGCGGAGCTTGGTGCACCGACCGAGATGACCTTGCCAGCCATGTCCTTGACGTTCTTGATCCCCTTGTCGTTAACGGTGACGGCCTGCATGAAGTTGTTGTAGATGTTGCCCAGAGAGCAAAGCTCCAGGGGTTTTCCCTTGAATTCACCCTCGCCCTTGACGGCATCGGACACCACATCACCCACGGAGAAGGCGAGCTGGGCGGAGCCGTTATCGAGCAGCAGCATGTTGTCCACGGAAGCGTTCGTTTCCTGCACAGTGGCGTCATAGCCCTTGACGTTGTCCCGGATCACGGTGGCGAAGCCGCCGCCCAGCGGATAGTAGACCCCGCCGGTGCCGCCCGTGGCGATGGACAACGTGCCGCCCTCGCCGGCCGCACCACCGCCTCCACCCCCGCCGCCGCTGGGAGCGGGGCTGCCGCAGGCGGTCAGGAAAATTGCCGGTACAAGCGCTGCTGCCGCCCACAGGCGGTGCACGCGTCTCCGGGCCGGGGTTGTCATTGCGGTCATGGTTGTTCTCCCTGGGTAGTGATGATGGTGTTGGTTGAATGAAGGTGGGCCGGTCTTGTGCGCGGTTCTCCGGTGGCCGCTGGCGGAACGGGAACATCGCCGGCGGCGAGGATGCCTGCCAGCAGTCGGTAGTAGCCCACCAGCACCGAAAGCTCCGTGATGCCGCTGTGTCCGAAGTGTTCGAGGGCCGCCGCATGGACGTCCTCGCCGACGGCGGTGCCCCGCAGCAGGGCAAGCGCCAGGCCCAGCGCCGCGCCTTCGTCCGCCGACAGCGTGTCCGGGGATTCGCCGTCGTGCAGCTTTTGCAGTTCGGTGGCGTTGACGCCCACGGTCGTGGCGACCCGGCTGTGCGCGTACCATTCGTAGGCGGACTCCAGTTCCGCGGCGACGGCGCAGATGACCAGCTCCCGTGTGCGGTCCGGCAGGGATCCGCCGAAGCGCAGGACGGCACCCAAGGCCTGCACCGCGCTTCCGATGGCGGGCGAGTACAACAGCGCGTTGAAGGGGCCGGTAAGGCAGCCGCCTTCGTCGACGATGGAAAATGGCCCATTTCCCCTCGGCGGGCCTGCGATGGCGACGTACAAGTCGCGCTGCTGGTCCGAGAGTTCAGGCGGGGCGAGGAGGGGAAAGCGGCCGCCCCGGGGTGCGGCGGGGCTGACTTCCTCGTGGACCGATTTAGACAAGGGTCCTTCCCCCGTCCACGTACAGGACGTGACCGGTGACGAACGCCGCCTGGCGGGACGCCAAATAGACAACAGGACCGGTAAGGTCGTGGACCGTTCCGAGCCGTCTGGCAGGGACCATCGAGGTATAGTGGCGGCGCACTCCGGGTTGGTCCAGATGCGCCTTGGTAAGTTCCGTGTCCACGTAGCCTGGGGCGATGGCGTTTACCGTGACTCCGCTGGAGGCCCATTCGCGGGCCATGACCCGGACCAGCTGGTTGATGCCGCCCTTGCTGGCTGCGTAGGGACCGTGGTCGGGGTGCGCCAGGATACTTGAGACCGATGAGCAGTAGATCTGGCGCCCGAAGCCGGCCTGGACCATGACGCGGCCGGCTGCACGGCCCAGCTTGAAGGCGCTGGTGAGGTTGATCTCGAGGATGCGGCTCCAGTCCTCATCCTCAGTGTCGAGGATCGGGGTCCGATGGTTGATGCCGACGGAGTGCACCAGAACGTCCAGTCCGCCGAGCCGTTCCCGGGCCGCGGCGACGGCGTCCTCGCAGCCGGCCGTGGAAGTGAGGTCAACCTGTTCGGTTACGACGCCCTCACCAAGCGCAGCCAGCCGGGCCTGGTCACGGTCAACCGCGAGCACGTTCGCCCCGGCTGCCATGAATTCCTCGATGCAGGCGCTCCCGATTCCGCCGGCGCCTGCCACCAGAACGCGGGCACCGTTCAATCCGAGCCAGTCATTCACGGACGCCACGATGTTTCGCTGGCCGGTTGTGCCACGGCTGCGTTGAAGTCCGCATCATTGCGGAGGGTTCGGGAGACCATTCGTATATTGTATCCAATATCCCGACCTGGTGTAACCCGCGTCACACAACCGTTATGTTATCGGCGGCCGGGGGCGTCCAGGAACGTCCGGAGGGCATCCACTGCGTGCTCACGGTGCTCGTCCAGCAGCCCGATAAGCAGCTCCGCGTCCGAGTCCGCATAAGCCTCGATGATGCGGGCGTGTTCGCGCTCCACTGTGGCCCGGTTATGTTCAGACCCGTAGTAGACGAACCGGTAAGCCTCGGTCGCGTCCCACAGGACCTGGACGATCCGTTCCAGGCGGGGCATGCGCGCCGCTGCCAACAGTTCGAAGTGGAACCGGCGGTTCGCCTCTGTCATCTTGAGCAGATCGCCGGCCGCGCTGGCCGTTTCAACGTCAGTGGCGGCCACCCTCATCGCCGCAAGTACGCCGTCGCTCCGGTTTTTGACGGCAACCCGTGCAGCCTCTGATTCGAGCAGCTGCCTGAGCCTGTAGACCTCCAAAAGGTCCGCGAGCGACAGGCTGGCCACTTTGTGGCCGCGGTGGGGCTCGTAGACCACCTGGCCCTCACTTTCAAGGACCTTGAATGCCTCGCGGACGGGAACCCTGCTGACGCCGAACCGCTCGGCGAGCGTGTTTTGGCGGAGCGGCTGTCCGGGAAGGAAATCCCCAGCGATGATTGCCCGCCGCAGCTCGGTAAGGACGAAAGCCTGCGCAGTGGGAGGGCGCCTAAACTCTTTCGCGGCGTCCTCGCTCATCCCGCCACCGCAATCGCATCTGCTTTCACACCTGAATTCTAGTGGCGCGCAGGGCGTCCGCGATGACTTGGACCAGGTGCCGGCTCTCCAGTCCGGCCAAGTCGCGGACCTGGGTGCGGCAGGAAAAGCCGTCGGCCATGATGCCGTAATCGGGCAAGGACTCTGCTTTGGCGAGAATCCCCCGTCGCGCGATGTTCTCGGACACGTCGTAGTGCCCCTTTTCCATGCCAAAGTTGCCGGCCAGCCCGCAGCAGCCGGCAGACGTTTCCACGTCGCATCCCATGGCTGCCAGCAGGGCCTCATCGGCCGCGTAGCCCATCACCGCGTAGTGGTGGCAGTGCGGCTGGACGAGGAGCCTTTCCGCGGCGGGCGGCGGAGTCCAGTCGATCCCGGCCAGGAATTCAGCGACAGTTTTCACGGCGGCTGACACTTGCGCGGCGCGGGGATCGCCGGCCAGGAGTTCCACCAGGTCCGAGCGCAGCGTCGCGGTGCAGCTGGGTTCGAGCCCAACCACCGTGCGGCCGGCCTGGGTATGCGGCAGGAGGAGGTCTACCGTCGCGCGGAGCTTCGCTTTCGCGGCCGTCAGCTGTCCTGTGGAGATGAGCGTCAGTCCGCAGCATGCCCCGGGGCCGGCGATCTCCACGTCGCAGCCGGCGGCCACGAGGACTTCGACGGCGTCGCGCGCCACCTCGGGCGCCAGCGCGTCGGAGAATGAATCGACCCAAAGCAGGACTTTGTGTCCTCCCTTCCGGCCATGGCTGCGGTTCCGGCCCACCTTCGTCCTCCTGAACGGGGCACGGGGCAGCTGCGGAAAGGACCTGCGGCTGTCGGCCCCCATCAGCGCCATAATGGTCTCCCGCAGCAGCGGAAGGCGCCCGGCGAGGTTGACCAGGGGTGCCACCGGGGCGGAGAGGCGCAGCCATTGGGGAAGGCGTCCCAGCGTGTAGTGGCTCAGCGGACGTAACCGTCCCCGGTAGGACTGGTGGAGCGTTTCGGACTTGAACATGGCCATGTCGATGCCGGTGGGGCAGTCGCTGGCGCAGGCTTTGCAGCTAAGGCAGAGGTCGAGTGCGTCGTGCACTTCCGGCGAGGACCAGCCCAGGGTCACCACGCCGCCGTTCAGCATCTCCTGGAGTACCCGTGCCCGGCCGCGGGTGGAGTCTTTCTCCTCCCGGGTTGCGATATAGGACGGACACATGAAACCGCCCTGGGAGCGCAGGTCCGCGCGGCATTTTCCGACCCCCACGCAGCGGTGTACGGCTTTGGTGATGTCGCCGTCGTCGTGGGCGAATGCGAATCCGTCACTGGCGCGCAGGGACAGCGCCTGTGGCCGGCGCAGGTCAGCGTCGAGGGGCGACGGCCGGACTACGACACCGGGGTTGAACAGGTCTTCCGAATCGAAAAGGGCCTTGAAATCACTCATTGCCCGAAGTGCTGCGGGGCTGTACATGGTGGGGAGCAATTCCGAGCGGGCCCTGCCGTCGCCGTGTTCGCCCGAGAGCGATCCCCCGTGCCCGACTGCCAAGGCCGCGGCGCGCTCCAGGAAGCGGCGCATGACCACCCCGTTGGCGTCCAGCGGGAAGTCGATGCGGACGTGAACGCACCCGTCGCCGAAGTGGCCGTAAGCCAGTCCGGAAAGCCCTTCCTCACCCATCAGCCGTTCCAGGCCGCGGAGGTAGCTGCCGAGCCTCTCCGGCGGGACGGCAGAGTCTTCCCATCCTGGCCAGGCCTGCTCCCCTGAAGCGGTGCGGCCGGCCAGTCCCGCCCCGTCCGCACGGATCTGCCAGAGGCGGGTGGCTTCAGGGCCGGCGGGCAGCACCGTGGCAGCATCCGCCTTGGAGGCGGCGACCAGGTTCTCGGCGGACTCAACGGCTTCTTCTGCGGTGGCGCCGCCGAGCTCGGCCATCAGCCAGCCGCCGCCGGCGGGAAGCGCCGGGACGCTGGCGGGGCCGTGCGCCCGGCGCACGACGTCGACGAGCTTCGCGTCCAGCCCTTCCAGTGCCAGCGGGCGGAACGGCAGCAGTGCCGGAACGTCATCGGCGGCGGTTGCCATATCCGTGTAGCCAAGCACGGCCAAGGCAGGGGCCGGCGCCTTCGGAACGAGCCTGAGCTCCGCTTCGAGGAGTATTCCGCAGCTCCCCTCTGTGCCTGTCAGGGCAGCCGCGAGATTGTGCCCCTTCTCGGGCAGCAGGTGCTCCAGCGAGTACCCGGAGATCTGCCGGCCGAACCGGCCGAATTCGGTCCTCAGGACGGCCATGTTTTCCGCCACGAAGGCGGCCAGCCCGGGCACGGCCTCCAAGGCGTCCGTGCCCGAGCCTGCGGTGACAATGTCCCCCGAACCTGTCAGCCAGGTCATTGACACAACGTTGTCCGCGGTGCGCCCGTAGGAGAGTCCGTGCGGTCCGCAGGCGTTGTTTCCGATCATGCCGCCGATAGTGCAGCGTGTTGCTGTCGAAGGGTCTGGACCGAACCGCAGCCCGAACGGGGCAGCGGCATCCTGAAGGTCACTGAGCAGCACTCCGGGTTCCACGACGGCGGTGGCCGCATCGGGGTCGATGGCAAGGATGCGGTTCATGTAACGGGACAGGTCCAGGACCATGCCCGGGCCGATAGCGTTCCCGGCGCAGGACGTGCCGCCGCCGCGTACGGTAACGGGCATGCGGTGTTTCCGTGCGATTGCCACTGCCTCCTCGACGTCCCGGCGGGTCCTGGGCAGCACCACGATTTCGGGGACCACCCGGAAGTTGGAGGCATCTGTGGTGTATTGCGCCCTGGCCAGCGAGGAGTCATCCGCGGTTCCCTCGAGCACGGTGCGCAGCTCAGCGACAATCGCATGCGTGGGTTGTAGCGGGATCGGTGTACTCAGGGTCACGGCCGAAATGCTCCTCATTGGGCGGTAGGGTCTAGAGCTGCCGCACGGGAGAATCGCCCGCGCACACCTTTGTTCGGCGGGTCTCAGTCCTTCGGGCGGAAAGGCCCCGGCCAGTCCTTGAGCCGGATCCGTTTGAGTTCCTGGACGGCGCTCTGCGTGCCCCACTCGTCCAGCCCCAGCCGGGACAGCGGCTCCAGCAGGTCAATCCGAGGGTGGCTGCCCTCCAGCACCTCGTCACTCACCGCCGCGTGCGTCACTTCGCCAAAAACCAGCGTGGAGTCCCCCATCGGCAGCACGGAATGGAGACGGCATTCGAGCACCGCCAGCGATTCCTTCACCCGCGGCGCAGCCACGGTGAGGCTCGGCTCCCGGGTGAGGCCGGCGGCGTCAAACTCACTGACATCGGGCGGAAAATTGGTGCCGGTGGCGTTGACCTCCTCCAGCAGCGCTGCCGGGGCGAGGTTCACCACGAATTCTTTGGACTCGGTGATGTTGCGGAGCGAATCCTTCTCCCCCACCGAGGTGAACTGCACGATGGGCGGATTCGTGGAGGCCACGGTGAAGAACGAGTGCGGGGCCAGGTTGTCAACGCCCTCCGGCGAGACGCTCGATACCCAGGCGATGGGCCGGGGCACCACCACCGCGGTGAGCAGCCGGTAGAAATCACCGGCGGACATGGTTGCGGGATCGAAATCAGTGCGCATACTGCCAGACTAGCGGTCAGGGAAGTTCGGGAAGGAGAGAGGATATGACGTTCCAGCCATACCGTTCACCGTCAACCGGGTGCGGGGTGCGCGCCGTCCTCTTCGACACCTTCGGCACGGTGGTGGACTGGCGCACCGGCGTCGCCCGGCAAGCGGCCGCCTTCGCCGCAACACATGGACAGGATCTCGACGCCGAGGCGTTCGCCGATGACTGGCGCGCCCTCTACCAGCCGGCAATGGAGGCGATCCGCACCGGATCCCGCGAATTCGCCACCCTGGACACACTCCACCGCGAAAACCTGGACCAGGTGCTCCGCTATCACGGCTTCGATCCGGACCGGCTGGACGCAGGAACCCTGGAGGAGTTGAACACGTCCTGGCACCATCTGCCCCCATGGCCGGACAGCGTGGAAGGCCTGGCCGCCGTGCGCCGCAGCTACATCGTGGGTCCCCTCTCCAATGGCAACACGTCGCTGTTACTGGACATGGCCAGAAACGCCGGCCTTCCGTGGGACGTGATCGTCGGCTCGGACATGACGCGCACCTACAAGCCTGTGCCCGCGGCCTACCTTCGGACTGCGGAGTTCCTGGACCTCAGACCGGGTGCCGTGATGCTCGTGGCCGCCCACAACAACGACCTGCGTGCTGCCCGGGAGGCCGGTCTGGCGACTGCGTTCATCGCCCGCCCCACCGAATACGGACCCGGCCAGGTTGCGGATCTGACGCCGGAGAGCGACTGGGACCTCTCGGCGTCGAGCATTCCGGAGCTGGCGGAACGGCTCGGAGCCTGAACCGGCTCAAACTGCTGAAGGGTTGCCGGTCTCGATCCGGGCCGGATCAGGCATCAAGCCGCTTGCGCAGGAGGCAGAACTCGTTGCCCTCAGGGTCGGCCAGGACGTGCCATGGCTCGTCGCCTGCCTGCCCGACGTCGGCCGGGCGGGCCCCCAGGGCAAGCAGGCGTTCCAGCTCGGCGTCCTGGTCCCGGTCGACGGGGTTGACGTCGATGTGCAGGGGGAGGCGACCGGTCCGAGGATTGCTGCTCGGGCTCAGGATGATGGTGGGCTGCAGGCCGCCGAACCCGGCGTCCGGCGGGCCGATCTCGATGGCACCGTCCTCCCGGCCGAGCTCGACATAGCCGAGGACATCGTTCCAGAACCCTGCCAGGAGTTCCGGATTGGCGCAGTTGAGGACCAGTTCGCTGATACGGGAGACCATGACCCCCAGTGTACGGAGGTCCTGGCCGCTGCGGGTGTCCACGCTCCAACTCGTGGAGGCTGGCGTCCTCTCTTAGGCAGGTGATTTGGCCCTCCCCTTAACGGCGGCCACGTCCGTAAAATGGACCATGGTGGTAATTTTCTCCGCGATCGGGCTGCTGTTGTGGATTGCCGTCCTGTTCGCCGCGATGGTCCTGTGCGGCATCATCTGGACGGGCTGCAAGCTGATTCTCTGGGCGATGGACCTGAAGCCCCTGCTCGCCGGGCCCGGAACCCGGCCAAAAGCGCTGGCCAGGCCAGCCGTGGGCAACGCACGGATGGTGGCGCGCGCACCCTCCCCGCCGAAGGTCCCCCGCGTCCAGGACCGGCCGCCGGCACAAGCGCAGCCCGCGTCCGGGATCTGGCCAAAATGGAGCCCGTCGCACAGGCTCTACAAGGCCCGCGAGCTGTCCCTCTGGCAGGAGCAGTTCGACGCCCTGGACTCCCGCGGCTAGGGTCCGAGGGTTAGGGGATCAGCTCGCCGGTTTCCCGGCGGACCCTCCGGCGCGGCCTCTGCGCCGGAGGACAAGCCGTGCGGTGACGGCTGCAATCAGGCCGGCGAGGGTCACCAGCTGCACTTCGTCAAAGGACAACCCGTCAATGTTCGGCTGCAGCTCCTCCTCGGTGGCCCAGCCGAACCAGGCTTCGCTGACCAGGATCCCCGCCACGAAATAGGCCAGGGCTGAATAGAGCCAGAGCCAGCGAGCCACGTGCCAGCCCACGATCAGCTGCGCCACCAGGCCAAAGGCCAGCGCCATGGCCGCCAGCAGCGCCAGTCCGGCTATTCCCAAGTCCCAGCTGCTCATGCCAGCCACCTCCCTGTTTCCTCTCCTGCCATCCAGCCTCCCCGGCCGCGGCCACGGCAGGGAAGGGGCGAAGGTCCCCGGTGCGGCGCGGTGGAACTCTGGGCAGCACCACTGCCGCGGCGCGCGGCGCGCAGATGCTCGACGCCGACTCCCGCCGCCGGTGCCCTGGCCCCCGAACTGCGCGGTTTGAGGAGCTGGGGGTGCCCACTAAGGGCAGGGCATCGACGGAACGGCCTTGAGTCAGTGGTCCGTGTTCTTGCGCCAAAGCTGGGAAGAAATTGCGCAGGCGTTGAGGCAGCAGGACAAGGATTGCTTCCATGGCCCTGCTTTTCCCACGCTCAGCTGGCGCATGTCCCATGCTGACCAACGGCATATTGCCTCAGCAATTTCATTCGGACTCCGGTGCTCGCAGCTAAGCCGGTTCGTGGCGATGATCAGGTCCCGCACCATAAGAATCACGAATGTTCGCAATTATGAGAATTACGGGGGCACAAATGAATATACGCATCGGACGCAATGGAGTGCGAAAGCCGATCACCAATGAAGCTGACCATGTGGTCCGGATGTCGCCGCGTCCGTTGATTTCCCGGCGTCGAGTGGCTGGTGCGGCTGTAGTTGCAGCCGTAGTGATATCCACGACGGCATGCGGTCAGTCGGCTGCCTCGTCCAGGGCCGCCCTAACAAGCGAGACCGCGTCCTCCACCGCAACGCCGACTCCTACTCCAACGGCACCGGCGTCATCCGCCTGCATCACAGAAAACGCGACCGAAAAGTACGCGCCCAAAGTCTTCATCTGCACGAAGAGCGACGCCGGGAATCTGCTGTGGATGGAGCAGTCGGAATCGAAGCGGGTAACGGACGCGCGGGCGGCAGCGGCCGCCAAGGCCGCCGCCGAGAAGGCGGCGGCAGAAAAGGCAGCACAAGAAGAAGCCGCAGCCAAGGCAGCAGCAGAGCAGGCCGCCGCGGAGCAGGCCCGACAGGAAGCTGCTGCTGCAGAAGCGGCCCGCCAGCAGGAAGCCGCGGCCGCAGCAGCTGCCGCCGCGGCGGCCTCAAAAGCCCAGACGCCTGTGCAGCCCGCCGTCCCCGCAGCCCCTACCGGATGCGATCCGAACTATGCAGGCGCGTGTGTGCCGATTGCGTCCGACGTCGATTGCGCCGGAGGGAGCGGTAACGGCCCCGCGTACGTGAGGGGACCCGTCACTGTCGTCGGGTCCGACATCTATGGCCTCGACAGCAACCGCGACGGCGTGGGCTGCGAAAGGTAAGCACCCCTACTCGGCGATGTCCTCCGCCCACAGGTCCGGGTTGTCGGACTGGAAGGTACGCATCATGTCCACGCAGCGCTGATCATCCAGGACCACCACCTCCACCCCGCGTGACCGCAGGAGTTCCAATTCGCCGTCGAACGTGCGTGCCTCCCCCACCACCACGCGGGGGATCTTGAACTGGATGATGGTCCCGGCGCACATGGCGCACGGGGCCAGGGTGGTGTAGAGCGTGGTGTCCCGGTAGCTCCTCTGCCGGCCGGCGGCGCGGAGCGCTGACATTTCTCCGTGTGCGATCGGGTCGTCCTGTTGGACGCGTTCGTTGTGCCCGCTGGCAATCACCACGCCGTCCCGGGCGATCGCCGCTCCGATGGGGATGCCGCCTTCGGCCAGGCCTTTTTGGGCGGCCTGGTAGGCGGCTTCGAAGGCGGGGAGGTCGGTGCTGTCCGGTTCCGGCACGGCGGACTGATGCTGCTCGTGGGTCATGGCGTCATTGTTGCACGCGGCTACGTCCCTTTCGGTGATGCAGCAGTTCCAGTCCTAGGACCTGACTTCCTCATTTGCAGCGACGGACTCGGCAATACGCTTGATTGCTGCGAGCGTTTTCGGAATGCCGTCCAGCGCCTGCCGGGTGCGGTCGGCGATCTGGGCGTCAGCGTCAGCACCGTACTTCTCCCCGAACATGGCTATCCCCTCCGGCAGGAATTCCCAGGACTCGCTCAGGATGGTTCCGTCGTCTGCCGGGGTGAGGGTGAAGCCCCAGCGGACAAACCTGCCGCCCACCACCCAGGCGAACTCGCGGCCGCGTTCGGCAGCCACCACCTGCGAGCGGGTCTCCCAGGACCGGTGCGGGAGCTCGTTACGGCCGGTGAACCAGGCACCGGGCTGGCCGGCGCTTTCCTCGTCGTCCCACCAGCACGATGTACAGACCGGGCTCCACTCACCGGTGCGGGTGATGTCGGAGACCAGGTCGTACAGCGCCTCTGCTGATGCCTTGACCGTGACCGACTCCTGGTGGTGGCGGATGCTGTTCTGGTTCATGGGTCCATCCTTACAGACGGTCACTTCTTCTGCCGTCGGCTGCCGCCGTGCCAGTCCTCCTGCTGGCCAGCCGTACCGGGGCTGACCCCGAAGGCCGGGAGCTGCGGCTGCTCGCGCAGGCTTCGCTTGAGCTCCGCGAAACCAGGGAACCGTGCCAGCCCCACCACGTGGTCCCACAGCTCGGCGGCCGACTGGTCGTCCGGCAGCCGGCTGATCACCGGCCCGAAGAAGGCCACACCGGCGGGCGGCTCAAAGTGGATGATGGGCGTGCCCACGTCCTTGCCCGTCAGCCCCAGCGCCTCATCCGTCTCCTGCCGGATCTCGCAGTCCCAGGAGTCGTCGTCGAGAGCCTCCGCAAGCTCCAGGGGCAGGCCGGCCTGGGCCAGGACCGGCTCCACGAACTCCCGCGTCCCCCGTTCCTCGCGCACCTCGGCCTCGCTGCGCTGGCCGGCCGTGTCCGGGGCAGTTTCGAAAATCTGGGTGCCGAATGCCTCGTACAGCCGGGCGATCGACTCGCGGCCATGCTCAGCACGTGCCCGGGCCGCCACCCGCAGGAGCCGGAGCCCGGCCGTGTGTCCGGCCTCATACTCAGGCGGGAACTGCGCGTCATAGTCAACGTGGGCGTTGATCAGGCGCAACGAAATAAACCGCCAGTCCACGGTGTACTCGCGCTGCGCCTGCACCTGCCGCACCCACTTGCTTGTCATCCAGGCGAAAGGGCAGACGGGGTCGAAATAGAAGTTGATGTCGGCATTCACGCGTCCACCCTTGCACCTGTTAGTGACCTGCGTCTAATTTCGCTTCCCGGTCTCTCCAGCCTTTGAGAGCGTGAAGATCCCATACCGCATCGCGCCGGTGCGGTAGGCCAGGATCAGGCGGGGAATGCCCAGAAAGGAGTTGCGGTTGCGCGCGCCCAGGGCCAGGCGGCGCGTCCCGCGGTCGGTGAGCAAGGCCTTCACGAGCCGGCCGGCGCAGATCGGCCAGGTGCGGGCGACGCGGCGGCTGACGTCCTCAAAGCCGGTGATCTCAAAGCCCGCCGCCGTTGCCATCGCCTCATACTCCTCGCGCGTGCCCATCGAGGGCAGGCGCCCCTCGCGGCAGATCGGCTCGAGCAGGTGGCGGACCTTCCAGCCGCTGGCACCGGTCCCGGCGAGCCACGCGCAGATGACGAAGCGGCCGCCGGGCGCGAGCACGCGGTGCGCCTCGGCGAAGAACCTGGGCTTGTCCACCATGTGCTCGCTCGACTCGATCGCCCAAGCCGCATCGGCCGAGGCGTCGGCCAGCCCGTTGGCGAGCCAGTCCCGGACCTGGATATCAACGCCGGGGACAGGATGCGCGGCGGCGTAGCGGGCCTGCTCAGCGGACAGCGTGAAGCCGGTGACGCGGACCCCGCGGGTCACCGCAAGCCGCCGTGCGGTGGAGCCGTAGCCGCAGCCGATGTCGACGCACGTCTGGCCCGGCATGAGCCCCAGCCTGTCTCCGACCGTGTCCACCAGCGCCTCGACGGCCTCGCCGGGTGTCTCGCGGCCCGTCGCCCACAGCCCGTGGTGGACATGATCACCCCACACCCGGCGGTAAATGGGATCGAGCTCGTCGTAGTGATCCGCCACCGCCACGGCGTTCTGGGAAATATCGGGGACGATCACGCCCTGACCCTACATCGGTGCTCCGCAGCGAAGGAAGAGGCAGGACGACGGCGGCACGTGCGTCCCGCCGTCGTCGTTCCTTCCCTGCCGTGTCCTTGTGGTTGATCAGGGTGTCGAAGCCCTGCCGCCAGGTCCTCCAGCGCGATCCTGCCGGTGATGAACGGCTTGAGGTCCACCTAGCCCTCCTGCACCGTCTTGATGACGGCGGGGTGGTCGCGGACGTAGGCGATGGTGCCGGGCAGGTTGATCTCCTTCGGAAGCGACGCGACTGCGACGCGGCATCGAAGGAAACTGCACCGTCCATACGCGCAACTGTCCGATAAGGTCAATGACGCGTTTCTGCGACGCTAGTACACCATTTGCGGCTTCATGGTCTTCCCAGTCTCGCAGGGCGGTCTCAACCAAACTCGAGGCATTCATCCGCGGATACAGGACCGATGGGACTTGACCCTCGAAGCCATCCGGCGCTTTTACGACGGTGGCACGAGTCCCTTGGCTTAACCATTGACCGTCATGCGGACTTCTTCGAGCTATTCGGCTCCTTTTGAGGATACGTCGATACATTTCGTTCTGGGTGACTTCTTGGATGAGTGTGGTGCTGTGCGCTTCTTACTCCCCTTCGACAACTACGAATCGCCTGCGCTGCCCTCCGACCTGCCAACCTAAGCGCCCTACCGCCTTGGCAGCCTGGAACTTTTCAAGGCACGCCGCTTGAGCATTTCGGATGAGATCAAGCGCCGCTGCGTGCTCCGCTGATGGCTAGGTCCGGCACCAGGGCTTTCTCACCACCACAGGACGCTGAAGCTGAGCAAAATCTGAGCCAAATCTTGGACTCTCATCTGCGGCCGGCCTATAGGATGCCCTAGACGCCCCGTGCCATGGGCACTGGGCGTCACTGGAAAGGGGGAACCGATGCAGGAGCTGGGCTGCATGTATCGGCGACGTCAGAACCTTTACATGGCGCAGTCGGCAGTGATGGTGTTGCTCGCCACCACGAACCGGGTGTGCGCGAGCGGCTTGAAAGGTAAAAATGTTTGACTCCCACGAAAAGCGAGTTAGGAAGCAAGCTTCTTTGCGAGAATCCCGGCTGCAAGCTGCGCTCAGAAGGTATGACGGCTCTTCCGCTCCTATGCCCTCGGCGTCTTTCGTCGGTGCTCGAGGAAGCTTGCTTGTTTACTCGGATCACATACTGATTCAGAAGGCGACAGACCTAGGTCCGGTGCGGGAAAAACGCTTTTCATTCAAGGACGTAGGCGGCCTCCTGCGATCGACTGGTGAACAGGAAGCCATCGCCGTTATTCACAAAGGCTCGAGCTTGGTCGTACTTGATGTTGCTGCAAATCCATGGGCTATTGCTGCGTACCCGGGCGAGAATCCAGACTTCTGGCGTGATTTCTTCGATCTCGCAACAACAGTGCCGGTGGAAACCGTGACAAGCCCCCGAGCTGCGATTGAAGAGCTTTGCCGCGGCGTCCGGGACCCCGCAAGACTAGCCGAGCTTCCATTCGAAGTCGGTTATGCAAAGTTCCCCGACTTTTCAGTCTCACGACTCCTGCACAATGACTATGATTCGATTGCCCTCGATAGCACAAGGAATAGGCTGGGAATACTCAACAAAGAATTCATGGCTGGCAGGGTTTACGACGCAGCGGACGTCATGTCTGTGGAAGTCTACGAAGACGGACGTTCGATAGCCCAAGCAGGCCGCGGACGCCAGGTTGGAGCGGCTCTGGTTGGAAACATGATCGCCGGCGGACCTGGTGCCGTGATTGGCGGTCTCGGGGCCAGAGTCAGAAGCCGGGACGAGATTCACGACCTGACTTTGCGACTCACCCTGAACGATAATGAATTTCCAATCTTTGACCTGCGCCTGAACAAGGCGCCTGTGCTCAAAGGTTCTGATCTACATGTAAAACTAAGTACAACGGTCCGGGGTTGGGCATCTTTTATTGAGGCGATGATGCGGAATGCCGAAGCCAGTACCCAAGATTCACGAGCCCCAGCCGAAGTCGGGACTGGTGAATCCATTTCAACGGTGCGTGGACTAGCGGATGAACTGGCCAAGTTGGCGTCGCTGCGGGATAGCGGTGTACTCAGCATGAACGAGTTCAACACACTAAAACAGCGCCTCATCGAGTGAGTCGCTATGCACCTCGCCCGCCATCCGCTCGATCTGGGAGACGACGTCGGTACTTGCCGCCGGCGGTGGTCGCGCCCCTAAAGATGCACCAGCACCTTCACCGCCGTGTACTTGTGTTTGATAAAGGCGTCCAGGCCCTGCTCCACCAGGGCCTCCAGCGCGATCCGGCCAGTGTGCACAGTTTGAGGTCCATTTTGCCCTCCTGCACCATCCTGTCCCCTCGCCCGGAAACGACGCTCAGGGCAGACTCGCCGGATCATCGCTCCGTCCTGCCATGCCTGTCTCGCACTGGGTACACTCACGCGAGAACTTAGAGAGGAATCCGCCATGACCAATACGACCGCCCTCGAGCCGGAGGAGACGCCGACGTCCGCCGTTCCCGAGGCTGATGAAGCGCCGACGGCTGCCATCATCGAAGACGAGGAAGTCTCGATGACCACCGCCGAGAAGGCATCAAACCAGCTCATGAAAATGGTGGGCACCGTGGTCGACACCGGTATCGGTCCACTGACAGGGTCGATCGCGTGGGCGGAAGATCGTTTGGCTCGAGTCCAGGGAAGTCGCTACGAGCACAATGACAACCCGACACGGACAGTCCGGACGGACGAGCACGACGATATCGAGAAGACGATCACAAAGCTGATTCTCGAGTCGGTTCAAGCTGCCAGTGTCAACGGTTTCGTGACGGGGCTCGGTGGGTTCATCGCGATGCCAGTGACCGTTCCAGCAAACATGGCCGGCGCACTCGTGGTCAACGCGCGTCTCGCCGCCGCAATCGCCTACCTGCGCGGATACAACCCTAAGGACCCGCACGTAATCACGGTTGTCACCCTCATCGCAGTGGGTTCGAACGCACAGCAAATCGCCAAGACCGTCGGCATCAAGATTGGCCAAAAGGTGGCAATGGAGGCGATTAGGAAGCTCCCGATCGCGCTGATACGCGAGATTAATAAGAAGGTCGGTTTCATGCTGCTGGCCAAGTACGGCACGAAGCGTGGGCTCATTGTCTTGGCCAAGGGTGTTCCGCTCGTTGGTGGAGTGGTCGGCGGCGCGGTGGACGCAACCATGACCCACGTTATCGGCCGCACCGCGCGAGGGATGTTCTCCCTCGACTGAATAGCGGCGCCTGCTGGACGAAGTGTGACCGTGCCAGCCGGGCGGCGAAAGTGCGGGAGCATCCGTGGAGAACGTGCATTTAGTGAGAGAGCGTTGGAGGTGTGGACACGGTAGACGGCGAGGGCGGCCTGCCGGTGGTTGGGTCCGTCGAGTTCCAACGGGCTCAACCACCAGGATTCGCAGGGTTCAGTCCCCGGGGTTCAGCGGGTGTGGTGGCTGGGCTGCAGTTCGTACACCGGCGTCTCCAGCCCTTCCATCCGGGCCTTGAACTGCAGGGCCAGGTAGGAGGAGTAGTGCCTGCTTGGTGCAGGTTGCCGCCGTGGATCCAGACGTTGGGGACGTTGGGGGTTTCCACATATTGCCTAGGACGACGACCGCAATTTTCCCTCAAGAAGTTATGTGAGCAGTCACTCATCCTCATACACCTGCAACAATCCTCAGAGGAAACGCAGGTCGGAAGGATTTGGGGATGACTGAGAACTCTGCAGGGAGGCAGCAGTCCCGTTGTCAGCTACTTGGGACGTCGCCGATAATAACCGGAATCCGTGAGTGCCGTGAAAGTTGCCGCAGGAAGCAATCATTCTCCCTTTCGGCGTGCCAGCGACGGTGCGTCTGCGCTGACGAATACGGCGAGAGGCCGACTCAATGATCAACACGCTTGAACTCCATAGGTACAAGGGATTCAAAGATTTCAGCGTTGCTTTTAAAGCAAAATCGCTGCTATTAGGGCCCAATAACGCTGGGAAGAGCACAATAATCGGGGCCATTAGGCTCGCTCACGAGGCGGCGCGATTCACCACCCGGAACACGCCGAGGGAGCGTTTCCGCGACGGCGACAGAAGCGTCTACGGTCATCACATCGCGAAACTGCGAACTCATTCATATAATCTCGAAAATCTCAGATACGAATTTGAAGAGGAAGCTACCCGCTTATCGCTCCGCTATGAGTCCGGTGCGACGATCCATCTTGTATGGCCCGTACACGAACCGGCGTTTTTTTGGTTGGAGTACAGGGATCAAGCGGTGGTGACAGCGGCGGCAGCCAAGCGCCTCGTGGGCGCCATCGGGGTAGCCCCGACTCTCACACCTCTGGAGCGAGATGAAAAACAGTTGAGCTCAGTACATCTTCGTTCCAACTTGGAAACCAAACTTTCGAGTCGCCATCTCAGAAACAACCTTTTTGCAGTGAAAGAAACAGACCCGGATGAGTTCGAAAGCCTGAACACTTTCTTGCTGGAACACACTCCTGAACTAGCGGAGCTTCAACTTGTCCGCCAGTTTCGTGACGGTGAGAGTTGGATTGATCTCTATTACAGGGACACGAATGGCCGTACCGAGAAGGAAATCTACTGGGCGGGTGACGGCCTTCAAATTTGGATCCAGATTCTATTCCACATTTGGAGGGTCAGAACTAGCCAAACAATCATCCTTGACGAACCAGACGTATTCCTCCACCCCGACCTTCAGCGCAGATTAATTCGAATCCTAGAGGCTTGCCCGCATCAGGTGGTGATCTCGTCCCATGCTGCTGAAGTAGCGTCGGAGGCTGATCCTGAAAGCCTCGTCTGGATAGAGAGAAGCTCGTCGCACGAGAAAAGAATCACTTTGGAGAGCGAACGGGGTGGAATCACTGAAGGTCTTGGCAGTGCCTTCAACCTTTCTCTCGCTCGGGCCTTAAAAGCAAAACTGGCCCTCTTTGTTAAGAGTGACGACTTTAAGCTCATCAGGGTCCTTGCTGCGCAGTTGGGGTGCGCGAAGTTGGTCAAGGAAGAGGGATTGGCCGTAATCCCACTACAGGGTTTTCGTCAGTGGCCGAGCGTGCAATCCTTTGCCTGGCTGAAACAGGGATTTCTTGGCTCCGACGTTAAGGTACGCCTAATCCTTGACAGCGGTTACCGCGCTCCGACCGAGTGCAGATCCATTGAGACGCACCTGCTCGAGTCCAGCGTCACCGCACACGTCTGGCACAGACGTGAACTAAAAAGTTACTTACTGGAGCCTTCCATTATCGCTGCGGCAACCGGCCGTCCCCATGATGACGTAGTTCGTCAATTGACGGATATTCTGGAGGAACTGAAGATAGAGACTTTCAACGACCTTTCCAGCGCAAAGCTATCCCCGATGCCCTTCGCTGGTGCCTCGACACTGCTAACGACGATTAGGCAAGAGTTTGAACAGGAGTGGCTAAGCTTCGAGAATCGACTACGCCTCGTTCCTGCGGACAGAGTCATCGAGGCGTGGAACAAGCGCTGCCGGAACGCCGATGGAAAACTGCTCTCCGCCCGCTCATTAGCCAAAATGGCCACCGCGGCGACATTGGACTGGGAACTTGTAGATTTGCTTCAACGCGTAGAAGCAGAATTACTCAACCAGCACTCTAGCTAGAGGTATTCAGTGGATCCACGCTTGCGCGAGAGAGCCTAACCAACTCGGACCTTGCACCATGCACGAATTCCGACTACAAGAAGTACAGCGAGTGCTGTCATAGCCAACTTTCCCGCCATTTGTCCAGGAAGCGCGTCTTGAATGGCAAAGCCAGCGATGGTTAGGAAAGCGACAGTGTCAATGAAAGCCCCTACGACATTGGACGCTACCGCGGCACGAATATAGCCTCGCTTCCTCAATGGCGTATAAACCGCAAAGTCGGTTACTTCAGCCAGCAAAAATGCGACAGCAGAAGCCGCTGCGATGAATGGGTCCGCGAGGAGAAATGACAAGGCAGCACCAACCGCAATAAGGCCCAGCACCCATTTGTTACCGAGTGCATCCTGCAACAAATCGCGAAGGACAAAAGTCAAACCTGCAAGATAGGTCCCTGCTGTGGCCATAAGTCCAAAACCAACCGGGACCAAGCCATAAAGAGTGGTCACGAAGTTTGCAGCTATGACGCCGACTAGTAGGCCTGACGCCGCCACTGCACCTACGGCAACGTTCTTCCTCCTGACAGGAGTGGGCGTTTCAGAAAGGACGGCGTGTGGCATTGGTAGTATCTCCTAAGATTCATGGGTCTGAAACGCACATGGTGTCCTAGGTGCATCCCCAAATGCCAAACCCCGCGCCGACCCTAGATCATATCCAACCATTGGCTCCGCGCCCAGCAGATGACAGTACCGAGTCACGGCTAGTGGCCGAAGTCCATGATGGCGCTGTGGACTGCACGCATCATCGAACCGGAACCGCACCCGTCGGCATAGGCAACTCGAGTGCTCTCTCGGACATGCGACTGGATGAAGAGTGTGGCCGCGTGCGTGGCCTTTCGTGTGGCAAGAACAACTACCTCCGCGTTTCGCACGTGGGATTTCAATGCATCACTGCCCACCTTGGCGTCGGACAGATGCACAGTTAGAGAAGGATAGAGCTCACCTAGAGCCGACTTGGCGCGGGCCAGCACGCCCTTGTCGAGGCTGTAGAGAAGAAGTGCACGTGGTAATACAAAAGTTGAGTTTTCGTCGTCCAGAAGGTCGACATCAGGAGCAGCCCAGTCCCATCCCAGGGCGAGGTCGGCTGTGACGAGGGCAGCAACGGTGCGGAGCGACGGCGGAAGTCGATGCCGTAGCGCGTGCAACGGCTCCAAAGCACTCGCAACAAAAGCTTGGCGGGCCTGACCGTCGGCCGTAGGAGCGCAAACGACGAGATCAGCAATGTCGATCGCCGTTGCTGCCGTATCAATTGACGACCAGCGTGCTCTAAAATCGGCGAGATCCTGAAGTAATTCTCGATAGTCGGATTCGCCAGGTGCAGCGCGGAGAAAAATGGCAAGCAGGGCACTAATGGCACCAAGATCACTGGGCGTCAGGTAGTCCCCCACCAGGTGCCGGAGAATCAACTCCGCGGAGGTCCGCCATGCAGGTTTCGATGGATCATCCGCACCGATGAACGCACCCAGCCCCGAGAAAAGCCGGTCAGTGAGATCTATAGGAAATTCTTGAATCGCAGAGGCAAGTTGCTCGTCTGATTCCCCCGGAGCAGTCCACCCTTCCACATGTTCGGTGGTGAGAGGGCTGTCATATCCAGCCGACAGTGATGAGAGCCACCCGGCCCAAGAAGCCGGTGCTGCGTCCCGCAGGAAAACATCTGCATCGGGTTCGCGGTGCAATCCCAGGTTTGTTTGGTTTTCTTGCCCGGACTCCTGACGAACTTCTGAATCGAATGCCTGTTCCAGATTTGTCTCGGGGGATGCAGGGGCGGCCTCCTGGTGTGCATCAAGCAGAACTTCCAACTCATGTCGAAGATCCGCAACCCCTTCCACTTCTGACTCGAGCAACCGCGTGGCGAACTGTAAATCGCCCCTTGCCAGGGAAATTACCATGCTCGCCGCCCACGCATCTGGGTCAGTTGTTCGAACAAGCGTTTCGTCCACGAGCAGGGGGATGTCAACGCCTTCCCTGCGCATCCCGTCATTTATGGAATCTAAGAAGGTGCGACAATTCCTACCCGTGCTGCGAAACCATGCTCCGAGAATTGCCTCCCTAACTAGGCGAGGCGGCTCAACTGACACGACAGTTCCCAAGGAAGGGCTGCCGAGCAGTTCTTGGTCCTCGCCAAGTTGCCCGAGTCGTCGGATGCGAAGAAATGCAACATTCTCGTGCGACACTCCGCCGCTTTGCTCAATTGCCTCAAGGAGTTCAAGGGAGGTCGCGGCTTGACCGGCCGCAAGGGAAGTCTCAAAGTCGCGAAGCAAACGTCCCACTGGCCGAGGCATTCGGTTGACACGACTAGGTTTATGCCCAATCGTATCAACCATTAGGCCCAATGCCTGAAATAGTCCAATGTGAGCCCGAGTATTCGGTGGTTGAAGCAAGTAGGTTGTACCAGGTCCCACCAGGCCAAGTATTGCTGCCTCAAGCCGGTCATCCATGCGTAACTGCGTCACACGACCATCGAAGTCACACCAGTTATCTGCAACCCATGCTCTAAGGAGCGCCCTCATGCGTCCCGAATGACTACGCGACCAGCAAACCACGTAGGTGCTCGCAACCGGCCAACCTTCTTCCTTGCGGGGAAGTACCAAGGGCGCCTCGCCCCTATGAGGGAGTTCCCGAAGGAACTTCTCCAAAAACGCCGCTGACGGATGCAGCGGATCGCGATTTGGCCAAACAACATTAGGGCTGGCAAACACGGTTTCTAAAAAATCATGCTCAGAGATAACCATCAACCGTTTCCTCCCCATCGCACGCTCAATTCGAGGCGGTGCCTGGCGGCTTCAGCCGCATCGAGAACGAACTCCATGCCTTCCTCATGGGCATTGAGACCATTCCAGGTAAAGTTCATTGAGCCTCTCAAGAACCAGTTGTCCCCGGCGAGGATCTTTTCGTGTAGGTCCGGGCTTTTGTAGATGCGGAGGCTCCCCTGGGCGCATCGCCGCCTCAAAACCTCAAGGAACTGCTCATTGTGCTGGTCATCGCGGACGGCTACATTGATCCGAGTACCGAGATCGCTTATCCGCGCTAACGCATTGCTTAGTGTCACTGCACCCGGTCCAGCATCAGGGATTACATCATCGAATGCACCCATTTCGTTTCTGATCACGATCACGTCGCTCACCCACCCCGACACCAGCCATATTTCACTGCTAGGGTGCACGAGTTCGGAAACCATGACTGTGCTCAGAACTTCAGTTATAGCGATGCCGTTGCGAGGGCGAGTACGGATTGTTCGGCTTCGTCTCATTGGTTTCCCTCAGCCAGCGCGATGGAGGCAATAAGGTATCTACCCTTGCGCCGCACTTTTCTTAGTTGTCCGTAAACGCGAAGCGCACCGATTTCAATGGGCAAGGCAGTGACGGTTCTAAGGGCACTCGCGAGCTTCTCGCGTTGCGAGACCACGACCGATAGGCGAACCTCGCCGTCACAAGCAATCGCTTCGAGGTACTCGCCCTCCCAACGCAACGAGGATATGTCCACGATCGAAGAACTGTCGGCCACGATGCTACGAAGAATGAGCCGTTCACGTAGGCGATTTGTTGCAAATGGCTGCCAGTCATCAATGCCGACATTCCGCGCTACCGATCCTCGCTGCCAAAGCGTAGCCACTGCTGAGTCCGCGGTAAGTGGCTTGATGCTTTGACCGAGGTTCCCGCTGGCACCATGAAAGGCAACAAGACGGGCATCAAGTTCAACACCAAGTTGCGACTCCAACTCACGCCAGCGACTGGCCAGGAAGGCGGCTGCAGTGTCGGCCGAACGCGAAGCGCCGGGGCGCAGAATCCGGGTGGCGATGGTCGACATAAGGAGGTGAGACGGTGGACCGTCATTTTCCTGAACGATATCTTTGATTTCCCCGATCGCCTGGTCAAGTTCGGCAGACGAGGCAGCGCCCCGATACCGAGAAACAGCGCCTGCAAGCCGGGAGTCCTGCTGGGCCACTTCGCTTACAGCCCACTGCATGGAAGCGTCCACGTCCTCGTAGTCGCTCGGACCACAAGCATCGCCAACGATTTCCCAGAAACGGCGGGGGTCAGAGGCGTAGTCTCGCTGGAACTCCTCGAGTAACCCGAGCCCACCCAACTCTGTTTCGGAGACGATAATGCGATATTCAAGTAATGCCTCGTCAATCACTACATCTACAACGAGATTTGCGTCCTCCGCGTCAGGGACACGTCGGTGTATCGCGGCTAAAAGTGCCGATGCGAATGTGTCCAGCACGCACCGTAGAAGCAGGTCCTCCGTTGTGGAGGCGGTGTCAGAGTCGGAAAGGATCCGCGCGTGCTCGTCCAAGACCTCGTTCACTTCAGGTGTACCGGCCAACTGCTCCAGTTCCTTAACTCTTTTCATGCCCGCTTCCGGGGCGCCTTCATCTGACCTGTAGATAGCGCGGAAGAAGTCGTCTACGGGCTTATACCAGCCACCGTTGGAAGTCTTGAGCAGTGCCGAGGAACGGTCCCCATCAATGATAGCGTTGCGCGCATAGGCCATCAGGTACAGTTCGGCAAGCGACGTCCGCACGAAGTTGTTAGCCCAGTTGTCCAAACGATTGTCTTCCTCAACGCGAGCCCTAAAAGCTAGAGTTCGCCATTCAGGGCCAGTCGCAAATTCCTCAAGATTGAGCTTGCGAAGCTCATTCAGCTCGCCTCGCACAATGAACGAGTCAACTTCGATTTCAAATCCTAGTGCCGCGGGCACTCCATCATGATTGAACCGAGTTGAATGAGACCTCCGAGTGCCATCGTTATAGACAATTTCACCTTCCGAGCCGATGGCGAGTCGTCTCACCGTCAAGGGGTTGCCCGCCAAATGAAGAGCAAAGTCGCAGGACTTGACCAAGGGTGCAAAGCGCGAATTTTCCGGAAAATCCGCCTGGGAACTGCCGCTTACAGGGAAAACAAACGAACTGCGCCACACCGGTACAGCAGAGGACGAATCCCGGACTTCCTTCGGAGGCTTCGTCATCCGAAGGCGGATGGGACGAACGGCTAGGAAAACCGATCCATCGGATGTTGTCCATTCGCCCAAATTATGGCCAGCGGCAACGATGCCTTGTAGGGAAAGGTCATTTCCTTCTTCTGGAAGGGCCATCCAGGATCTATGGGAGGCATGTTTGTAGCCGAACCGGCGGCTGACCCTACCGGGTGCAGCCTCCGTGAGGGCTTGGCGGATGGGCATGGAAGGATCTTCATCCGAGGCCATCTCAGATGGAAGATCGAAAATGACGTCGGGGCTATCGAGGGCGTCAAAGAGCGCTGCTGTCATGAATTCCGGCAGGGGCGAGCCTGCGGAGGGAACGAGTTCCCCTTTTGCGTTTCTCCACTTTGACTCCAGGTTCTTCAGTGCCGTAGGCACCGCTGCAAGCAGCAATGACCGTGGCTCCTCCCAGAGTATGGCGGCCGCATCGTCGGAGCTGACATGAAGGGCCCTCTGAATGAACTCTTGCAGCGAAGCTCTGGCTGCCTCATTCTGAAGCAGCCCATCGAGTTCCCTTATAAGCCGGGTGGACACTTCGTCAGGCGCGCGCCGGCCGTTTGGGGCGACGAGCAGCGATCGCACGTCCAGTCCGAGTTTGCGATGGAGCCAGTCCAGCATCGCGTGTGTGGCTTGGATTTTCGCGATAAAGCGGTTCCGTGTCGGAAGCGAGCGTGCGTCGATCTCTGGAACCAGCAGCCGCTCGTAAGACTGGTAGAGAATCCGATCACGGCCATAATCCGACAAGACCACGACCGTGATTGGCCTCATATCGAGGGAACGGCCGGCACGCCCACGCCGCTGCACAAACGACGCCATGTCACGCGGCGCCTTATGCTGCACCACCAGACCGACGCGCGGGTCGTTAAACCCAACCTCCAGTGACGCCGTCGCGACAATGACGTCGGCAGCAGAGTCAACGCCCTTGTCTTGCGAAGAGGTCCTGCCGATCCGGAGGCCTCCAGGTAGACGACCTATCTGTTCTACGACGCCCCACGACTGCCCCTCGGCATATCGTGCGGCCCCCTGAGGGCCCGAAGAAACACGAAGATCCGCTAACCGAGGTTTTCCATTTTCCCGGTTGTTGTAGTAACCCTCGGCATCTCTAAAGTCGTCATACAGACGGTTTGTCACATCCAGATCGTCCGTGAAAACGAAGGTGGAGGCACCGTAGATCCCTGGCTGAGTGTCAAGCAGTCGCGCGCCGAGCATGACGGACTGGATAGTGGTGGACAACAGCGACGTGCCAGAGGACGGGTCTCCGCGGAGCACGAGACCGTACTCCCTGCCCACAGCTACCAGTTCGCTGTCTCTAGGACCAATGACCTCGACATCTGATCTGTTCGTACCGACTAGTGTGGCAAAATACTCGCCAGCGTCCTTAAGTGTCGCCGACAGCCCTACAAAAACAGGGGCAGGGGACCCGAACTGCCCGTTAGCGAAGCGCCACCGCCGCAGCATAAGCGCAACCTGGGCTCCATGTACCCCAGCATATGTGTGAGCCTCGTCGAGCAAAACAAGCCGAATGGAACTGTTTCCTCTCCATCCAAGCAGTCGGCCCAGCGTGCTGCTCGTCGAAGTTCGACTAAGCATCTCGGTCGTGCTGAACAGAATGTCTGGTGGTGACGCGGACATGGAGCTACGAGTCAGGGCAATTTCGGAGCCCTCAGTTACTGATCCGCAGTCACTGCATTTCAGCCGTTCTATTTTACGTGCGCGATCATGTTCAGCCCACACGAGGTCGCCCGGGCATTCGTCGGTGGTGCAGGGGAAGTACGGAGCGATCCAACCGTCCCTGGACGCGGTTTGGCGCCACCCCTTCGGAAGATGCGGTCGGCGGAAGTGCTCTGCGTCCTTGGGAGTGGCGGAGTACAGAAGGGCTATCTTTATGGGACGAGCACCCTTAGGAAGAGCTTTGTTGGCTCGTCGGCACTGAAGCAGAGCTTCGCGCGCCTGATCCCGAAGCAGTTCGTTGCGTGGGTACAAGGCGAGTACTTGGGGTGTTTGGGAGGAGGAAACTCGATTCACCGCAAGGTGGAGTAGCGCAGGCAGATAAAAAGAGAGCGTCTTACCTGAGCCGGTACCAGCCGTAATGATTCGGCCTACCGTGCGGCCAAGCTGAAGGGCTTCAATGGCACTCAGGGAAGCATCGACTTGAAAACGAGCCAATTTACGCTCGCCTACAATGTTCTCAACAACTGCCTGTTGAACACCGTTCCACCCCGCCCTGCGCCCGAGTCGCTCGATCACGTCAGACGTAGAGATTTCGCGCCGTGGATAGAGCCGAGGTGCGACACGCAACCGGTAGTCAGCCACTAAGGGGGGGCGAGATCGCCACCAACCGATGGCATCCTTCGAGTCTGGCACCCATAACTGACGTAGTCGACGAAATAAACGAAGTCCTTCCGAAAAGCGCGTTCGGAACCGCGGTTGCATTACGCCCTCCACACGGTGCAGAAGGCCATTCGCCAGCAAGTAATCTAAGTATTCGTCGCTGGTTGGCCCTGAATTCCCAGAACGAATGTCATCCAGCACTCGGTCTTCGAGAACGCGTCTAACCTCAGCCTCACTAATAAAGCCATCGACGATGCCCCAAGATAGGCGAGGGAGTTCGAGATCCTCGAGCGCGGTCAGCAGGGCAGGGACCCCAGCCCATGTCTCGCTCATCGAACCTGCCGGCGTACAACGAACTGAGCCGCGATCTCGGGATCGGAACGAAGCGTAACAATATCTGCGTCGCTCAGTTCCGTGAGGGGCACCCCTTCTGCCGAAGAGAAACGCTTGAGAACCTCGAGGACGGCATCACTAAGTGAAACCTCTCCGAGGTCTTCATGCACTTGACGTAGCAGGTGTCGAAACGTAGTCGTCAGAGCCTGGGTGGGAATGCGCTTGGCAAGAGACTCAAGTTCCCTAATGCTGTTATAGACTCTCTGCCGCCCTTGGGGTGAAAGGGCGGCAGCCTTATGCTGCGGCAGATGCTCAAGCTCCGCCTGCGTCCAACTTGCCCACCGCACGCGCGAATCGCCTTCAAGCACGGTAATTTGTTGGCTAACGCGACCCGTGGCCCCCTGGAGTTTCTGGGGTGAAGGTCGACCTCGGCTAGCAATAAATGTGCGAAGTTCCTGAAGGGGGCCAATCAAGTCCGGTTCGGCTCCTCGCGGCACATCAAGTTGATCTAGCGCGCGACGAGTTTTCAACTGATCATCAAGATCACGGATTGAAACCGTAAGTTTTTCGAGGGACGTCTTAATTCGCTCAATGTTTTGCTTGTCACCTTGGCTATCACTCGCAATTTTTGCAAGCTTCTCAAGGCGATTAGCACGTGATATCAGATCATTCGACATTGAACCCCTCATCCCCATCTGCACTCAGGACTCCCAACCAACTCTCAAGTGCCTTCTCGATGTCATTGTCAACATCAATTACTCCGGCTCTTTCCCGCCCCTCTGCATCGGCGAGCCCGGCATTAAGCCATTCCGAGGTCCAGTGCAGGTAGTTTCTGATCGCCAATACCTGGTCAGCGTTAACACTGCCGACAACGATTGCCAATTCGTTCGATGGCAGGCTGTCCACAGCAGTGAGTGACGCCTCCATTCGCGTCACCGCGCCAAAGTCGTATTGTTTAGCCAGTCGATTTGCCGTCTCAACTTCAGCAAGAGATGCCTTTACAAAGCCCAGTGCTTGGCCCACGCTCGTGGCGGCGATGACAGAATCAACGGTGGAGGAATAGGACGTTTCAAGGGGTACATGCAGACGGATTTCACCAAGGAGAGTTTTCCAAGCGGTTACTTGAGCCGGGATGTGAGCTTCCAGGATAGTCCGCGCCCGTTCTGCTGTGCGGCACCAAGCCGGGAAATCGCCCGACTGAAGAGCGTCCATTCGATTAAGGGCGGCTTCGGCAACCTTTCGTACCCGCGGATCATCGATAGCGTGTACGGCGCCAGCACCCTGACTGGCGCCGAGCGCGGCCCGCAGTTGCTCAACTGCCGATTCACGGGCAGCGATGTAAGATACCTCGGCTTCTATCCATCTGGCAGTGCGCGCCGCGTCCCCCCGACGAAAAGCCTTGCCACTCCAAAGCATGGCGGCTACCGCTTCCTTAAGTTTGGGTTTGGGCGGAACTTGGCCACACAGAGCAGCGCCAGCAATTAGCGACGCCGCGGCAGTGGCCAGTTGTTCTTCCGTATAATCAGCAGCCCTGATGACACGTGCAACGACTTCTGGACGATATTCGTCAGAGATCGACCGTAGGCGGATGAGTGCTTCAGTTGATTCCTGCCCTCCGCTGTCCTTGAAGCGCAAGAGCGACTGAAAGAAACTCGCTGTTTTGGGGTTGCGCTCGAAGCGCACAATTGATTTGACCGACTGCGGCAAATTTTCGGGGCTTCCCTCAATAGAAACCGTGCGAGCCAGTTGTCCACCGTCTGGTGCAGCAGCCCGCAGGACATTAGCGGACGGGTTCTTCATGATGGGATCAGACCAATCGAGGTCTGCCACTAATGCTGCGCGCACAATGTTTCGGATGTCGCGCGCTACAGCCTGCGGCAGTTGGCTGCCCTTTGACCATTCGTCTACGTCGGCAAGTTGCCGCCGGAGCGACTCTCGGATTTTAGGCGTACCCGTCGGTTGAGCTTCAACCGGAGGCTGTTGGTTCTGTGAGGAGCCCTCAGATATAGATTCAGACGGGATATCCGCAGGCGGAAGCGAGAAGGCACGATAAATGTCAGTTTTTACTATTGGCGTCCTAGCACCCCAGAACTGGAACATTGACATATATCGTCCACGTTCCGGTTCATCATAACGGTCGTATACAGCTTCTCGTACCGACAGGTCGAGGTCAGGCAGTCGACGATTGGGCGGTTGTGAGGAATCTCTTGCCCTATCCTCTTGCAAAAACTCGGGCGACGGGAAGCGTCCCTCCCTGATAGCGCTGGCCTCGGTTGTCAGGACTCCCCTGACCATCCGCGACAACACTCGGCGAGGATTGAAAAAACCCTTACGTTCCGGATCAGCAGTAATCGCAATCGCTCGCCGGATGGCTGGCTCATTGTAGGGATACAAGCCGTACCCATCCTTGGTGGCACCAAAAGCAGCGTGGCACTCGTCCATCAAGGGACACTCCATGCACGCGTTAACGTGATCCGGTCCCGCTTCGATCCGCTGAGCCCCGAGCCGCGCTGCGTTGAGATAGCGCCCGACAAATTCAGTTAATGTCCCACCGCCATCAACGTCAGCGTCGGTTATGGGCAAATCCACCGTATATACAGGAGAACTAGCCGCCACTCGAGTGCGGAAGGTGTCGTCGAGTTTGTCGTAGTAACCCGTGGTCACCGCCATCATTGTTCGTACGGTTGCGTAGCGCTCCTCACCTTCTACTTTGCCAACCTCGATGATTGCGTCCAGGAGGTCTCTCCTGATCCCTTGAATTAGTGCGAAATCTTCGATCAGGAGGATGATTTCTTGCCCAACAAGTTGTTCACGAAGGGCCATGAAGGCACGTTGTATGCTGCCAACACCGATATCCGCTGCCCGCATCACGGCGACGTCAAGATGATCGTTGAGAAGATCTATGGCGGCGGTCTGCAAATTAGGATCTGACGTCAGTCGCCGATACATGGCCCTGGCCGGACCACTGGTTTCGGAGATGCTCGCAATCGACGTAGGGAGGTCGTCCGTTGTGAATGCTGGTGGGACGTCGTCATCGTTTTCACCTCGACCGCGCAGGGCGTGCTCGGCCCGTTTTGGGACGAACGATTCCGACTGAAGCATGTACTCACGGAAGACTGGATCGTGCAGCAGCACATAAAGCCCGCGCTCGCCGCCAAGCACTTTGGTGAACATGTTGACGCGTTCAACTTCGCGGACTGCCTCGGCGAGTTCATCGAGGATTCGCCGCTGGAGTTTCTCCTTATCCACAGATTCACGCAGACTACCCAACTGACCGCGGATTTCGTCGAAAATGGGACCGCTTTGACCCTTCAGTAACTCTTCAATAACGTCGCGGAGGCTCGTGCGCGTCTTTGGCAGATAAATGACTTTCCGTTGACCGGGAATTTCTGAAATCTTGGCCTTTGCCCATCGAACTAGATGCGACTTGCCGGAACCCGACTCACCGAGGATTGGCGCAACACGTACACCCTCCTTCGCTGGACTGTTCAGAAACTGCTCTAGAAATTCAGCTTCAGTTATAGAACCCTCGGCTTCGGCTTGATCTCGCAAGCGAATCTTCAGAGGAGTGTGTGTTGCCAACAGCACAGCAGAGGAAGGGCTTGCTGCTTCAGTCGCTATTGTTGCCGTCACTACTTCCGGCTTCCAGCACACATAATTTGTCATTACGGTCATCAGACATCCATCCTGATAAGGACATGAGAGTACATTTCTTCGGTCGAACCCGGGAGTGGTGGAAATCTGACAACGGAACGGGCGTCAGATCGGCGCTCAAAAAAAAGCAAGCCTTGGCTGCCGAGCGAGCGAAGTGCATGGGCCAATGCATGGCTCACGTCATGTTCCGCTCCAAAACGTTCCCCCGCGATGAGCGGCAATTCCGTTTCAACACGCTGAACTAGCGACTCCAACTCGATTGCCATTCCGTCTTCTCCAACGTGCAGGCCAGAGGAAGAACGAATGACGTCGGCCACCGCGTGAGTAGGGTCCGCCGTCAGTCCACCGGGTTCCAAAGGCCATTCTCGCCCCAACCCAAGAAATGTGGCCCAATAAGTGAAGGTATTCCACCGAGTGTCATTAATGAAGAGTCCGGGGACTTCATGATCCGCTGTACGCTGATCCAACCGCTTTTGTGGAGGCTGCGTTAGTAGCCAGGCCGCACCTCGCCGGAGGTCTTCCGGTGGCGGTTCGACACCCTCTGAGGCCGTTAGCATCCTCCAACGCACGTGTCGCACAAATGCCTGGGAAGAAGTATCTTCTGCTGCAGTCAAAGTCTGTGTTTCGGCGTCCGAGTTTTCGTCGATAGTGACCAGTTCATATCGAATAAGAGTGTCCAGCGCACGGTTCACATGCGCACCGTTGCTCGGAGTCTCATCCCTCATGCTGGACGGGCATACCGCCTCGGTCAGTTCGCACCTAGTTAGCCCTGGCGTGGCCATTAGCGCCCGATACAAAACCCACATCGTCCGCGGCAGTATTGGCGCCGGGCTTGGATTCAATAGTTCCATTACAACTCCCTGAGCAGCGCCTCTGCGCTGATAGAAGGATCATGGACGTCTACATACGCCCACCCGGTTCGAAGAGGATGCTCTAGTCCCCTGGGCCCAATAACATAAGTCGGGAGCCCCAACGCCGCCCGTTCGAGCGCGAGATCCTGGTTCTTGGCGAGGTCTGCGTTCCTATTGGCGAGCACAAAAACGATACTGTCTCGGTAGTACAGAGCCAAGGGAACGCTGTCGGAATTGTCATCCCCGATAATCACTGGTCGAGGCCCTGCCACACTTTGAAGCCGCCGTCCTCCTTCGGGCGAAAGTCCGTAAAAGACCTGTAGACCGAGAGACGAGAACTTTCGAAGCAGTCCCGAGATATCGTCACCGTCAGACAGGGCTATGTACAGCATCGGCGATGCACCTCTCCAGCGGAGCAAGGGGTCAGCAGGAGTGCGGCGATCGGGGAGGCGTGGGAGAGTAAATTCCTCGGTTGTCACCCCGATGGCAGACTCGGGATGAGCCCGACACCATTCACAACTTCGGCAAAGAGGATGAGTTTGCAACATGCCACCACTGCTCGGATGGACACGATAGTGGGAGGCAAGTACTTGACCCACACACTTATTTCCCTTAACGATTCCGTGGACAGCATGAAGGGAGGCAGCCGATTCCGACCTTGCACGCAGCCTTTCTGCTTGCAGAGCTGCCGACCATCCTTCGCGTGATAACAATCGGCCATCTAACAATTCAAAATCGATAAGATCCGACGCCTGGTCCAGGAAATTTTCCTTCAGT
The DNA here is from genome assembly GCF_050573415.1 of Paenarthrobacter sp. NEAU-H11. Classification (NCBI taxonomy): domain Bacteria; kingdom Bacillati; phylum Actinomycetota; class Actinomycetes; order Micrococcales; family Micrococcaceae; genus Paenarthrobacter; species Paenarthrobacter sp. NEAU-H11. The sequence goes on along the minus strand of NZ_JBNZGA010000004.1, from coordinate 23,962 downwards.
AGGTCGGATTCCTCCTTGCTCACCCCGATAGGAGGCAACCACAGGGGGGCCCGAAGTGCGATGATCCCAGCTTGGGCCATTAAAGTAAGCGTGCGTACGTTCCATTGACTGCTTCGGCCAAAGCCTTTGTCCAAGTAAGAGGGTAAAGCGCTCTTCCTAACGCGATAACGCCGACCTTCCTGTCCGTCTGGCAGTGATGCTGTGTCGAGAAGCGACAGCCACCGCCGCCATCCCCTTTCTTCCCCAATAAAGGTAGCCCCTGCGAGCCCCGCAGCAATCGCCGCATCCCGCGGCCCGGCGTATAGCACTGCAACTGTCGCGCGTCCGTCCCGGCCTGCGCGCCCAACTTCCTGGTAATAGCGATCGATGGATTCCGGTAAGCAAGCATGAACAATGCTCCGAACGTTTGGAACATCTACTCCCAGCCCAAACGCAGACGTTCCGACTATGACGTCGTATTGCGTGGGCGCCTCCTCACCGCCTACCGCTAGTCCCCGCCATTTCTCGACGGCCGTTTGCCGGTCATGATCTGGTGACTGTCCTGTCACTACCCCTGTCCTGAACATGCCATGTGCCTGGAGGCGTGCGGCCCAAGCATTAGCATCTTCGACTGTAGTCGTGTAAAGGATTAGCGGCTTGGGCAGCATGGAAACGGCGTTCAAAACGGCGCTTCTCCGAGCATCGTCATCCGTGAACTCATGGGAGAAGTAAGCGGGTTCGGACCGCAAGGCGGAGCCCCAAACAAGATCAACCTCGATGTCCCCTTGTGAAAACAAGCGCGAGAGTTTATCGACCTGCCGTTGCGCGATTGTAGCGCTCATCATCACAAGCGAAGGTTTGTGGTCATGGGGAGCTATTTCGTACGCCACTTTAGCGAGCCCCGGAAGGACTTGAAACTCGGGACGAAAATCATCCCCCCATTGGTCCACAAGGTGTGCTTCATCGACGACGATTTGTTGAAGAAGACCATCACGTGCGCAATCCAGGACTGCCGAACTCAGACCTGTTACGAACGCTTCAGGGCTCGTGTAAAGGATTCTTTGAGTTCCGCTCCTAACAGCACTCCGGATTGCTCGCTTTGTCTCTGCATCAAGACTGCCAATATATGCATACCGGTTGACGGGACTAAGTTTTACCTTACTATTCTGCTCGTGTTCCCGTGTTCTACGTTCCATGTCCAGGGCAAGAACAACCGTAGGCACAATTATGACCGTGACGCCCCGAGGCGCTAAGAGCGCCTTCGACCAGGCGACCGCAGTCTTCCCTCGGCCAGTCGGAAGTGAAATTAGCAGGGGGTTACCGTCATTCGTTACGGCCGCGCGCGCTGCCTGCTGTTGCGCCACACCGCGATAGGCATCGTAGCCGTGCGCCCGAGCCCAAAAAGGGTCAGCGTCCAGTTGTTGCGGCTCGTTTGTCAACTGCCCACGGAACACATCCGCAAGCGCGATCTGTGCCAACTCCTCGGCGCCGTCACTTTCTCCGAGGCTAGGATCCCAGGGATCAGCGACCACTATGAGTCCCCCGCTAGGTATCGATATGGCACGACAATGTAGTTCTCGCCATTGGGCCAAACTGGGCCAGGGCCCAGTAGCGGGAACGACTAGCTGCGGAGTTCCACCGAATGAGTACTGATCAGTTAGCAGGATCTGGCGAACGAGGCTTCCAACGTCACGCCAACCTGCTCTTTCCGCTCCGTCCCTAAAATCCTGCAGGGCATCGCGGAGCCGGCGAACCGCGTCGCTCGCACCATGCCCACCATTGCCCGCTCCCGGCCAAGCATCAATTAGGGTCTGGGCAAGGGCAAGGTTTCCGCTAAACATACTCATCCCACCCCTCGGCTGAGCGCACTAGGCAGGTCACCGCGAGCTCGCGAATAAGCGGGTTCTCCACGCCCTCTCGGACGGCACGGCCAATCTCGATCTCCATTTCTAGGGACTCCGGGTCAGCCACCATCCCTACGGCTGAAGTCCTAGCTTTGTTTCTCGCCACCAGCACCTCAGTCTCGCTTGCCACCTTCGCAGCAGCGCGAGCACACGCTTCTTTCAGCGCAGTGGTCTGCAATAAAGCTTCACGTGACGCAGCCTCCGCCTCCATTGCCACTGGTTCCAAATTGCCTACCCCCAGGACATTGTGCAAAGCGGCAATTCGCGTTGGATTCAGATTCGTATCTCGCGCGTCATGAAAAGGTGCCTCTAAAAACTTCAGATCTGCCACGCTTTTAACCGGTTTCATGTCATTAGTTGCTATCCAAATCCGGCGCAAGAAAGGCCGGAGCGCCCAGTCACAACGCCGCACTGCCATAGCGATGAGGCTGTTTTGGTCACCCAACAACTTGAGAAGCGGTCCCGGATCCGCTTCCACCAGGATATCGAAGGCGAAGTACACGAGGGCATCTCCAGACCAGCTTGGATCAACTCGCCAGACTGCGCTCGATTGACCCCGATCATCGAGTGTTAGGACCTTCTCGACGGCGTCTACAAATGGGTTTCCTCGTCGAAAGAGACGTCTGCCTGGTTGCACTTTCCATCGGTCGAAATTACCAATTCGCGATTTCTCATCAACTCCGAGGACCTTGGCCAACCGAGGGGCGAGAAGCGGATCCTTTCTATCGTCAGGTGCAAACCGCAAACTTCCGTCCCATGGACGCTCTTCAAATCTGAATCCTTCGACTCCTGTTATTAAGGACCGGAAGTGGCGCTCTATCGAATCATGACGGTCGTCGTAATTAGTGATGCTCTCGGCCAGAGTTCCTAGCTCTTCAGTTATTTCCCAACTTGACTCCAGCGCATCCAACTCATTGATGCGGCTTGTTTCAGCGGCCAGTGCGGCCGCTGTCAATTGCTCCCGCAAGCCAAATGCCTCGACCCCTTCTCGGGCTAGATCGTCCCATGCCTTCTCGGCAAGCAAGCCGGCAGCCTCTTGTTCTGCCGAAATCGAGCGCTCAAACACACCGAAACCTCGCGACAACAACCTTGCCCAGGCAGTGAGTACACCGTGCGGGTTGCTGTCGGCAATGACCATCCCTCGGGAGGACCGAGATCTACCATAACGGTCTACACGGCCAATTCTTTGCTCCAAATGATTGGGGCTCCAAGGCAGTCGTCCGTGAACGGTCAGGGTCGCGTCCTGAAGATTGCGTCCTATGTCGCCGGACTCGTCAGCAATAAGCACACCCCCTCGCCTTCGCCATTCGGAGACTGCTTGTTCCCGCTCACTGTCTGATTGCGTGGCCAAATGTTCAAGCACCCACCGGCGCCCTCGGATCGAGTTTTGCAGCCTTCTGACAAGGTCATGAGCAAATAGTCCCCGTCCGCAAAAGACTACGACCTTGTCGCCCGGGCTTGACGCGGCGACTATCTGATCCGAAAGCGCAGAGACGGCATCCTGTTCCACCTGCTGAACTGTTCCCAGCAAATCGCGCTCAAACGGCAATGAGGGCGCGGATTTGACTATGCGACGCTCCTCGCCGGATAGAGACGAAGCTTCTCCGCCAAGTCCTACCCGACACCGCAGGATGTTTAGCAGGTCGCTAATCGGACCTCCGACTCGAGAGACGAGCACACCAGCAAGCGCTCCGTACGCGCGTGGGTTCAGTTCGTTATCCAGAAGATGTGCACTGCACGCCGCGAGCCACTCTTCAACTAGGTTTGCGGTGTAGTCCACTTCGGTAGATGCCAGTCTGGCCAATTTCGGTTTCACCCGACCCGTGAACGTGAAAGGCGTCATGACACCTTCTTCGTCCAGTCGCTGGTGCTGAATACTGTGGCGACGGTTTCTGATCACTCGTTGGTGTAGGCGGTAAGTTTCGGAGACATGTGCCCTTACTGCCGCAAGGCGCCCTTTGAGCAGGTCCGCGTCGGCTGGTTCAGTGTCGAAGGTGGACAAGACTGAGGCGATACGTTCCTCGAGCAACTCATCCGCAGGCACTTTGCTTTTCAGTTCTTCAAGTTGGTATTCGAGGTATTCCCGGTTCTCGGGGTCCGGTTCCTCGTCGAGGAGGTAGACGGCGTAGGCGAGTTCCCGCCTGGCCGCCAAGAGCGCTTCAAAATCTCGGCGTCGCTCCCAAGAGAAAAGTTCCTTATCAAGGAGATGCAGCAAAGCGAGGTGCGTTGTGCTCTCCTGCCCAAAGGGCGTCGCAGAGAGCAACAGCAAACGGCCCGCGCTGTGTGCGAGATGGGCAAGCGAGGCGTAGGGCGGCTCATTCGGGGAAGCAACCTTGGCAAGTAGGTGCGCTTCGTCCACAACCAGAAGATCTACACCCTCAAGAGTCCTCCACATCCGGAGATCGGAATGACCTGCAACGACCACGCACCTTCCAAAGTCACCGATAAAGAACTTATCGCGGAGTTCAGCCCGCCACTGTTCGACCAGTGCATCCGGGCAGATGATGCCTACCTTGCAACTCGGATCATCAAGGAGCGTTTGCCGGATGACAAAGCCGGCTTCGATGGTCTTTCCCATGCCCACTTCGTCTGCCAACAAGTATCGCTGTATGGGGTCCCGTATTATTCGAAACGCCGCCGCCACCTGATGGGCATGCATCTGCACACCGGCAGAGGAGATACCGGTGGCCGAAGCACTCGACGCGCGATCCTCGAGGAGGAGTGCACGAACGGGTTGACGAGCATCACGAAATCGTGGGGTCTCATTACCGTTGGCAAGCAGAATCTGCAACGGATGGCACGACGGCCTATCCCATCGAACACGGATACTACATGCAGGTACAAGCGTGTCTTGAAGGGAATTGGGCAAGCGGACCCAGTAGGCGTCCTGGCCCTGGGAATCGGTCGTGGAAGCAATTATGCGGCCTGCACGCCACCGCAGATCCTCATCCTCAAAGAAGACGCGAGTCTCGCGTTCTAATTGGACTATCCTCAGATTTTGGACCGGAACAATCGTTGCACCTACCGAAGGCTCTGCGACTGATTCGAAAAATTCCACCGTTGCAGCGTCCCTACCCACATCCGCTATTCGCCCAATACCAGGGGCACCTGCGTAAGTGACGAAGCGGCCGAGGCTGAGCCTGCCGGCAATCAAATGTTCACCTTAGGTTGCTCCGGGCAACTACAACCGATGCACGCATCCGCATGCGCTCCTTTGCTCCGCTGCATCCCCATGTCGAACCTGGCGCGGCGCAGCGGTGACGAGCCAGAGTGACCCAATCTAACCACCGAGATGCGACTTTGACATAATCACCACACCGCAGTATCCAGAGCACCTGGCCCTGCCGGCACGAGGGCCCTAAAGCCTCCCTTCTTGCTCCTCCGCCCACAGCTTTCGACACCTCAACTGTGCGGTCATGTCGTGTACCAAAATGGACGTTATCCGCCTCGCGTTACTTACCGCACGGCGACGCCCTATTTCAACGCCCTGAGTAGGTGGTTAGTCAGCAGACTGACATCGCTGGGCGTATTCTGAAGGCCGTTCCACCGCCGGACGTTGTCTGGTCCAAAGGCCCAGGTACCACTCGTCCACGCCACGATTGGCTTGAGCCTACTAATGGTTTTCTCCAAATCTAGGCCTGGGAGCTCAGCGGCAGGAACTCCCTCTGTTAGGGAATCCATCACGTAGCCCAGGGACTGTATGCCTGCACCGTGTGTGAGGCGTGATTTAAGTGGCGGCAAGTTCCAGGCTTCAGGGAAAGCGGCCTGTACCACCGTCCAAAAATAATTGAGATGTAGTTCAATCTGTTGCACATCCGCTGAACCGTCGGAGGGGTCCCGATACTGGTAGAGCGCACCTTCGTACAGGCTGTTCTCGATCATTTTCAATATGCTGTTGTCTTTTATGTATCCATCGGGTGTGGTTGGGGTAGAAATTCTTCCCCCAAAAGGTGTCCCTATTTCCTTCGCCGATGCGTTTAGCCGGGTCATTATGAGGGCCGGCAGTTGCTTGCGCGCATACGCAACGGGAAGATGCCCTGTTGTATCCGGCAGAAGTTCATGGATAAGCCCCTTCGGCAGAGGCTTGGTGTTGTTCACCAAGATGAATTGGGAGCGTTGTTCAGCCTCGCCGTGGGCAATAAATCCGACGGCAGCAACTGGAAATTGAGCCAGATCAGCATCCCGAATGGCCGCGCTACGCTGCTGACCGTCCACCAGCCAGGCCGGTTTTTTTTCGTCGGGCAGCGCCTCATCCACCGGGATGATGAGTTCGCCAACGACCGAATACGATAAATCCCCCACCGGTGCACTCGGCTGGAACTTCACACGTTCATCAAAGGCCAGGACGATGGCGTTCGGAAGAAGAGGTGAGTCTGACTCCAGATAGCGGCGAATAGCTCGTATGTGACTCAGGACCTCTGGCCTCTGGTAGCCCTGCAGCCGGTCGTCGTCGCGGTGAACGCGGGATACGGTTGCGAAATCGTGGATGCGTTTGCCGTCCACCCCAAAACAGTAAATATGCTGCGCGCCCTGCTGGAGCCGGATTGCCGGCAGCCTCATCTCGTAGCGGTCAGCCATGGTTACTCCTTGTTGTGGACGTGAGCACATTGCTCTTGAGTTTTTTCATTTTGTTTGCCAGTACAGACATGTTGTGAAATCCTCGGCGCTTATTTCTTTCGGTCCCCCGAAAGATAGCAATTTCAATGCCAAGCGTTTTGCAAAGCGAGCACTCACACGCGTTCCATGGGGCAGCAGTGAGTGTGCGCTCGTACTCCGCTTGGTGACTTCTGTTGACCTGACAGATCGTTTCGTAGGCATCAAGTTCTGCGATGGCTCGTTCGATGGCCCCGGCGCTGCCATCGAATTCGCGCAGGACGCGGAGGCAGACTCGTTCCTGGGCAATCGCGTCCTTTTGGGAGACCCTACCGGCCAGGATGGCGCGCTTCAGTGCTGGATTTCCGTCAACCTGTGGCACGCGCAGGGCTATGAACGCGTCGTTTTCCGTATGGAAATTGTTTCTATCGTCCATAAAAGCTTGTCGGAAAGCGGACGTGCTGTCGAAGCTCGTAACCCCGAAGTCGCTGAACAAGTCCATCGATTCCACTCGCGTTACGCCGAGGAGGTGCAACTCAGTACCCGGAAGGCGAACGTTATCAATCTCCTGCAAGCAGTCGAGAATGTCCTTGGTCTTTAGCGGGACCATGCCGCCCAGGGCAATCCGCTGGTAGCCCATTTTCTGAAGCTGTTCGACACTGTCAGCAAAACTTGCAGGACTCCAGCCCTGGGCAGCACCCACTGGTTGGAGATTCAGGTTCTGCTCTGACACCCGTGTTATGAACTCCTCAGCGAGACGAAGGGTGATCCGACGGCGCTCCGCCCACGCGGGATCTACGTCATCCAGTGAGGCCAAAGGGTCGTATCCGAAAATGATGTGGTCGACACTTACCCCCGCGTCAAACCCACATCCAATATAGAAGTCAAGCGTCTCCTCGACCGTCACCGGCGGCACCAGTTCATCCACGTAATTGAAGGCGCCGTTGTCACCGAGTGATTCAACACCCTTGGGCAACCGAAAGAAGCGCTCAACTCCCAACCTGTACAGGCGAGCCCTTTGCGCGCTCGTGTATTTCCCCGCACCCTTCATCGCCCCATCGACGATGGATTTGCTCACAAGAAGGCCACTGTAAGGCGGGGTGTCTAAGATTTCGTGCGCGTAGAGATCGTCTCTCTGCCTCACCCTCAGAGGAGAGTATTCGTCATGGTGGAAGTCATATGTCGGACTGACCAAGTCCTGGCTATCGGGAAAGTAGAACTTCACTTCATAGCCGCCCGGTTTGCCACGTACGCTCGCGCTAAATAGTTTGAGAGTGCACTGATATGCCTGGGCGTGTTTTGTAGTTCATCCCAAGGCAAGCCCAACTCTGGCCATACGCCCTTGGTCCAAAAGCAATTCGCTGCAATGATACCCAATTCTCTTTCGGCGTCTTCTATTGCACTCGGCGAATTGACATCGACATGGGCCATCACCCGTTCCATCAATCGGCCCATAGCACGAATTCCGACCCCGCCCATCAGCCGGGATTTGGTGGGCGGCAAGCCCCAGGCGTCCGAAAATGTATTGCGTACGGCCGTCCAGTAGGTGATCAATACGTCCCTGATCCCCTCCGTGTCAGTTGTTCCCGTGGCGATGTTTCGGTACGGGAACAACACACCAGACGGCGATTCCAAAGACTCCTTCAAGGCTTCGACAAGACCGGTGTCAGTAACAATGGCCGCCTTCTTGGCCTCGTCAGTTGTGGAAGCGCGTTTGATAATTCCCGCAAACGGCGAAAGTGGGTCCCGGTTCAACATATCGACCAGGGCCGAAGGTAGTTTCCGGGTGGGCATGCGGCCCGACGGCACACGTGTTATGTCAGGCAGCAGTTCCGTGACCAGGTTCACGGGCAAAGGTTGTACCGTGTTTACTCTCAAGAACTGCTCGCGCTGTATCTCCAGGTTGTCTGCAACGAATCCGGCTATCGGCACTGGCAGTCGACGGTTCTTGGTTCGTGAAAGCGCAAGGCTCCGTTGCTGTCCGTCGACAATCCATGCAGGTCTGGGACCGTCTTCTCCCTGGCTCAGCGGAATCTCCAGGGTTCCAGCAACAACGAGACCGTCACTCGTGGTCGGTCCACGACTCGACTTGAAGCGCACCTCGGGAGGCAACGCCAGGATCAGTCCGTTCGGGAAAAGAACGTCTGCACTATCCAGATAGTCTTGAATTTGCTTTACATGCTTTTTCTTTTCAGGGCGTTGATAGCCTATGAGTTTGCCCGCTTCATCGCGTCCTATCCGCGCGACTGAGGCAATGAGATCCACTTCTTCCGCAGCCAGCGCAAAAAGATAAAGCGGTGTGTCCTCGTTTTGAAGTACCTTGAGGCACCGCCGCTCCAACCAGCCCTCGGTCATTTGTCCTCTTTCTCTACAGCACTAAACAAACCACCGAAACGTCGCTGCTCGCAGGCCCACCCGTTGTCCCTCAGCAGCCGAAGGGCAGCTGTCTTTCTCATCTTGGGCTCACGTACGCGCACTTCGCGAATGAAGGCTAGGACGTCGGCGTCGGCCATCGGCTTGCGTTCGTACAGCTCGGGGCAACGCACCTCCTCCACCCAGGCACGCCAGCGGCCATTATTGCGCTGCCCCACGAGGGTCGGCGAATCGAGCGTAGCAATCCAAGCCTTGGCCGTTCTTACGTTGAGGCTGCCCGAAGTACCCCCAAGCTCCGCTCGAAGTGCAGCGTCAGCGGGAATCCTCAACTCCCTCGGAACGTCCTTGGACCCGCCAAAAATTACGACGTCGTCACGTCCTTTGAATGCTGCCAAGTCGTCAGCCATAGCTGAACTGTAGGTTTCGGAAAGAACCATGAGCGTCTGCCCCTGTGCGTGCTCAGCCAGCTTTTTCTGTTCCGCGGTAATGAGTTTCCACCATGCTCTGATATCTGCCGTGTCACGGCCTACGGTATCCGAGTGACGTAACGAAAACGTCGCGGCGTATGCGGGCCATTCTTCTTCCACCTGCACCAGTCCCAAACCTGCTGAAGCAACCACAACATGGGGGTCAAAACCGACATCACGGAGAGTGCGCTCGAGTCGAAACGCTTGCTTCCAAGCGTCACCCTGATAAAGGCGCCGCAAACACACGCGCCCGGACTCCTGGTGGAGTGCGGCCCGCCAATGTCGCACGCGTTCCGACTGTTGCCCCTCGGGAAGGTTCTCGGCCCGCAAACGTTCGGGCGGCGTCATGGATTTGCGGTCGGTACATGTCACGACCACTGTTAGTTTTTCCGCCACACCACTGACCCTTGCTCCTAAACTGCAAACCTGTTGGACCTACTGTATCGTGTAGTTTCATCGTAGGCATGGCGAAGCAAAACTGTTTGTGGAACAACGAGAGGGACGGCATGACAAGGAAAGCAGTAGTTCTCCTGAGCGGAGGACTGGACTCAACGACAGTGCTCGCCCACGCGAAGAGCAATGGGTTTGAGCCCTTCGCTCTAAGTTTCCGCTACGGCCAACGCCATGCTGTGGAACTGAGGGCAGCAAAGCGCGTGGCAGAGGCACAGGGTGTTGCTGACCATGTTGTCTGCGATATCGATTTGCGAGTCTTTGGTGGCTCAGCCCTCACTTCGGATGTCGAAGTTCCCAAGCACGCTTCAGTGGACCAAGTAGAAGAGAATATCCCGGTTACTTATGTCCCTGCAAGAAATACGGTGTTTCTCTCATTCGCACTTGCATACGCCGAGGTAGTAGGGGCAACTGACATCTTCATTGGCGTGAACGCTTTGGACTATTCCGGCTACCCGGACTGCCGCCCGGAGTACATCCGGGCCTTCGAAACCATGGCTAACCTGGCCACACGCGCTGGAGTCGAAGGCGGGGCAATAACCATTCACACCCCACTGATGGATAAGACTAAAGGTGAGATTGTCCAGATTGGGCTGGCCTTGGGCGTCGACTACAGCCTGACGTCGTCTTGCTATGACCCCGACGACGCCGGTCGTTCCTGCGGGCACTGCGACTCTTGTCTTCTCCGGCTCAAGGGTTTTGCGGAAGCCGGAAGCCGCGATCCCATCGTTTACCAGGACGTGTAGCTTGAACTACAAAGTCAAAGAGATCTTCTACACGCTTCAAGGTGAGGGAACGCACGCCGGTCGACCCGCAGTATTTTGCCGCTTTAGCCTTTGCAATCTATGGACAGGTCGTGAAGCGGACCGAGCACGGGCCATCTGCAAGTTCTGCGATACGGACTTCGTGGGAACGGACGGTGAGGGTGGAGGAAAGTTTGCCACTCCTGAAGACCTTGCTGACGCCGTGGAGGCCGCATGGCCTGCGGGCTGGACAGAGAACAGGATGGTCGTTTGCACTGGTGGCGAACCGCTGTTGCAATTGGACGACGCTGCAGTCGCCGAGCTACAGCGACGCGGGTTCTATGTAGCAGTTGAGACTAACGGCACTCAAATTCCCCCCAGCGGCGTCGACTGGTTGTGCGTCAGCCCCAAAATCGGCGCGGATCTGGTAGTCGCAGGCGGCCAGGAACTCAAATTTGTCTATCCACAAGCAGGTGTCGATCCCAGAATCTTTGAAGAACTGGACTTCGATACCTTTCGGGTTCAGCCCATGGATGGCCCAGACGTCGTCGAGAACACACGGCTTGCAGTCGAGTTCTGCTTGGAGCACCCCAACTGGCAACTGAGCATGCAAACCCACAAGTACTTAGGAATCCCATGACTTTCTCCGCCGAGATTTACCGCGAGTTCACTTTTGAAGCGGCTCATCGACTGCCGAACGTTCCTGACGGACACAAGTGCAGTCGGTTGCACGGGCACTCGTATCGCGTCGAGGTTCATGTCACCGGTGCAGTAGGTGACGACACAGGCTGGGTGCAGGACTTCGGCGACATCAAGGCTGCCTTTAAACCTCTAGAAGATCAACTGGACCACAACTATCTCAATGAGGTGCAGGGTTTGGAAAACCCTACGAGTGAGATCCTTGCTAAGTGGATCTGGACCCGACTGGTGAACATACTGCCCAATCTTTCAGCGATACAGGTGCGCGAGACGTGCACTTCGGGGTGTATCTACCGGGGAGAAACATCTGATGCTGCCTGACGTACAAGACGAAGTCGATGCTCGCGGCATTGCACTAGATGAAGTGGGCATCTCTGGGCTCAGGTATCCAACTGAGTTCACAGATGGGGCAACGCGGCAATCAGGCATTGGCTCGTTCGATGTGCTGGTGACTCTCCCCTCCGATCGCAGGGGCACGCACATGAGCCGAATGGTTCAGTTGGTGCAGGAACAGTTGGCGGTCATCGATCCCCGAGAGCTACCGCTCGTCTTAAAGCAAATAGCCGCCAGAATGGACATTGATAGGGCGCTTGTTCGGGTGGCATTGCCAGTAGCCACCACCGTCGTCGCACCTGTGTCTGGGCTTAAGGCGTTTCAGACAAGTGACCTGCATCTTTCAGCCGCCATCAACACTGGTTCATTTGAGCTGGTCACTTCCATCACTGCTCAGGTGACGAGCCTATGCCCCTGCAGCAAGACCATTAGTGACTACGGTGCCCATAATCAACGGAGCGATGTGAAAGTATCAGTCTCCGGAACGGACAGCGATCCGTATCCGATGAGCATTGCGGACCTTGTCCAACTCATTCGAGCAAGTGGTTCATGCCCGGTGTACCCCATCGTTAAGCGCCCCGATGAGCGAGCCATCACTATGACCGCCTACGACAACCCGGCGTTCGTCGAAGACATGGCCCGAGACATCTCGCTGGAGTTGCGAGGAAGAAACGTCGGCCACACCGTAAGAATCCGGAATTTGGAGAGCATTCATAGCCACGACGCAGTCGCCTCAGTTTCGTGGGCTCCCCCGTCTGCACCAACTGTATAGCCCGGGCTTTCATCGAGAAGCGCCAGACACTGCTCTTTAGAGTAACGTCTGGCGTTTTGTCCGTGTGGGACGGAGGCCGGCGTCGCGGACACTTCAACCGCCATGTATCTGGGCAGATTCCAGGAGAGATCGAAATTTGGCTTCTCGGCGCCAGTACTAGGCCTTATCAAGCAACACTTGAACGCCCTAGTAAAGGACGACCTGGCTAGTGCAGCACACTAGAGCTATGTGGGAAACCTTCTTGCCGGACTTGGTGGTGGCACTCGTCGGCGCCCTAGTGGGCGCTGTACTCACCGTCGCCATTGCATATGGCACATTCTTATTGCAGCAGGCCCGGCAGGAAAAGCAAGTCGTGCGGGGGCTGATTAATGACCTTTACCACCGTCGAGCTTTGGCGGTAGTCAGTCCTCACGAAATCCCTAATGCCGGTGAAAGAAAAGACTTTGAACGCGCCGGCCTTAGCGTCATCGACATCCGCGACCATATCCGCCGCGTACGCGACCAGGTCCGCCAAGACACCGAGACCGTCAACGCCCTGTCCAACATGATTCGAGCCTGCAATCGATACTTAGAAGTGAGCGAAGGAAACCCGAACTTCTACGCCTTCCTCCTGAATGAACTTCAAAGAGATCTGGAAGAAGGTGTCACGCAAATTGCGGAAAGAATGCGTGGGGTAGATGCACTCCCGCCTGGCAGAGGCGCGATTTAGTAAAGGCCTGACCACCATCTGTAGAAAGTGCGCCAAGTCAGCGGATCCTTTCCTCGGCTTTGCGCGAAGCGAGCAAGCGACGGGAGGAGATTGTTGTGTTTCAGCAATGCGTTTGCGTAAATAGGGGCTTCCAGTTGCGCTAATATTCCCTCCGACCAGATTGCCCAGGTCCTATCTGTTATGTAGCCCTGCTTCCTCAAATCGAGTTCATCTTCGGACAAACGAAGATATGCCACTGCAAGACGGGCTTCGTCCGGCGTAGGCTCAGAAATTTCCTGATTCAAATACATTCGGTCTGTCATGTGATCTAGGATCCGCCAGTAGCGCTGGACGTACATGTTTTCAAATTCCCTGTGACGCTGCGTTCTTGCACTGATCACTTGCAGGACAGCAAAATGACCGCTACGGCTGTGATAATAGCCCCAACGGCGGCCCAGTCATTCAGGTTCATACATCTCCACCTGGATTGGCTCTGGCTGTTTCTGAAGTGATCTGTTCCTGCATACCTCATTGCGCCACCGCCGCTGCTGTCGCATACACGTCTGCCGGCATCGGCCGGTGCAGTTTCCAAGTAATGGCGATTGGCTTTTCCCCGGCATGCTTAACGTAGTCCACCTGTCCGAGGCACGTGTAGGGAACTGTCAGCCCGGTCTCGTCGTCTGCTGTGTCTCTGGTGAAGATCAGAACCCGAGAACCATGCGAGGCATTGTCAAGATATCGGCGACCCGTAGGGCTCGTCGGCGACGTCGCATTCTGCGACTCCCAGTGAAACAATTCGGGGCTGATGGCGTAGTCCTTGTACATCGTGGACGCTGAGTGCTTCTTGTCGTCCTTGTTCAGGGTGACAAAGAAGGCGTCGGTAGCCGTCGCCGGGCACCATGCAACGCCTTCCCGGTGCTGCACGTTCTTGCCCTGCTCCAGCGAGCCGTACTGCAACGCCGCCAGAACCTCCTCGCGCCGGTACGTGGCGTGCGACAGCAGCGGGATGTGCTGCAGTCCTGCGCCCAGGCTCTTCGCTGCATGTTTCGATACGGCCACCCCCAGCTTCACCACCTGGCGGATCTCGCGGCACACAAACTGGTAGCCCCGCAGGTAATCCAGTCCGTCGTCGTAGGTTGCGAACCCGCCGCCGTCATCCCACAGCGTGAAAAAAAGCATTCGCGCGAAAGCTTGCTCGCGCATGCCAAGATCCGCGTAGCGAGGTGCGTCTGGAGCAACCAGCATGGAATACGCAGCGGCGCGTTCCGGATCGTCCACATGAATGAGCGCGGCCATGCGGCCCAGCAGCTTCTTCTCCTCCGCGTCCGACAGCTCCTCAATTTTCCCGCGGAGCACCGTCTCCAGGGGCGAGTACCCTTCGATCAGCCCTGCCTGCCGGAGGTAACCGGTCCACGAGTCCCTGGTGGAACGGTAGATCGTCTTCACGTCGTTCCCCGACTTCTCCAGATAGTCCTCCAGCTCGGTCTCGGCGTACGAGGCAATATCCCGGACCAGCTGTGCCCGGTTGAACCGGAGCTGTGCCTTAATGTTGTCCAGCACCACCTTCTGTGCCACCCGGTCCAGCACGATTTGGGAGCCGGACGGCAGATACGGGAACTCGTCCTCGACCGCCTTCTCCAACTCCTTTCGCCCGTAGCCAGTCAGCGCCCGGTAGCGCAGGTCAAAGCGGAACTCACGGCGCTGCTGTCCGATGAAATCCAGGACCGTCAGCACCGCTTTGCCCTCCGCGCGGCGCAGCCCGCGTCCCAGCTGCTGGAGGAAGACCGTGGCACTCTGCGTGGGCCGGAGCAGCAGAATGGTGTCCACCTGCGGCAAGTCCAGTCCTTCATTGAAGAGGTCGACGGCGAAGATGCAGTTGATCTCCCGCTTGCCCAGGCGCCGCAGGGCTTCCTCGCGGTCGGCATTGTCAGTGGTGCCGTCGACGGCGACGGAGGCGACACCGGCTCGGTTGAACACCTCGGCCATGTAGTGGGCGTGCTGCACGGAGACACAGAAGCCAATGGCCCGCATCTGGTCGGTGCTGGTCACCTTGTCCCTGAGTTCGCGGATCACCTTGGCGGCGCGGGCGTCGTTCCCCGTGTAGAGGGCGCTCAGCTGGGTGGGGTCGTAGTTGCCACGTTTCCATTCCAACTGGCTCAGGTCCACGTCGTCAGAGACACCGAAGTAGTGGAACGGCACCAGCAGGTCAGCGTCCAGTGCATCCCAGAGGCGCAGTTCGCTGGCCGTGCGGCCGTCGAAGAACTGCTTGGCGACGTCGAGGCCGTCACCCCGCTCCGGTGTAGCCGTGAGTCCAAGGAGCTGCTGCGGCTGCAGGTGATCAATCACGCGACGGTATGTGGGCGCCATAGCATGGTGGAACTCATCGATGACGACGACGTCGAAGAAGTCAGGCTCCAGCTGCTCGATGCCGAGGGAAGATAGCGACTGGACGGACGCGAAGATGTGCTTCCACTCCTGCGGCTTGTGGTCCCCCACGTAAAGTTCACCGAAGGCGCCGTCCTGCATGACGTCACGGTAGGTGCGCATCGCCTGCTTGAGAATCTCCTGGCGATGGGCGACGAAGAGTAGTTTGAGGTCGCGGCCGGCAGTTTCGTATAGCCGTTTGTAGTCCAAAGCGGCGATAACCGTTTTGCCGGTCCCCGTGGCAGCGACCAGGAGATTCTGGTTGAAGCCCTTGAGGCGCTCTGCTTCCAGATCCTCCAGCATCTCCTCCTGGTGAAGGAACGGCTGAACCTCAAGACCAGTAGTTGCATCCGGGGCAGCGGTTCGACGGCCGCCGTTCCGTTCCAACGCAGCGTCCAGCTTTTCGCCGTCGCGCTCCGGGTCATAGCTCTGGAAAGCCCGCTGCTCCCAGTAGCTGTCGAAGGTGACCTCAAACTTCTGCAGGAGGGCGGGTGTTGCGACCGAACTAAGCCGGACGTTCCATTCCAGCCCGTCCAGGAGTGCAGCCTGGCTCAGGTTTGAGCTGCCGATGTACGCGGTATCGAATCCGGTGTTCCGCCGAAACAGCCAGGCCTTGGCATGCAACCGAGTTGCCTGCGTTTCATAGCTGATCTTTACCTCTGCCCCGTACCGGTTGACGAGCTCGTCAATGGCGCGGCGTTCGGTGGCACCCATATATGTCGTGGTGATGACCCGGAGCATGGTGCCGCGCTCCTTGAGCTGCTCAAGGGCTGGCTGGAGGAGGCGCAGGCCCGTCCACCGGACGAAGGCGCAGAGGAGGTCGACAGTGTTGGCGGACTCGATCTCGGCACGGAGCTCGGCTGCGAGGTTGGGATCGTCCTTGCTGTTAGTGAGCAATGCTGAGTCGGACAATCTAGTGGTGGGCCGGCGAAGATGACGACGCTTGAGCATGTCCGGAGGGAGGAGCGATTGAAGCTGGGTAGGGCCTTCGGCAACACGGTCGCCGTGCTGCAGCTCCTGGAGGAGGCGGTTGGCGAGGCCGACTCGATCATGCGGCTTTGCTGCGACCAGAGCTTGCAGGAGTGCGTCGGCCACATGGCGGGAGAGGATCTCTGGGGTATCTTCGTCCTCAACTCTTACAAGGAGCGGGTCCAGTCCTGGTGTGTTACTTAGCAATCTGCCGAGGGCATCCGTGTTGAGGAGTTCGTACAGCCCTTCGGACAGGCTGCTGGAATTGAGCTCCCCAAAAAGTTCATTCACGCAGTCAGCATAGTGGTCAGGGCACGCACTCGCAGTTCGCGTTGCGTCCCTTCGAAGCTGAATTATTCGCTTTTGCTCGCTATCTGATTCAATGCACAGACGGAAGTGCTGGAATTGAGCATTGAATGGAGACGTCGTATGGAGACTGCAACACTGCAACTGACCCGGCCGAATACGATTGAATCCGCGGAAAAATTTCTCCAGCAGATCGTTTCAGACTCATCCCAGCGCCTTGATCTTCGCATACCTCATGCACTCAAGGGTGACGACCTAGGGGGTTTGGCTTCCACACTCCAAGTCATCGCGACTTGGGCCCGCCGCAATCCCCATGGACGCCTCCGCACTTATGTCCCCAGCACCGATGCTCAAGCAAGCCTGGAAAGCCTGCTGGAGCATGACCACGGACTATTTTCTGTACTAATGGCTCCGGCAGTGCTTGATAAAAGCGGGAATGATATCACCTATGCTGCAAGGCGAGACGCTATCCGCAGATTGGACCGCATTGCGGATTTTTCAGGCGCAAAAAGAGGCAGCGAGGCACTCATAGCGGCAGCGGACCATACCTCTCGACATGAACCCGAAGCCCTTTACACTCCGGCTAGCGCATCCGCCAGCGGCAAGCTTCGCAATGAAGGAGCAATGGCCCGCCTGGTGCGTCAGTTTGGTAGCCTCGTCCAGGTAGGCCCAAGGAGCAAGGAACTGCTTCTTCAAAATGCTGAACCGATCGCCCAGATCCTTCACGAGCTACTAGATAATACTCACCGATACGCTCGGTTCCATACGGACGGCCTGACAGCACTCAACCCCTCTGTAAGGCTGGTGAAGGCCGAGGCGGTAAGCCAAAGCCTCGACGTATTGGTCACCCGAGTAAAGAACCAACCCCTCCTGTACAACTATCTCCGACATGAGAGTCACCAATCTCCTCTGTACCAGGAATCTGTGGTTCAAGATATGCGGCGGTTCCTTGAGATAAGCGTTCTAGACACAGGCCCGGGAATTGCAGCGAGACGCCTCGAGGAGCTTCGGCAGAGCGAGAACCCATCCCTTCATATGGAAATAAGCGCGCTATTCGACTGCCTCCGCAAACACGTAACTACTTCATCAAATTTATCCCGCGGCCTCGGCCTTGATCACGTGCAATCAACGCTCACTACATTGCGAGGATTCATACGAATCCGCACCGGTCGAGTAGAACTAATCCGCGACTTCATTGCTTCGCCGTATTCTCCACTTGAAGATCCAGTTGAAAAGTGGGACCTCGACTTAGCAGGACAAAGCCGTCAAAAAGCATGTGGCTCACTGGTAACAATGCTAATACCGACAAATTTTCGCAGGGGAACGTAATGTATGCACCAGAACGAGTACGGATGGCGTCGCCGTACTTTATATATGAGGCGTTGATCGAACTTCGACCCAGGCAGTCCACGGCTGTCACCATTGTCTACTGTTCCTCTACGCAAATCATCCCTAGAGACATAGGGAATGCTTTAGCTGCGCACTTTGAGACGGCTACTTTTCCTCAGCAGATCTGGCTGCTGGGACCGTCCGACACAGAGGAGTCACTCAACGCGGCTGTTAAACATCCGGATCTCCTCGACCGAGTTCCCGCAATAACCCGCTACTACAAAGCACCAGCCGTCATAGTCGGTACCATTGATATCCACGGCTTGATTTGCTTGCATGTCGAATCGCCGATAAAGCTCGACAGACGGGCAAGCGACACCGTCTTCAGCAAAGGCCTGGTGGAAATTTTTCGAACCCATGATGGAGTTATCAACGCGAGCGCGGGTTACCATTATGTCAAGCCTAGCGGAAAGCACTCAGACGCCTTTTTGCGCACCGCAAATGTATTGAAGTACGGTAACGAGATTTCGTTTATAGCCGCCGCACTGTTATCGCATCTTCCCGATCCTGACATACAATACATCTACACAGACACCGCGTCGATAAATTCGTTAGCTTATTCACTGGCTGAAATTATTGGTCGCCTTCGCCCCGCGTCGCCGCGCCCCTCGATAGATAGCTTCGGGAGTTACGCAGGAATTAACGGGGCGTTTGAAATTGAAAAAGACACTGCGAGCGTTGCGCTAATATCAGCGTCAACGTCTGGTGCAATAGTAGACCAAATTGAGCAGTCCCAGAAATTGCCGCGGCATCGCCAGATCATTCTGTACTTCGTGGGCAAGAGGGATGATTCAATTAAGGTCCTCTGCGACCTTACTGAAGGGCAAGCGCCCCTGGGCTACATGAACCCCATAAGGTCGTGGAAGGCCAGTGACTGTCCCCTGTGCCAGGGCGGACAATCGACCGTTCACGTGGGCGGGGATCAGTTCCTACCCGCGAACCCAACCGTTTCTTCACGCATGATTACGGCCAAGGACGCGCCGGATTGGCTAAGCCCGCTGATGAAATCGGTTTACGGACATGGGGTCGTGGCTTGCCACACAACAGTGTCAGGATCAGATGACCCGTTCAGAACGATATTCTTCGATTTATCTGGAATCATCGCTGAGCCCGATAACTTGGCCTCGGATATTTCGAACAAGCTATCAAAAACGTTGATTCGGCACATCCCTGCCGCCACCAAGTGGTTGGTGCATCTAGACGATAGAGATTCGTTGCTGCTGGCTCAGCGAATTCGAACCGAACTAAATTGTCTGGGTGTCCGATTGTCAGACGAGCACATCGTTAATGCAAAGGACCTAATCACCAGGCAGCGAACGTCCCTAGGTGATGGAGTTGCTGTCATAGTTGCGAGTGCAGTAGTAACCGGACGCAGTATCCTAAGCCTAAGCAGGAGCCTTCGGCGAGCGCATGAAGGGAACCCGCTTGTGTTCCTTATATTGGTAGCGCGCATGCAGGACGAGGCTCAGTGGAAAGAGCTATCTGTAAATCTAACTTATGGGAACTCCAATCCGAAAGAACACGGCCTGTGCTGCGTGGAGTCAATCCATTTACCACCGGATTCAGCGGCAAAAGGCACTCCCTGGTATGAGGAAGCGAAGCTCTGGCGTCGGCTTCGGGATGATGCAACTCCGTTCAATGGATCGCTTGGGGCGGAGGACCTAATCCGAAACATTGAGCAACGATTGGAGGTTATAGAGGCATCTCCAGCAGTGGGCGGGTTGACATCATCGTTGTTCTTAGAAGCGACAATAGACGGGGAAGGGCTGCCCCTTCATCTTCAACCCAACTTTGCCTTTTGGGACTTTAGCTACTCAGTTAATCCCAATACGGACGGCCGTATCCCAAGTCAAGCGGACGTTTTTCTGACTGTCAGCGCTATTCTGCACAATCTTCGCCTCACTCGTAAGACAAAGCATGCCGCACTTTCTCATGATCACAACTGGACGGTAATTGCGCCCCGAAACTTTGCACGTTTCAATGATGCAATTATTCAGGCAAGCCTCCTTCGGGCCGCGCTCCCACGGGAACTCGACTACTCCTCGGATGACACCTTGAGTTTGCACATGTTTGATGTCATCCAGGAGACATTGACCGCTGTGGGTACAGAGGAAGGCGCAGCATCGGCAGAATTTCTTCTCGCGTTGGTTCTGGGGAGGGTTAAACTTGGGAAACCCGATATACAGCGATTGCTTACCATGTACAGCACGGTAGCGCCGACATGGCCCGTTCTTCACCAAGTACTGTGGAACGAGTTAGAGAACACTTACTCAGCGGTTTAAGCGCCGGAAAATTTGAATACAGGCGTATGGGGCCTTCGCAGATGAGCGTGGTTAGGGCGGTCTGGAGCCGAGGGCAGGAGCTTGTCCTGAAGCCGCTGCGGCGTGGTGCGGGAGGAGAGCGGTCAGAGCCTCTTTGGATTGGTAGCGACCAAGCTTCCAACTAAATAAAGAGACCCTGATAGGCCCAATGTTACTTCCTGCCCGGGCGGTCGCTGGTGCGCGCGGGCGGACGCGCTTCTTGGTGTCGAGGGCATCCACGTCTGCTCGGTCACGGCGGCCGGGACCGGCCTCGTTCTGCAGGTTGAAACATCCGAGACTCTTAGCGGGTGTCCGGACTGCGGTGTTGGCGCGGTCGGGCACGGACGCCGGCAGGTCCGGCTCCATGACACCGCGTGTTCCGGGCGGCCGAAACGGCTGCTGTGGGCCAAGCATGTCTGGCGCTGACCGGATCCTGACTGCCCCAGAACCACCTTCCCCGAATAGCACCCGTTGGCCGGCCCCGGGCCAAACTGACTGCCAGGGCCGTTGCGTGGGCGACCGACGGCCTGCAGCGTTTCCAAACCGGCACGGTCCGGCGCGCTGACCATCGGCACTGCGACGGCAATAGAGGGGGTGTGGGCCACGTGTCCATAGCCATCCAGCACCTCGAGCACGAGCAACAACGGGGGTCCCCCGTCCGAAAGTTTCAAAAGTTAATTAGCGTGCTGTATCGGGCTGCCAGCTGCATGCGAAGCTGTCGAACGCCATGACGAGGGCGTGTACGCTCTGCGTGAGAGAGCACCCGCCGAGGACGCGGTGAAGAGAAAGAAGCAGATGGCTAACGAACAGTTCGACAACGATGTTGACGAGGCGGCCGCCTCTTCGCGACCGGCGCCTGACATGGAGATAGCGCGTGAGGTTGGCGAGGTCATCACTCACATGCTCGGAGACGGTCGGTCCGTCATCGACCCGAATGCTACGATCTGGACAGCCGAGGCAGCTGAGGAGCTTCGATCCAGGATCGCTGACAACCCGATTCTTGGCTCCGGTCAGGGACAATGGGACAAGCTCGACCAGCAGCTCAAGGGCGCACCACGTGAGGTAGTACTCCTTGCAGCCGAGATCGTCTTCCTGCGCGAACATCCGCCAACCTCGGTCCTGCCCGAGACTCGCCGAGCCCATGTCGATGGAGTTCTTTCCCGGATCGACCCGCCCGTGACGATTCCCGCGCAGATGTCAAGGTAGCTTGCTCGCCCAACCGGGACCGCTGGGTTTGAACCCGGCTCCTGGTACAACGGCGCGATGTGGCGGCACGTCACCTGGACCGCGTCCTTCGTACGCTACTGGCAGGGTCTACCCGAGGGCGAGCGTGAGGTCGCACGGGCCGATCCGTGGAAGCTACAGCAAGCCATGCTCTCTTCTGGTAGCGACCGCTCCGACATCCGTAACGCGCTGCAGTTCCTAGCCCGTTGTCAGCGATGGTCGAAAAGTGAGCCGTTTCGCGGGCTGAAAAGTGAGCCACTTTGACGCTGGTTATTCTGCCGTATTTTCCGGTCTTGTCGAGGGCAGCGAATTGACCTGAGTGTGTTTGAGGCGGTAGCTGGAGCCTTTGAGGGTGATGACTTCGGCGTGGTGGACGATGCGGTCGATCATGGCCGAAGCGACGACTTGGTCGCCAAAGACGTCTCCCCAGCGGGCGAAGGGCAGGTTCGAGGTCAGGATCAGTGAGGCGTGCTCGTAGCGTGATGAGACGAGCTGGAAGAACAGATTCGCGGCATCCTGTTCGAAGGGGATGTAGCCGACTTCGTCCACGATGATCAGTCCGTAGCGGCGCAGCCTGACCAGTTCCTGAGGCAGCCTGCCGTTCTGGTGGGCTGCCTGGAGCCGGGCGACCCAGTCGATGGCGGTGGCGAACAGGACCCGGTGACCGAGCTGGGTGGCCCGCAGCCCCAGGCCGGTGGCGAGGTGTGTTTTGCCGGTTCCTGGCGGTCCGAGCAGGACGATGTTGGACGCTTCGGTGAGGAACGCGCCGGTGGCCAGGTGCGCGATGGTGTCGCGTTTGAGGCCGGGCTGGTGATCGAAGTTGAAGTCCTCGAGTGATTTCCGGGCCGGGAACCCGGCGGCCCGGGCTCTGATCTCGGCGCCGGAGGCTTCCCTGGCGGCGACTTCCCGGGACAGGACAGCGGCGAGGTATTCCTCGTGGGTCCAGCCTCCTTCACGGGCCTGGTCCGCGAGGCGGGGTGCTACTTCCCGGATCCGGGGTGCTTTCATCGCCCGGGAGTAGTACTCGATCTGGCCGATGGTTTCCTTAGCGTCCGGCATCAGGCGACCTGACCGTCGTCCAGGACAACACCGAACGCCCGGTCATAATCCGCAAGGTCCCGCAGCGCGGTGGTCTCGCCCACAGGTTGCGGGGTTTGGAAAGCCTTCCGCAGCGCCCGTGCCGCCTCAACATGGTCCGGGTCGGTGATGGTCAGGCCGGCGCCCCAGGACCGGGCGTGGGTGCCGACGCATCGGCCATCCAGGCTGATCGTGACGGATTCGAGGCCGGCGGTGATGTCGACGAACCGGCCGATGGCCTGCGGGTGAACGGAGTAGTCGTTGGATCCCATCCGGACGTAGTAGTCCCTCGGCAGCCGAACCCTTGAAGTGAAACCGATGACCGGTGGAACCGGCGGCAGCGCCAGCATGGCCGCTTTGTCCGCAGCGAGCAGGTCCGACGGGCGGGCGCCGGTCCGTCTGACCAGCCGGGCGTTGGCCTTCGGCAGCCACTGCCCGAGCTGGGTGTTGAAGTCCTCCGGAGAGGTGAAAACCCGGCCCGGCAGGAAGGAAGTCTCCAGGAACTGGTTGGCCCGCTCCACCACGCCCTTGCTCTCCGGGTCGTAGGGTTTAACCTGCACGATCCTGGTCGCGAGGACCCCGGCGAACGCCGCGACTCCGGCGGCGTAGCTGTTCCGCCGGCCGATGCCGGTTTCGTTGTCCCAGATCAGCCGCCGCGGAACCGCGCCCAGGGATCCGAGCAGTTCCCACATTCCGGCCAGCAGGTCCCCGGTCATCCGGGACGGGATCATCCGGGCCATGATGAACCGAGAATGCGAGGACACCATCACCAGCACAGGCAACACCCTGGCTTTGCCCGCGCCGACGGGTATCCGCACCTCGGGAAACCACAGATCGCACTGCGCCTGATCCCCGGGATCGTAAGAGATCCGGTCCGCAGGATCAGCCGGGGCATACTCGGGCCGGATCCTGGCAACGTTCTCCCGGAACCACGCCGGCGACCCAGACCAGCCCACCCGCTCAGCCAACACAGTCGCCGGCATCCGCGGGTTCTCCAGCAGCAACGCACGAATAGCCGGTTCCACAGCCTTGATACCAGAGTCCTGCGGCGCCCGAACGTACGCTGGCGGACCCTCCGAGCTGACTGCCTTCGCGACCGTGTTCCTGGAGACCCCCAACCGCGCCGCTATCGACCTCATCGATTCACCCTCGGCCAGATGCAACCGCCGAATAAGCGCCCAATCCTCCACTGTGATCACCCACCCAATCGTTTGGAACGGGTGGCTCAGTTTTCAACCGTCACAATGGCTCACTTTTCGACCATCACCGACA
>NZ_JBNZGA010000003.1:225654-378318 GCF_050573415.1 Paenarthrobacter sp. NEAU-H11 | reverse complement strand
CACACCACACCCGTGAAACCGGTTCAAAAGCGGTTCCACACCAGGGTTGGTAAAAAGATAACAAGACTGCTTGCGTCCACTATGTGGTTCCCGAACAACAAACCATTTGTTGCAGGGAACACCAACTAAATAACAACACCACAATGTTGTAACCACAACACTTCCCACCCCCCGGGACACCCGGGCGGACGGGTAACAAGGTTACGGCGGTCATAGCGTGGGGGAAACGCCCGGTCCCATTCCGAACCCGGAAGCTAAGACCCACAGCGCCGATGGTACTGCACCCGGGAGGGTGTGGGAGAGTAGGTCACCGCCGGACATACATTAGGTCGAGGCCCCAACCACCAGGTTGGGGCCTCCCGCATTTAACGCCCCCTCCCGTGGGGACCCTCTCTCACTTAACGCGCACTTCCGGCGGACCCTCTCTCACTTAACGCGCACTTCCGGCGGACCCTCTCTCACTTAACGCGCCCTCCCGGCGGGACCTTCTCTCACTTAACGCGCCCTCCCGGCGGGACCTTCTCTCACTTAACGCGCCCCCGGGGCCCTGCCGCACTGCCCGGCCGGCCCGCCGTCGACCACCAGCGCCAAACTGCAAGAGCACCCCAGGAAACCCCACATCAACCGAGAGAGCATCGCCGAAAAACCCGCATCAACTGAGAGAGCGTCCGCTGGCGGCTGAATCCGGGGTGAAAAACCCGAAAAATCCGGTGATTAACCTCAAAAAGTCGCGGAAACACGCGGAATTTGCGGAACGCGGAGGCCCAAGCTGGTAAGTTTTCGAACAGTGGCTTGTACGCATGCCGCGTATAGGCTCCAGAATCATGACCGTCCAGGAGGACATAAATGGCTAAGAACCGTAGTGAACTTGTTGCAGAGGTAGCTGGCAAGGCCGGCACCAGCCAGGCAGCCGTCAACTCCGTCCTCGACGCACTGTTCGAGGTTTTCGAGACTTCTGTCGCAGCGGGCGAGAAGATCACCATTCCGGGCTGGCTCGCCGTCGAGCGTACCGACCGCGCAGCACGCACCGGCCGCAACCCGCAGACGGGTGAGACCATCCAGATCGCGGCAGGCCACAGCGTCAAGCTGACCGCCGGCTCCAAGCTGAAGGCTGCAGTTTCCAACAAGAAGTAGGCTTCTTCCTCCCCGGCACGCAGCCGGCGCGGAAAAGGAGCGGCAACCACCAGGTTGCCGCTCCTTTTGTCTTTTAAGCCGATTCGCGGCCCGGGCAGGCGTAGCGGACAATGGAATGGTGTCTTCTGCCGCAAAACCACGTTCCACCCAGCCCCCGTCCGTTCCCGGCAAGGGAGTTCGGGGCAACGGTGCGCAGGCGGGGGACAGCGGCGCCTTGGGGATCTCCCGGACATGGCAAGTGGCCGGACTGGCCGCCCTCTTCCTGGGCCTGGCAGCTGCGCTCATCTTCTCCGGGGCTGCCGGCGCCAGGGCAGTCTCTGATCCTGGAGCGCTTGTCCGTTGGGGGCTCCCCGTCAGCAAGGCAATCCACAACGTGTCGCTGGCCACCGTCATCGGCGGCCTTGTCTTCGCCGTCGGCATCCTGCCCAGGAATGCGGGGCCCCGCAGCCGGAGCAAAGAGAGCAGTGAGGCACCCGAACACCCTGCCTTCAGCCGCGCCCTGGCCGTAGCGGCCGCAGCAGGTGCGACGTGGACATTGTCGGCCATCGCGGTCCTGGTCCTCACCTACTCTGATGTTGCCGGACAGGGACTCTCCGGCGATGCCGAGTTCACCCAGGCCCTGGTCTACTTCATGACGGATATCGAGACGGGGCGGGCCTGGCTGGCCGTCACCATCATCGCCGCCGTCGTGACAACGGCCCTGTTCGGAGTGCGGTCCCTCGGCGGCCTGGCGCTGACCCTGATCCTCGCCCTGGCCGGCCTGGTCCCCACAGCACTGATCGGCCATTCTTCAAGCTCCTCGGACCACGAAGGCGCCATCAACTCCCTGGGCCTGCACCTGGTAGGGGTCAGCACCTGGGTGGGCGGCATCATCATGCTGGCCCTGCTGTCCGGAATCCTGACCGGCCCCAAAGCCGCAACCGCCACCGACATCACCGAGCCGACGCTCCGCCGGTTCTCGTCGCTGGCCGGTTTTGCCTTCGTGCTCGTGCTCGCGTCCGGCATCATCAACGCCAGCATCCGGGTCACCAACTGGGGTGACCTCTTCGGTTCCCCCTATGGCCAGCTCATCCTGGCCAAGGCGATGGCCACCCTGGTCCTGGGCGGAATCGGGTTCATGCACCGGCAGTGGGTGATCCCGCAGCTGAGCCGCAAGGGCTCCACCATGTCCTCGCGGCGGGTCCTCTGGCAGCTGGTCCTGGCGGAATTCCTGGTGATGGGAGCAACGTCGGGTGTCGCCGTCGCACTGGGGCGGTCCGCCCCGCCGGAGCCCACAGCCTTCGCGCCCGATGCCACGCCCGCCTTCATCCTCACCGGGTACGAGCTTCCCCCGGAGCTGACCCCCGAACGCTGGCTGACAGAGTGGCGCCTGGACTGGCTCTGGATCGCCGCGGCGCTGTTCGGGCTTGTGTCCTACTTCCTTGGCGTGGCCAAGATCTACCGGCGCGGCGACAAGTGGCAGTGGTTCCGCACCGTGAACTGGGTCATTGGCCTGCTGGTGCTCACCTACATCACCTCTGGTCCGCCGTCGGTCTATGGCCGCGTGCTGTTCTCCGCCCACATGGTGGACCACATGGCGCTGACCATGGTGGCGCCGATCTTCCTGGTGCTGGGGGCGCCTGTGACCCTCGCACTGCGGGCCCTGCCTGCCCGTGGAGACGGTTCCCGCGGGGCGCGTGAGTGGCTGCTGGTGTTCGTCCACTCGAAGTTCTCGCAGCTGGTCACGCACCCGCTCTTCGCCGCCGCGAACTTCGCCGGCTCGATTGTGCTGTTCTACTACTCGGACCTGTTCGGCTTCGCCATGCGCGAGCATGTGGGCCACGAGCTGATGACCGTGCACTTCCTGCTGACCGGCTACATCTTCATCCTGAGCATGATCGGCACCGACCCGCTTCCGCTCCGGGCGCCGTACCCCATGCGGCTCGTCCTGCTCCTGGCCACCATGGGCTTCCACGCGTTCTTCGGCGTGGCCATCATGGGCGGGACCAACCTGCTGGCCGCGGACTACTTCGGGAACCTGGGCAGGGCCTGGGGCCAGTCGGCACTCGCAGACCAGCAGACCGGCGGCGCCGTGGCCTGGGGCATCGGCGAGGTGCCCACGCTCCTGGTGGCGATCGGCGTCGCCATCATGTGGTCCCGGTCGGACGCGCGGGAGACCAAACGCGTGGACCGAGCGGCAGACAGGAATAACGACGCCGATCTCACCGCTTACAACGATATGTTTGCCAAGTTGGCTGAACGCGATGCCAAGCTGGTTGAACGAAACAAGCTGGAAGGACGCTGATGAGCGAAACCGTACGCACGCATGCCCGGGTCCGGGCTTCCGAACTGGTGGGCCGTAACTGGTTGAACACCGGCGGCAAATCACTGGACCTTGAAGCCCTCCGCGGCAAGATCGTGCTGCTGGACTTCTGGACCTTCTGCTGCATCAACTGCCTCCACGTCCTGGACGAGCTGCGGCCGCTGGAGGAACAGTACTCCGATGTCCTGGTGACAGTGGGCGTCCACTCGCCCAAGTTCGAGCACGAGGCCGATCCCGTGGCGCTGGCTGCCGCCGTGGAACGCTACGAGATCCACCACCCGGTCCTTGACGACCCGGAGCTGGAGACCTGGAAGGCCTATACCGCCCGGGCGTGGCCCACCCTGGTGGTCATCGATCCCGAGGGCTACATCGTGGCGCACCTCTCCGGCGAAGGCCACGCGGACGGCCTGGCCGTGCTGATTCCCGAGCTGATCGCACATCATGAGGCCAAGGGGACCCTGCATCGCGGTTCCGGCCCGTACGTGGCGCCCGAGCCCACGTCCGGCACCCTGCGCTTTCCCGGCAAGGCGCTCTTCCTCCCGCCGGGCCGCGGTTCCACCGCCTCGGAGGGAACGTCCGACGGCGGTACCGCGTCGGGTGCCGCGGCCGCCGGTTCCGCAGCAAGCAAGGGCTCGTGGCTGGTCACCGATACCGGCCACCACCGGCTGGTGGAGCTTGCCACCGACTTCCACACTGTCCTGGGCACCTTTGGCTCCGGCAGCCGGGGCTACTCCGACGGCCCGGCCGCCGGTGACACAGCCGCGGCCCGGTTCAACGAACCCCAGGGCCTGGTCCTGCTGCCGGAAGACGTGGCAGCCAAGGCGGGTTACGACGTCGTCATTGCCGACTCCGTCAACCACCGGCTCCGCGGGCTGTCCCTCGCGGACGGCAAGGCCTCAACCCTGGCCGGCAGCGGCGTCCAGCGGCTGCTGGAGGCGGGACCCGCGCGCGTGGATGAGGACGCGGCGGGATTCACCGGCGCGCTCGGCGGGCACCCGCTGGATGTTGCCCTGAGTTCGCCGTGGGATGTTGTCTGGTCGCGCAAGCTCAACGCCGTGGTGATCGCCATGGCCGGGACGCACCAGATCTTTAGCTTCGATCCCATTACCGGCTCTGTTGCCATTGTGGCCGGCAACGGGCTGGAGGGCCTGCTGGACGGCGCCCCGCACGAGGCCTGGTTCGCGCAGCCCTCCGGCCTGGCCGAGGACGCGGACGGGAACATTTGGGTGGCAGACTCCGAGACGTCCGCCCTCCGCAAGCTGGTGATTGACGACGACGGCAGCGTCACGGTGGAGTCCGCCATCGGCAAGGGACTGTTCGACTTCGGCTTCCGGGACGGCCCCGCCGCAGAGGCCCGGCTGCAGCACCCCCTGGGTGTGACAGTCCTGCCGGACGGATCAGTGGCGATCGCGGACACCTACAACGGTGCCGTCCGCCGCTACGACCCCGCCTCGGGCACGGTGTCAACGCTCGCGCGCGGCCTCCTGGAGCCGTCCGACGTGATTGTGGACCACACGCATTCGGCCGGGTCCGAGCCCCTGCTGGTGGTGGTTGAGGCCAACAAGCACCAGGTGGTGTTCGTTCCCATCCCCAAGGAAGCCCAGCAGGTGGATGAGGGAGCGGTCCAGACCCACCGGCCCAAGAGCCCTGTGGCGCCAGGACCCGTTGAACTGGCCGTCCGCTTCACCGCCCCCACCGGGCAGAAGCTCGATGACCGCTGGGGCGATCCCACGCAGCTGAAGATCTCCTCCACCCCGCCGGAGCTCCTGGTGTCCGGCGGCGGAACGTCCGTGGGGCTGCTGCGGACGCTGGAGCTTTCACCTGAGGTGGCCGAGGGCGTCCTGCACATCACGGCCCGGGCTGCTGCCTGTGACGGCCCCGAGACCGAGGACGGCGAAATCCCGGACCACGCCGCCTGCCACCTTTACCAGCAGGACTGGGGCATCCCCGTGGTGCTGCAGCGCGACGGCGACCGTGAGCTGGTCCTGGACCTCCGCGGGATGGACTGACGCGCCGCCGAGTGTCCAACTGGCCCGGTTATTGGCTTGATGCCGCTTGAAACCGGGCCAGTGCCGCACCTTTTGCCCCCAAAACTGGGCCAGCCTGGGCCCAGGGTTCTCCACATAGCCCCCTTGCTGCCTCCCGTCGACCATGGGACTGCCGACAGTCTGGCTTGATGGACCCAACAGAGATCCTCAGGTCGGCCGGGGGAGTCTTGCTGCGGCGGGATGTGCTGGCCGCCGGTGCTACGGATGTGGAGCTTCGCCGGGCGGTCCGCAGCGGCCAGGTGCTACGGCTGGAACGAGGACTCCTGGCCACGGCAGATGCTGATGCGGAACTGGTGGCTGCAGGTCGTGCCCGCGGCATGGTCACGTGTGTTTCCGCGGCACCGTCATACGGCCTCTGGCGGCTCCGACCTGCTGCCAGTCCGCACTACTGGCAGAGCAATGGCCGGAGCGCAGTCCGTTGTGTCAGCCATCGTGTTGCCCTGACGCAGCCACCCCGGTATCGGACCCTGGCAGCACTTCCCGATGTCTTGCTTCATGCCCTTCTTTGCCTGCCGGAACTTGAGTCCCTGGTGATGGTGGAGTGTGCCTACAACCGCGGCGACATCGATCTGTCGTATCTGCTGCGCCACCTCGAGGGCAGCCGGTGTGGCAAAGCGCGGAACGTGGTGTCCAAAGTTGACCGTGGTGCGGATTCCCTGCTCGAAACACTGGCCCGGGTATTGTTCCGGGATGCGGGCATTCTTACCGAGACCCAAGTATGGATCGACGGCATCGGACGAGTGGACTTCCTGCTGGAAGGGTTCCTCATCGTAGAAATTGACGGGCTCGCCTTCCACCTCGAGGCGCGCCAGTTCAAAAAGGACCGGCGGCGGGATAACTCGGCAATACTGCAGGGCTTGCCCGTGCTCAGGTTCTTCTACGACGACGTGGTTCACGGGCCGGAATCCGTCCTGGCGCAGGTCCGTGAGGTTCTTGCCCGGGGTTCGCTGCGGTGGCCGCAACCACACCGGCCCGGTTATTCGCCCAGCTGGCGCCACAAAGGCCGGTAAACCTGGCATTAGGCAACTAAAACTGGGCTGTTGTGGCAGGGGCTAGAAGCTCAGCACCGGCGTGACCTTGACTGTGTCTCCTGAGACGTCCAACCGGGTGGTGAAGCTGAAGTCCACCTCTTCGCTGAGGGGGTACCAGGCGCCGGTGAACAGGTTCTGCTGGAGGGCCTCAACCTTGGCCTTGCCGTCGAGGGGAGCCACCACCCAGCGCCCGTCGAAGGGCTCGATGGACACGTTGGGGTACTCCGTCACGGTCCACTTGATGGTGCCGTCCTGCACCCTGTTGTTGCTGGCGTAGTAGAACGGGCAGTCGGGCTGGAGCTTCTGCTCCTTGGCTGCTTCGGCTGCGCAGCTGTCCAGGAATTCCTTGACCTTCGCCGAGACGTCCTTCTTCAGGGTGTCCGTGGCCTGGGTGAGGAGGTTGAGCGGTGCTACCGGGGCGTCCCGCGCCGTCACGGTGGCCCTGGTGGGTGATGCCGAAAAGTACTGGCCGTTCACGGTGGCCTCGTACTCGCCTGGATAGAACACCGCAAAGGAGTTCCGGCCGTTCGGCATGTTCACCGGCACGCCGTTGACGGTGGCCTCGCTGGCGTTGACCACCGTGATGTCAAGAGTGGGAAGCCTCGACGGAACAAAGGCCCACGTGTTGAAGAAGATCCACTCGGTTCCGGTTTTCTCCAGCAGGAACTCGGTGCGGAGCCGGCTGCCGTCAATGGTGTATTGCATGGGCACCATGACCTGGTTGTCCGGGAGCTCCACCGCGTCACCGATATCCACGTTCGTGAACCGGGACGTTGCAGTCTGCAGGGCGGTTCCGTCCAGCATGGCGGCGTTGCTGGGCGGCACGGTTGCCCTAAGCAGCCCCAGTGCCTTGCCGCCGTCGCCGCTTTGCAGTGCCTCCAGATACTCCCGGACCGGCTGCTGCGGGCCAGCCACCGTATTGTTGACCAGGTTCACCGCAACGACGGCTCCGGCGACGGCAAGCATGAGTCCCAGCAGCCATCCGGCCGCGATCCTCACCAACGCTTGACTCATCTGCACTGTCATTACGTTACCTGCCAAGCGGCCGACGACGGCAGTCGGGCATGGCGGATGCGGTACCTGGTCAGCGGCGGCGCCGCCGGGACGACGTGCCGAACACCCCGCGCAGCAGCTCCCGCCCAAGCTGCGTGCCGATGGACCTCGCCATGCTCTTCAGCCCGCCGCCCAGGGCTCCGCCCAGCACGCCACCCAGATCCCCCATCATCGAATCACGCGCCTCGGGCCGTGGTTCCCGCGGTTCTTCCGTCCGGGAGCGGCGCGTTCCATCCCCGGAAGCTGCCGGCCGGCTGCTGGGGCGGCCGAGGATCTCCTCCTCGATCCGGCGTGCCTCGGCGTCGATGTCGGTAGTTCCGCCGGCAGCCTTGCCTGGAACGGCCACCCGGCCATCGGCGGCCGGCCCCGTGGGAGCGGCAGCCTTCCCGGAAAGCTTTTCGAAGGCCGACGGATTGTCCACCGCCGTTCCGTACCTGGCCAGCAGGGCTGACGCCGCCACGGTGCTGCGGACCAAAGCCTCGTCGCTCGGACCCATCACCGACTCGGGCGCCCGCAGGCGGGTCAGCGCCACGGGGGTGGGGGCACCCTTCTCATTCATGACGGTGATGACGGCCTCGCCGATGCCGGCGGACGTCAGGGTTTCCTCCAGGTCGTAGTCGCTGAGCGGAAAGGTGGAGACCGTGGCCTTCAATGCCTTGGCGTCCTCCGGGGTGAACGCGCGGAGGGCATGCTGCACCCGGTTGGCGAGCTGGCCCAGGACCTCGGCCGGGACGTCCTTGGGGGTCTGGGTGACGAAGAAGATTCCCACGCCCTTGGAGCGGATGAGCCGGACCGTGGTGGTGATGGCCTCCAGGAAAGCCTTGGAGGCGTCGTTGAAGAGGAGGTGGGCTTCATCGAGGAAGAACACCAGCTTGGGTTTGTCCAGGTCGCCGGCCTCGGGGAGGTCCTCGAACAGGTCGGCCAGCAGCCACATCAGGAAGGTGGAAAACAGCATGGGCTTGGTCTGCAGCGTGGGCAGCTCCAGGCACGTGATGACCCCGCGGCCGTCCGGGGCGGTCCGCAGCAGCTCCGCGGTATCGAATTCGGGTTCCCCGAAAAACCTCTCCAGTCCCTGCGCCTCGAGGCTCACAAGCTCGCGCAGGATCACCCCGGCGGTCGCTTTGGACAGGCCGCCGAGTTCCTCGAGCTGGTCTTTGCCCTCGTCCGAGGTGAGGAACTGGATGACGGCACGGAGGTCCTTCAGGTCAATGAGTTCCAGGCCGTTCTTGTCCGCAAAATAGAAGACCAGCTGCAGGCTCGATTCCTGCGTGTCGTTCAGTTCCATGATCCGCGAGAGCAGGATGGGCCCGAAGGAGGACACCGTGGCCCGCACGGGGACGCCGTTGCCATCGCCGCCCAGGGCCAGGAACTCCACCGGGAACGTCTTGCCCTGCCATGGCTGCCCGATGCCCTCCGTGCGTGCGGTGAGTTTTTCACTGCCGACGGCGGCGGTGGCCAGCCCGGAGAGGTCGCCTTTGATGTCCGCCAGGAAGACCGGCACGCCGGCGGTGGACAGCTGTTCGGCCATCATGTGCAGTGTGACGGTCTTGCCCGTGCCGGTGGCACCTGCCACGAGGCCGTGCCGGTTCATCATGGAAAGCGGCAGCCGCACCGGCGCGTCCTTGTGGAGCTCGCCGTCCACGATCGCGGCTCCCAGCTCTATGGTGGCGCCTTCCAGCGTGTAGCCCTTCTGGAGGGTGGCAAGCTTCTCTGCTGTGGTTTTGTTGGCCATGGCGCTAGCTTAGCGGCGGCCGCAACCCCGCACCGGTCCGCGCCTCGTGACTAAGGACCGCTTGGGCGGGTGGCAGCTTCGTTGGAAGGGCCGACGGCGGCGTGGTGAGTGCCGCCGTCGGCCCTTTTTGGGGACGGTTTCGTCGCGTGCCCTCAGGCTGCAGCTGCCCGCAGGGCAGCACCCACGACGCCCGCAGAGTTTTCCAGGCTGGCCGGGATGACCGGGGCGCGCAGTGACAGGCGAGGCAGGTATTCGTTGCTGCATTCCGAAATTCCCCCACCGATGATGATCAGGTCGGGCGAGAACAGGAACTCCACATGTGACAGGTACAGCTGGAGCCGGTCCGCGTACTCGATCCAGTCCAGGCCTGCATTTTCGCGGGCGACGGCCGATGCCCGGGATTCTGCCTTGTGCCCGCCGATTTCCAGATGCCCCAGCTCGAAATTGGGTATCAGCTTTCCATCAACGATGAGTGCTGATCCGATGCCCGTTCCCAACGTGAGGACCAGGACAACGCCGCGTTTGTCCTTCCCGACGCCGTAATGGGCCTCTGCCATACCAGCGGCGTCGGCGTCATTCACCACGCAAACGGGCCGGCCAAGCCGTTCCCGCAAGTAGGCTTGAACATCCAGTCCGATCCAGCCGGCGTCCATGTTTGCTGCCGACCTGGCCACTCCGTGCTGGACTATCGAGGGGATGGCGACGCCGACAGCAGGGGCGCTATGGCCGGGGCTTTCGGATTCGAGCTCGTCGATGAGCTGGTCCAGGGTGTCTGCGACTGCATCAACCGTGCCGCAGGCAGGTGTCCGGAGGCGACGGACGCCGCCGACCGGGGTGCCGCTGCCCATGTTGATGACCGCGCCCTTGATCCACGTCCCGCCGACATCGATGCCGATCCCGAAATCCAGTCCGGACGGTACGTCCGTGGTATCGCTCGAGGGTGCTGCCATCACGCTTCCTGGAGCCAGGCCGTGGCTGCTCCGGGCAGGGAACCTGCCGTGAGCGGCGAACTGGAGACCAGTACCTTGCCGGCGGGCAGTTCGAAGGCTTCCGTGCCGAAGTTCGTTACGGAGGTCCAGCCGTTGGGGCGCCGGAAGGCCAGGACGTCAGGCCGGCCGGTTTCCAGCCATTCCAGCACTTCGGTGGTCTGCAGCCGTGACCGCAGGGCCAGCGCCCTGCGGTAGAGGGACAGGGTTGACTCTTCCCGGACCTCCTGGGCTTCCACTGAGTAGCCTGCGAACCATTCCGGTTGCGGCAGGTGGGCACCGCCCGTCCCGAAACCGAACGAGGTGCCCGAGCCTGTCCAGGGCAGCGGCACGCGGCAGCCGTCGCGGCCGATTTCCACGCCTTTGTTGCGGAAGAAGGCCGGGTCCTGGCGTTCTGCGTCGGGGATTTCGCTGCCGACTTCCTGCAGGCCCAGTTCCTCGCCCTGGTAGAGGTACGCGGAGCCTGGAAGGGCGAACATCAGCAACGATGCGGCACGGGCGCGGCGCAGGCCGAGTTCCACGTCGACGTCTTCCTGCTTGCCGCCGGCCAGCAGCCACTGCTTGCCGGCCTCGCCGGCCATGATCCCGCCCTCGGCCGAAGGTCCGGAGACTGGCAGCCCGTAGCGTGTGGCGTGCCGTACGACGTCGTGGTTGGAGAAAACCCACGTGGAGGAAGCGCCGGAAGCCTGGGCCTCGGCGAGGTTCTTGGTGATGATCTTCCGGTACTGGGCGCCGTCAAAGTCTGCCTGCAGCAGGTCGAAATTGAAGGCCTGGCCAAGGCCCTCCGGGCTGGCGTAACGTGCCCGGCGGTCCGAGTGCACCCAGGCTTCGGCAACAGCGGTGCGCGGCGGGTTGTACTCGTTGAAGAGCTTGCGCCACTCGGCATAGATCTCGTGGACTTCGTCGCGGTCCCAGTACGGATGCGCACCGGCAAGGTACAGCGCCTCGCCCTGGGTTTCGAGGTCTGCCTTGGTGGGCAGGGACTCTTCGAGGTTCTTGGTCAGGGCATGGGCGACGTCAATCCGGAAACCGTCCACGCCCCGGTC
This sequence comes from Paenarthrobacter sp. NEAU-H11, assembly GCF_050573415.1. Classification (NCBI taxonomy): domain Bacteria; kingdom Bacillati; phylum Actinomycetota; class Actinomycetes; order Micrococcales; family Micrococcaceae; genus Paenarthrobacter; species Paenarthrobacter sp. NEAU-H11. Next base: position 366,986 of record NZ_JBNZGA010000003.1, on the reverse strand, counting down.
GGACCAGAAGCGCAAGGTCTTCAGGAAGTCTTCGCGAACCTCGCGGTTGTCCCAGTTGAAGTCCGGCTGTTCCTTGGCGAAGATGTGCATGTACCACTGCCCCGGAGTTCCGTCGGGTTCTGTGATGCGTTCCCAGGCGGGACCGCCGAACACGGAGTCCCAGTCTGACGGCGGAAGTTCACCGTTGTCGCCGAGTCCGTCACGGAAGATGTAGCGGTCGCGGGCGGGGGATCCCTTCGGGGAGGCGAGGGCTTCCTGGAACCACTCGTGGCGGTTCGAGGAGTGGTTGGGCACGATGTCCACGATCAGCTTGATGCCGGCGGCGTGCAGGGCGGAGGCCATGTCGTTGAAGTCCTCGAGAGTGCCGAGCCGCGGGTCAACGTTACGGTAGTCGTCCACGTCATAGCCGCCGTCGGCGAGGGCTGAAGGGTAGAACGGGCTCAGCCAGACCGCATCGATTCCCAGAGCCTTCAGGTAAGGGACCTTGGCGGTGATGCCGTTGATGTCACCGATACCGTCGCCGTTGGAGTCGGCGAAGCTGCGGGGGTAGATCTGGTAGACCGAGGCCTGGCGCCACCAGTCGGGGTCGGTCATCTGCTTGGGCCCGGTGCTGGTTGCCTTGGTGGCGATGGAGGGCAAGACTTTGTCCTTTACTTTTGGGTCTGTGGTCGGTTTGGCGGCTGGCGTCACTTGACTGCGCCCTGGGTCAGGCCGGACATTACCCAGCGCTGGGTAAAGAGGTAGACGACGATCGCCGGCGCCATCGCCATCAGGTACGAGGCGAAGGCGACGTTGTAGCTGTTGCTGAACTGCGTCTGGAAGATCTTCTGCAGCACCGGGATCGTCTGCAGTTCCGGGTCGGAAATGATGAGTGACGGCATCATGAAGTCGTTCCATGACGCGATGAAGGCGAAGATGCCCACCGTTGCGCTCATCGGCCCGAGCAGGGGGAAGATGAGCTTCCAGAACACCTGCCACGTGCCGGCGCCGTCAATGCGCATGCTTTCCTCCAGCTCCAGCGGGATGGAGCGCAGGAAGGCCGTAAAAAGCATCGTGTTGAACGCCAGGGCAAACACGATGTGCAGGATCGCGACGCCGAGTGGATTGTCCAGTCCGACAAGGCCCGTGAGCTGGATCTGCGGCAGCGCCACCACGGGGAACGGGATGAACATCGCCGCGAGCAGGTAGAAGAAGGACCAGCGGAAGAGCCGGCGGTCCCAGTTGCGGACGATCGCGTAGGCTGCCAGCGCCGACACGATGATTTCCCCCGCGACGGCGGTCACGGACACGAACACCGAGATTCCGAAGCCGCGCGGGAAGTTCGTGAGCGTCCATGCCTGGACGAAACTGTCGAAGGTCAGGGGGCTTGGCAGCGAGAAGGCGTTGCCGTCCACCGCCTGGCCGGTGGTTTTGAACGCCATGCTGATCGTGACGTACAGCGGGACGAGCACGCTGAGCGTGCAGACGATGAGGACGATGGTTGCAGGCCAGTTGCTGCGTTTTTTGCCGGCGCGGATCGGATGTTTCTTCCCGGCGGGCGTGGGTCCTGCTGTGATGGTGCTGGGTGCGCTGCTCATGCTGCGACCCCTCCTTTGCCACGAGTGAAGCGAAGCTGGATGAGTGCGATGACGATGCTGATGAGGAAGAAGATCACGGCATTGGCCATCTGGTACGCGTAGTCGCCGCCTTCGAAGCCACGGAAGATCGACATCGCGACGCTGCGTGTGGCGACTCCGGGGCCGCCGTCGGTAAGGCCAACGATGATGTCGTAGGCGTTGAGGTAGTTCTTGAAGCCAAGGACCATATTGATGACCGCATACCCGGCGACCAGCGGCAGGGTGATGTGCCGCAGGTTGTGCCAGGGCGAAGCTCCGTCGATGGAGCTTGCCTCGTAGACCTCGGCAGGAACCGTGAGAAGCCCTGCGATGTAAATCAGCATCGCACTCGGAATGGACTGCCACGCCGCGACGAAGACGATCGCCAGCCACGCCAGATCGGGGTTGGCGAGGATGCTCGTCGCCAGCGGTTCGATTCCCATGCTTTGGCCCACAAGCGGCAGCGAGTTCGAGAAGAGGTACTGGAAGACGAACGCGATGACGATGCCCGAAATCACCATGGGGATAACGAATACCGTGCGCAGTGCAGCGCGGAAGCGGACACGGGACGTGAGTCCCAGCGCCAGGAGGAAGGCCACGGCGTTGACGGCGATGACGGTCACGAGCGCAAAGGCGAGCGTGAAGCCGTAGGCGCTGAGGACCCCTTCATCCTGGAAAACCGCTATGAAGTTCCGGATGCCGATGAAGTCGAAGTCGCCGAAGCCGACGGAGTTCGTGAAGCTGTAGACGAATCCGAGTACAGCCGGCAGCGTGACGGCGACGGTGAAAATCGCCAGCGCCGGGAACAGGAAGAAGTAGTAGATCGGATCGAGGCGGCGCTTTCGCGCAACCGTCGCTCTGGTCGCTGCCGGGGCCGTCACCACCGCTCTAGTGGAAGGCTTAGTCGTCGATGACATGAATGGTCCTCGTTTCGTGCATTAGAACGGAAGTGGTGGTCACGCGCGGAAAGCCAGGCGCGCCCAGTCGGCGTCAAGCCGGCGCAGCGTGCTCTCGACGTCGGCGCCGCCGATGATCGACTGAAGATAGTTCGCGGCGGGAATGGAGTTCGGAATGAACTGTGAGGCTCCCATATAGAAGCGGCCGTCGTCGTAGTACTTCTGCATCTCAACGATCCGGGGGTCGGTCACCGCCGGCGCGTCCTTGGTGGTGCCAAAGCCCAGGAATTCGGCGTTGTAGGAGTTCTGGATCTCCGGCTCCATGAGGTATTGAAGGAAGTCGCGGGCACCCTCCTGGGCGTTGGCGACTTCGGGAACCCAGAGCGAAAGGTCGATGTTAACGCGGACCTTCAGGTCGGCGGGGTCGCCGGTCATCGGCAGCGGAAAGGTGCCGAGATCCACATCTGTGCCGGCCTTTTCAATTTCTCCGAAGGCCCACGGCCCCTGGAAGTACATCGCTGCCTGCCCCTGCGCCATGGCAGTGTTGCCGTCCCCGTAGCCGCGGCTGGACGCATCGGGGTTGACGTACGACGTCAGCTGGACCATGCGCTTCACTGGCTCAAGCAGCGTTTTCTGGAACGACACCTCGGAATCCGGTCCGACCTTCTCGCCGATCCGGTGCATTGCCTTGTAGAAGTCGCGCACGTCGACCATGCCGCCGACCGTGTAGTCGAACAGGCCCTGGGCAATCGTCCAGGGGTCGCGGAAAGTGCCGTAGATCGGTGTGATGCCGGCTGCCTTGAGCACCTCGCAGACCTCGATCAGTTCATCCCAGGTTGTCGGGACGGACAGCCCGTTCTGTTCGAAGATGCGGCGGTTGTAGATGACTGAGGCAGCCATGACCGAGTAGGGGATGACGCTCGTACGGCCCGGGTAGGTGGGATACCAGTTCGTAAGGTCGAGGACGTCGTCCCGGATGGAAGCTGCTGCCGGAAGATCCGAAAGGTCCGAGAGCGCCCCGCGCTCCATGAACCTGGCCATCTCAAGGTTGTAGTTGAGGCAACCGAGATCCGGCGGACTGCTGCGCACAAAGCTGGCAGAAAGATTTGTCGCCATGTCATGCAGGACGCGGACCTGGTCCTGCGACGCGGAAAACTTTGCCGCCAGATCGCGGAAGTACGGGACAGCTTCAGGTTTGGACTGGTGGAACGTGACGGTGGGGCGTGCTCCTCCCGGTGCACAACCGGCCAGGGCGAAAGCGGCCAGCGCACCCCCGGAAGCGGCAAGGAAGGTGCGACGGGAGACTCGCGTCCCGGCGGACGTCAAAGGTGGCAACATCGGCTCCTAAGTCGAATTTATTTGGATCTTATATTTAGGTCCTATATGAGGATGGGGGATGCGGGCGATATCGTCAAGGGATGAATACGACGTCGGCGAGCTCAACGCAGCTGTTGCGGCAAATCAACTCCGATGCACTGCTTCGCTTCGCCCTCGAGGAACAGGTGTTCACAGCCGGAGAGGCCATGGCCGCGACCGGGCTGACACGCGCCACGGTACTCGGCGTCTGCGACGGTCTGGTCGACATTGGCTGGCTTGAGGAAGTGGAGGACGGGCAGTCCGATGGCCGTACTCACAAAGGCCGGCCGGCCCGCCGCTACCAAGTGCGTGAGGCTGCCGGTGTTGTTGTTGGGCTGGACGCGGGGGAGTCCTACCTCACGGCGATCGTCGCCGACCTGCGCGGCCGCGAGCTGAACACGCGTCGACAAAGTATTGACTCGCATGCGCTGGGGCGTGCCGGCCGCGGTGCGAGTGCACGGGAGATGATCCGTCTGACCCTCCACGACATCGGACGCACCCTCGACGACGTCTTACTTACCGTCGTCGGCGTTCCCGCGCCGATCGACGCTTATGGCAGGTCCCCCGAAGGCGACTTCTGGCATCTGATGAATTCCGGCTTCGCCTCCCATCTGCCGGGCATGGTCATCGTCGAGAATGACGCCAACCTCGCCGCTATTGCCGAACGCGCCCACGACCCGTCAGCTAATCAAGCAACGTTGCTGACAGGCGAGCGATTCGGCGCCGGCCTGATCGTCGATGGGCACTTGCTGCGAGGACCGCGGGGCGGCGCAGGCGAGATGCGATTCCTCGACACTCTTACCGCCGGCAAGTTCGTGCCCGACGAAGGGGGCACGGACGGGTTTGGCGCACTTGCGCGGAAATGGGCACGCTCGCGCGTTCACTCATACGAGGGCAAAACCATGCTGCGGCACATCCCCGAGGGGGAAATCACCGCGGAGGACGTCTTCCAGGCAGCCCGCGAGGGAGATCCGTTCGCGGCGGACATCATCGCCCGGCTCGGGGACCGACTGGCGCGGATTGCGGTTGTGCTCTCCAGCCTCCTGGACGTTGAACGCGTCATCATCGCAGGAGGGATTTCACGGGCCATCGAACCTGTCCTCGAACACGCACGCACCCTGCTGCGCACGGATTCGGACCTGCCGCTGCCGGAACTCGTTGCGAGCACATTGGGAGCGGAGGTGGTGGTCAAAGGCGCCATCGAGTCCGCTTTGACACGGATCAAGCACGAACCTGGCGCGTTCCTCCCGCGGCCGCCCATTCCTGAAGAGCTGCGGGGCAAACTCCAGTGAAACCGGTATGCCGAATGAGGAAGGCGGGGCCGGAGTTTTCCGGCCCCGCCTTGAGATTAGGACTTATGGTTTCAGCCCGACCATGGGAACCACAACGGGTGATGCTGCTTGCCAGTCAAGAACCGCGGCCTGGCTTTGGCCCTCGCGGACAACCACATCCAGGGCATTTGGATCGCTGGTGTCGGTATCCCGTGAAGGTGTGCTGCCGTCGAATACGCCGGCGCCGCCGCCGAAGCGCCACTCCTTGATCCAGGACGGATCTCCGGCCGCCCAGTATCCGCCGTCGTAGACGGGACGTACGTTGCCGATGCCCTCACCTGGTTCGGCGTTTCCAAACATGGCAACGGCGAATTTTGCGGAGGCAGGATTCAGGTTGCCCAAGCCAGCCTTGGGCACCATGGTGACGATCTGGCGGGCTTCCGGCACCGTCAGCAGTGTCACGGCTGACGTGCGGGTTCCGTCAGGAGCATAAACGCCCGCCCCGTCGAAGCGACCGTCGGTGACAACGACGGAATCCCAGGCATCTTCGACGTTCATGTTTGTGCCCGGCAGGGCCGGGGTGGGGGTCGTATCGCCGTTGCTGAGGTAGACGTTGATCCGCTGGTGTGAGATGCCCTGACCGCCCCAAGGGTTGGTGACCTCGCCTGCAATGGTGGTGACAAACGCGTAGTTATCGTCGGCATCATAGACGTCGACGCCAGTGAGGTCGAAGGCGCCGGGGACGTAGGCCGGGTTGCTCGGGTAGGTGTAGCTTCCAGGACCGTTGTCATCTCCAGACGGGTCCTGCAGTCCGCCGATGCGGGTGCCGTAATGCAGGACGGTCCGGTCCTCGACGGCAGTGCCGCCGTCGGCTCCCACGGCGGCTACGGTCACTGTGTTCTTGGTGCCGGTAAGGGATACGTCCAATGAGAACTTGGATGTGCCGTCGCCCGTCGGGGTAAGCGGGGCCTCGGCAACATTACCGTTGACGGAAACGTATACCTTGGCTGCAGCCGTGATGCCAGCGACAGTGGTGCTGGGGGAGTCGGAAGTGCTGAGCTGGGCAGGTGATTCGACCGTAAGTGCGGGTTCGGCGACAGCGCCTGAACCGTACCGCCGAGCAACGTTCTGCGGTGTCTCAACCGGTGATCCGTTTTCCATGCCCGCAGCAAGCCGCACGTACTGTGCCATTGCCCACGAGAGCGGCGAGGCGGAGCCGGTGCTGCGACCCAGTTCGTGGCGGTAAGTTGTCGGTTCATCCTGGTCCCAAACCTGCTCGGGAATCATGAATCCGTCGTTGGCTGCGGAGTGCATGGTTGCCAGGTACGGGAGCGCATCCTGACCGTTAGCCAGCGCGTATTCGCCCCGCTCACCGGTCAGCAGCGGCCAGAGTCGTCCGATTCCGGTCCCGTCCCATGGCGAACCGTCGGCCTTTTCCCCGTAGCCGTCGTACGTGTAGCGATGCCACATGCGGCCGCCTGGGGTGTCCTGTGAAATGGAGGCGTCTGTCTCGGCAAGGGAATCCGCGACGTGCGCATCGGCGGGCGGCTTCACGCCAAGCCGGACAAACTCCAGGAAGCCGGCGTCCAGCACGGCGTTCTCCGGATGGATGCCTGCACCGTTGCCCCAGTCGCGGACAGCGCCATCGTTGGGGTCGCCGCTTCCGCTGATGCGCAAGTAGTAGTTGCCGTCACCTACCGGTCCGTTGGTCGTGAACATCCACTTTTCCGTGTTGCGCTGCCACTCGTCCGCAGTGGCCCGATAAATCGCAGCGGAAGCGGCGTCACCATTCCCTTCTGCTATGTCTCCGGCAGCCGCCAGGGCGGCGATCTGCGACGCCAGGGTCGACGTTGAATATCCGCCTGTTTCCTCCCAGCGTTCCTGCGGGGTCTTGGGGCCGGCGGCAACAAGATAGTCCGCTGCGGGCTTGAGTTCTTTGGCGTAGAAGTCAGCATCTGTGCGTCCAATTTGGCTCGCCAGCAGGATGGGAAACGCTGTTTCATCCAACTGGATCCCGTTCTGGCCCACGGTTCCGTCAACCTTCGACGTCTGCGGGAAATGTCCGTCCGGCAACTGCTGATACTTGAACAGCCACTCAACGCCGCGGCGGGCAGCTTCCTCGTCCCCGGCAGCGAGCAGGGCAGTCACCGATTGGTACATGTCACGTGCCCACACCGCGTGGTATCCCTCACGGTGTTGCTCGGCGTTCGCTACCTGCCCCCACGGCGTGGTCAGCGATGCGATGAAGGCCCCCGGGAAGGTCTTGTCTTCATGGGCTTTGACCGTCATCAGGGAGACGTTGTACTGCGTCAGAAGATCACCGTCCAGGGCCTTGGCCGGCTTGTCCAGGGATTGCAGGTACTGCTTCCATTCTTTGGTGTACTCCTTCGACACTCTGGGGAAGCCTTGCTTCACGCTCGCGTTTGCGGTCTCGAGGGCCTCCTGCGCATTCGCGCCAAAGCCCAGGGCAAGGGAGAATTCCGTCTTTGCTCCCGTCAGCGCGATCGTTCCCGTCTGGGCGATATTCCCGGGCCCGGCGCCGGTGTAGGCGCCGTCGAGTCTGCCATCTGCACCAAGGTCCGTTCCGCCGTCGCTGGTGCCGACATATCCGGTGCTGGTGGCGCTGAATCCTGAGCTTGAAACCACTGCGGAGGCAACCGGGGTGTCCGGAATGGAAAGGTCTTCTGCCACCAGGGCATTACCGACAGTCCTGCCGGAGTCCCCGCCGGAAGTGCCGGCCAGGGAAGGATCGAACAGGGCATGGAGCTGGTAATTCCCGCCGTCGAGCACCTCGAAGGTAACCCCGAGCATCACAGCAGAGCGCTGCGGGTCTGTCACATAGGTTTTCGTCAACCGCCAGCGACTGGCACTGTCTTCAGTGATCTGCCGGTAGCTCAGCGCCTGCGGGTCAGCGAGCTCCACCCGCCGGGTCGTGTCCTCATTCTCACGCTGGGTGCGGGATCCGTCGCTGACGGCAAACTGGAGTTCGCGGGTATTGGGGGTGTCTGCGCGCGGGTAGTACACCTCGCTGAGGGTCCCCTCTGTCAGGGTGTACCAGACCTTCGAAGCTGTGCTGACGGACGAGCCAACGCCCTCCTTGTCGCCTTTTGTCCACGTCGCGGAAGCCCCCGGCGCCCCCGGCGCGGGTTCTGCTTCTGCGCTGGCAGGGGAAAAGGCGACAGTCGACGCCGCAACTGCAAGGGCGACGGCGGCGCAGCCCGTTCTAAGGTGATGCTTCATTGCTCTCCTCGGTTTTTGAGCACCTGGTATCCCCATCAGTGCTCTCGGGACGAATATATAAAAGCCGTTAATAAACGCACCCCTAGTATGGTGAGCAGTACATAAGCCGGTCAAGGGATGGCGTTGAAAAACAGCACAAGAAAAACGGAGGCCACGCTCCCCGTGCTCCGCAAGATCTCCGCCTCGGCCGTGATGGGAGCCCTCGTTTCCGGCGCCAAACTGGATGCCAGCGGCCTCATGGAAGCGACCGGCCTTTCACGGCCTACCGTCCTGGCCGTCTGCGACGAACTGCTCAAGCTGGGATGGCTGACCGAAGACGGGACCCGCCCGGGATTGCCCACGCGAAGCGGACGCCCATCACGACGGTTCGGGCTGAATGCCAGGGCCGGCTACGTGCTGGGGATCGACCTCGGAGCCACAAAACTGCAGCTGTGCTTGTCCGACCTCGCTGGCACCATCGTCGCCGAATGGTCAGAAAAGTGGCGCGACGAGCACCTCGGGGCGCCTGAACGCCTACTGGTCGCACGGAAGGCCACACGGGAAGTCCTGGCCCGGTCCGGCGTGGATCCGTCCAAGGTGATGGCGGCCGGGATGGCAGTGCCTGCCCCCGTCAGGCCAAACGGACATGCGGTTGCGCTGGAGTCATACCTGCCGGGGCTTTCCTCCCTGGACCTCCGCCTAGCCCTCCGACCGGACTTCAACTGGCCACTGATCGTCGACAATGACGCCAACCTCGCTGTCATCGCCGAGCGCTGGATCGGCGTAGCCCAGGACGTCGATGACGTCGTGGTGCTCCTCTCCGGCGAGCGGTTGGGTGCCGGGATCCACATTGGCGGCCGGCTCATTCGCGGCGGAGGGTCAGCCGGTGAAATGCGGTTCCTCGAACTGGTGGAAGGCGTAGGGAATACAGACGCCATTGGCGGCATGTGCCGGGAACTGGGGGCTATTGCTGCCGCAGACATACTGGACGGCGAGCGGCCGGGATCCCCGAACAGCAGCGAGCTGCTGCGTCTCTGCGGCGGAGTTCCGGCCGCGGTGAACGCCGAGATGGTGATCGAGGCGGCCCGGAAGGGCGACCCCGCAGCATCCGAAGTGATCGATATAGTCACGGAGCGCACAGCCCGTGCCATTGCTGTTGTAGCTACCCTCCTGGATCCCCAGCTGATCGTACTCTCCGGCGGCCCGGCAGGGGCGGGGGATGTCCTCATCCCGTCGCTCGACGAAAAGCTGAAAGGGCTTAATTCCGCTCACCCACGCCTCGCCGCCTCGACACTCACTGACCATGCGGCCCTCCGCGGGGCAGTCCGGGTCGCGCTTGACCACGCCTTTGCATTGTTACTGGACTAGGACAGAATCCTGGCAGGGGTAGCGATCCGTGTGACGGTGGTTCGCCTATCAATGGAGGCCTTGGCGGAACGCTAAAAGAAGGGGCGACGGCGGCACTGAGGTGAGTGCCGTCGTCGCCCCTTCCTTGAAGACCGTCAGCTGACGGTTTAGGACACTTGCCCTAATGCACTTTGGCGTCCACCACGTCCAGTTCTTCCGGAGCCGCCGGAACTACCGGACCTGACGACGGGTGCGCCGCGACTGCCGCGGCGTGCTCCGCCAGCACCCCGGTCTGATGGCGGATCTTCAGCCGGTACAGCAGGGCCCCGCCTCCGGCGACCGCCGCCACGAAGAGCACCCCGCCCCACTGCAGGTACCACTCGAACGGCGGCACCGAGTTGTAGATCTCCTGGCGCGGCCACACCAGGTTCACCGTCATGGCGCCGCCCCACAGGACCGCGAGGATGTTCACGGGCAGTCCCCACGTGCCCAGGCTGAAGCCGGGCTCGGAGCCGTCTTCGGCAAGCGGCCACTTCTTCAGGAGCCGGTTGCGCAGCAAGGGAACGGTGACCAGCAGGTAGGACAGGTAGATCAGGACGATGCTGATGCTGGACATGATGGTGAAGATTGCCGGCTGCATCACATTGACCAGCAGCGGGATGACGGCCATAACGCCGATCACGATGGCAGCGACGGTGGGGGTCCGGCGGACCGGGCACACCTTGCCGAGCTGCCGGCTGAACGGCAGGTTGTTGTCCCGCGCCATGGCGAACATCATGCGGATCGCGGCGGCGTGGACGGCGAGGGTGCAAACCACCACGGCCACCACGATGCAGGCGAGGAATGCCTTGCCGAAGGGGCCCCCGAGGACGGAGAGCACCAGGTACTGCAGCCCGCCGTCGGCCGCCCCGAGCTTGGGGTCGGCCAGGTCCGGAGCCGCGAGGATGCCAAAGAGCAGGATCAGCCCGCCCAGCACGAAGGATGCAGTGACGGCACGCAGGATGGCCTTGGGTGCCGTGCGTTTGGGGTCCTTGGTTTCCTCTCCGAGGGAGCTGGCTGTGTCGAAACCGTACATAACGTAGCCGGAGGCCATGGCGCCGATCAGGAACACGCCGAAGAAGCCAAGGTCGTGGCTCTCCCCGAAGCCTGCGGTGTCGAAGAAGACCTCAGGCCCACGCATCACGTGCCAGCCCAGTGCGAGGATCAGGAGTACGGCGGCGATCAGTTCCACGAAGACGCCGATGCTGTTGATCCTGGTCATCAGCTTCACGCCGAAGGCGTTGATCATTGTGGAAATGCCGATCATGATGCTGGCCAGCACCACACCGTTCATGGCGAAATCGTACGGGCCGGTGCCATCACCGACGAACTGGAAGCCGGACCAGAGCTGGGGCAGGGTGAGCTGCAGGGCAAGGGCCACGGCGCCGAGCGCCACGATGGACGAGATGAGCAGCAGCCAGCCCGCCAGCCAGGACCAGGTCCCGGAGGCGAGCCGCTTGGCCCAGTTATACACCGATCCGGCCACCGGGTAGCGGCCCGCCAGTTCGGCAAAGCACAATGCCACCATCAGCTGGCCCGCGAAGACGAGGGGCCAGGACCAGGCGTACGCCGGGCCGGCCATGGAAAAGCCAAAGTAGAACAGTTGAAATACGCCGGTGAGGATGGAGATGTAGCTGACGCCTGCCGCGAAGCTGGCAAACTTGCCGATGCTCCGGTCCAGGGTCTGCGTGTAGCCAAACTCGTCCATGCCGCTTGAATCAATACTCTTGCTGGGTTCCGCCATGTGGACTCCTAAATCAGAAAAGCACGATGATGATGACCGGCCGGCTGTGGCGCATGGAAGGCTGATGCCCGCCGCCGGGACCTTGCCGCTTAGGCGAGGGACGCGGTGAGCTCCATTTCTTCCATGGTCATGGTGTCGCCGGACCGGCCGGCGCGGATGAGGTCCGCGCAGCGCTCGCCGATCATCATGACGGTGATGTTGGGGTTGACGGTGACGTGTTCCGGCATGACCGACGCATCGGCGACGCGCAGGCCGGTGACGCCCTTGACCCGCAGCTCGGGATCCAGCGGTGACATGTCGTCGTCGGAAGGGCCCATCCGGACGGTGCCCACCGGGTGGTAGACGGTGTTGTGGGTCTTGCGGATGTACTCCCGCAGTTCCTCGTCGGTCTGTGCCTCGATGCCGGGCGAAAGCTCACGCCCGGTCCATTCCGCCATGGCGGGCTGCCCGGCGATTTCGCGGGCCTTGCGGATGCCGGCCACCATGACGCGCATGTCGTGGCCGTCGGGGTCCGTGAAATAGCGGGGGTCCACCATCGGCTTGTCGCGGAAGTCGCGGCTGCGCAGCCGGACGGTGCCGCGGGAACGGGCGTGCGTGACGTTCGGGGTGAGGCTGAAGCCGTTCTCCGTGGTGGGGTAGCCGTGCCGCAGGGTGTTCATGTCGAACGGGACGGAGCCGTAGTGCATCATCAGGTCCGGGCGGTCCAGGCCGTCCTCGGTGGGGGTGAAGATGCCGATCTCCCACCACTGCGTGGACGTCTGCACCATCGGCTGTTTGGCCTCGAACTGCACGACGCCTTCGGGGTGGTCCTGCAGGTGCTCACCCACGCCGGGGGAGTCCACCAGGACCTCGATCCCGTGGTGGGCGAGGTGCGCTGCGGGGCCGATGCCGGAGAGCATCAGCAGCTTGGGGGAGTCGATGGCGCCGGTGGACAGGATGACCTCGCGGTGCGCGGAGAGCCGGTGGGTCCGGCCGAACGCCGAGTCCACCACGTCCACGCCGGTGCAGCGCTTGTCCGCGTCGAATACCAGCTGGCGGGCGCGGAGGCCGGTCAGGAGCGTGAAGTTTTCGCGCTCGATAATCGGGTGGATGTAGGAGACCGAGCTGGAGGACCGGGTGCCGTCCGCGCGGCGGTTGATCTGGAAGAAGTTGGCGCCGTTGACCACGGTGGTCCCGGTGTTGAATTTGGCGCGGGGAATGCCGGCCTGTTCGCAGGCATCGAGGAGCGCGACGCCGGCAGGATCCACCGGGGGCACGTTCATCAGGTGCACGGGGCCGGAGTCCCCGTGGTGCGGGGCGTCCGGGCCGGCGTCCTCGTTGGTTTCCAGGCGCCGGTACAGCGGCCAGGCCGCGTCGGCGTTCCAGCCGGCGGCGCCGTACTTGGACTCCCACTCGTCCAGGTCCTCCCGTGGAGCCCAGAAGGCGATGCACGAGTTGTGGCTGGAGCAGCCGCCCATGACCTTGGCGCGGGCGTGGCGCATGAAGGAGTTGCCGTTTTCCTGCGGTTCCACCGGGTAGTCCCAGTCGTAGCCGGATTCCAGCAGCTCCATCCAACGGTCCAGCTGCAGGATCTCGGGGATGTTGCGGTCGTCCGGGCCGGCCTCCACGAGGGCCACGGTCACGTCCGGGTCCTCGCTCAGCCGGGCGGCGACGGCGGCGCCGGCGGATCCGCCGCCGATGACGACGTAGTCGAATCCGCGCTCGCTGAGGTCCTCGATGTTGTCGAAGTGCATCTAGTTCTCCTTGCCGTGGCCAGCGAACCAGCCGGTGACCTGGGGGCTGGTGTTCTGGTAGATGTGCTTGGCTTCCTGGTATTCCGCCAGGCCGGTGGGGCCCAGCTCGCGGCCGACGCCGGACTGGCCGAAGCCGCCCCACTCGGCCTGGGGGAGGTAGGGGTGGTAGTCGTTGATCCAGATGGTGCCGTGCCGCAGCCGGGACGCCACGCGCTGCGCCTTTCCGGCATCCTGGGTCCAGACGGCGCCGGCCAGTCCGTAGATGGTGTCGTTCGCGGTGGCCACGGCTTCGTCCTCCGTGCGGAAAGTCTCCACGGTCACCACCGGGCCGAAGGCCTCGTCCACGACCACGGACATTCCCCTTGTCACGCGGTCCAGGACGGTGGGCTGGTAGTAGAAGCCGCCGTCGTACTTTTCCCCCGCCGGCGCCGCGCCGCCGCACCGCAGCCGGGCACCCTCCTTGATGCCGCGCTGGACGTAGGCGTGGACCTTGTCCCGGTGGGCTGCGGAGATCAGCGGCCCGGTTTCTGCGGTCTCGTCGAACGGGCCGCCCAGCCGGATGTCCTGTGCGCGCCGGACCAGCTCGTCCACGAAGCGTTCGGCGATGGATTCCTCCACCAGCAGCCGGGCGCCGGCCGAGCAGACCTGCCCGGAGTGGACGAAGGCGCCGTTGAGGGCGTTGTCCACGGCGGCATCGAAGTCCGCGTCAGCAAACACCACGTTGGGGTTCTTGCCGCCCAGCTCCAGCGCCACCTTCTTGACGGTGCCGGCAGCAGCTGCGGCAATCCGCTTGCCGGTTTCCAGGCCGCCGGTGAAGGAGACAAGGTCGACGGCGGGATGTTCCGAAAGCGGTGCACCCGCCTCCGCGCCGGGGCCGGTGACGAGGTTGGCCACGCCGTCCGGCAGGCCGAGGTCCTGCAGCAGCTGCATGGCCAGGATGGCGGTGGACGGCGTCAGCTCGGAGGGCTTGAGGACGAAGGTGCAGCCGGCGGCCAGTGCGGGCGCGATCTTCCACGCGGCCTGGAGCAACGGGTAGTTCCACGGAGTGATGAGGCCGCAGACGCCCACGGGCTCGTAGACGATTTTGCTCACGACGGCGGGGTCCCCGGCGTCCACCACGCGGCCGGACTGCTGCCCGGCGAGCCGGCCGAAGTATTCGAAGCAGGCGGCGACATCGTCCATGTCGATGCGGCTTTCGGCAATCCGCTTCCCGGTGTCCAGTGACTCGGCACGGGCGAACTTCTCCCGCCGCTCACGGAGTTCCGCGGCGACCCGGAGCAGGAAGGTTCCGCGCCCGGGCGCCGGAACACTTGACCAGACTCCGGAGTCGAAGGCAGCCCGGGCTGCCGCGATAGCGCGTTCGGTGTCTTCCCGGCCGGCCTCGGAGACCGTGGCGGCCAGTTCACCGTCGGCGGGGTTGTGGATCTGGCGCACTGCGCCGGAGGCTGCCGGCTCCCACGCGCCGTTGATGAAGAGGGTGGATGCTGTCTCGTCGCTGGACGGTGTGGCGTAAGTCATACGGAGGACAGTAGCGGAGGTTGAACGAGTGTTCAATACCTAACTTGAACAGACGTTCAAGATTACGGAGGAGGCGGAAGCCGCCGGGATGGGATATGCCTTACTGCCCCTGGAGCGAGTCCCGGCTGCTGTTGGCGTCGCCCGGCGGGGCGAAGGCGATCTGCTCCGTGCGTGCGATGCTCCGCTGGATGGATTCCTTGTCCACGCCAAGGAGCGACGTCAACCACATGCCGTTTTGTATGACCACGATGTCGGATGACCGCGCGCGGCATTCCTCCCAGGAGAGCCCGGGCAGGGCGTTGGACACCAGCGCCGCCAGGCCGTCGATATAGCGGTCGAAGGCGGCGGCATTGATCTGCGCATAGTCCTCGTCTGCCCGGGCGAGGGCCCAAAGGTGCAGGCGCAGGGACAGGTAGCGGGTGGTCAGCAGGTCGGCAGCCGCAACCCGCCGCAGGGACTTGCGCAGCTGCTCGTCCGGGGGAGACGACGGATCCTGCGCGACCAGCAGGAGGTCGTGCTCGTCCACCCGGCGCAGGGCCGCGCGGATCAGGCTGGTCTTGTCGTCGTAGTAGTAGTTCACCAGGCCCAAGGCCACCCCGGCTTCACGCGCCACCGCACGCATGCTCACCCCTGAGATACCGTGACGGGACAGCAGATCGAGCGCTGCTTCGAGGATGCGGGACTGCCTGTCGATCTGTTCGCCATTGTTCACGGTGGTTGTCCCCATCTGGCCAGACTATTGCCAAACCCTTCACGAGTGCACTTTGGGGTTCACGCCGTGGGGCTGGCCTGGCCCTTCTGCGGTCGCCGTCGGGCCGGCCGCAGGCCCAAAACCAAGTAGTGCCGGTCAGCGTGCGCTTCAGAAAACGAGTACTCAAAGAGCAAAGACAGGTGTGCGACTACGCGTGTGCTGTTGCCCCCTCACCCCATACCTTGAAGTACGTTGCGCCCGCAGTGGGCACATGGTCTTAGGGAGACGCACATGATGAATTCGCCAGGTAGGACGACTGCTGCTGGGGATAGGAGCCTGCTGGGGCGGACGGGCACCCGGGTGGCCGCGGCGGTTGCGGCTGCGGGGCTGGTGCTGGCTGGAGGCGGCGTCGCTTGGGCAGACGACATCCGCAATACCCTGGACACCTCGGTGGACGCGGAGGCTGAGGTCATGGCGCTTAACGCCAACGGATCTCAGGGTTCAACATCCTTGGCATTGGTGGAGAAGAACGGCGACGGCAAGAACGGCTGCAATCTGACCGGCTCAACCACACTCACCCTGAATCTCGCGTCCAGCAATCCGGCTGTGGCGACGGTGTCCCCGGCCTCAGTCACCTTTACTTCTTGCTCCGACACGAAGGTGCTGACCATCAGCCCGGTCAGCGTGGGAACCGCCAGTGTGGCTGCCAGCCAAGTCAGCAACACTACGGACGGCACATTCAATCTCGCGCCTGCGGCTTTCACCGTGAATGTGGTTGCGCCGGCCCCGTCGAACACTGCGCCCAGGCTCAGCATCACCGGCCCCGCGACGGGCACGTCTTACGCCAAGGGCGTCGTCCCCGCAGCGACCTGTAATGTGACCGACGCAGAGGACAGCAATAGTTCCTTCGCCGCAACCCTGAGTGCCGTCTCAGGTGACGACGCTGCTACCGGCATAGGCTCCCAGACAGCGTCCTGCAGCTACACCGACAAGGGTGGGCTCACCGCCGCGAGTTCGGTCACGTACAACATCGTTGACGGCACGGCCCCCGGGATCAGCTATACCCTCGACGCGGCGCAGCCGGACGGCTTGAACGGGTGGTACCGGAACGCCGTCACGCTGAAGTGGACCATCACCGAGGGCGACTCGACCAGCACCCTGAACAAGGTCGGCTGCAACGACGTGACGGTGGCGCTGGACCAGCTGCCTGCTGACTACTCATGCTCCGCGAGCAGCAGCGGCGGCTCGGCCGGCACAGTCACCGTCCCCATCAAGAAAGACGGCACGGCGCCGACGGTGAGCTACGCCGACGCGACAGGAAAGGCCGGCAACGGCAACTGGTACACCTCCGATGTACTGGCCCGCTTCATTGCAACAGATGCCACATCCGGACTGGCCCCGTCCTCCCAGGAGGTGTCCTCCAGCGGCGAGGGTGCCGATGTAAGGGTCCTGAGCCCTGCGTTCACGGACAACGCGGGCAATACCGTGCCCGACGGAACCATTTCCCAGTCGTTCAAGATCGACAAGACAGCCCCCAGCGTCACCTATGACGCTGCAACCGGAACCGCAGGCTTTGGCGGCTGGTACACCTCCGATGTCCAGGCCAGCTTCAAAGGAACGGACCTCACCTCCGGGCCCCTCAGCGCAACGCAGACGGTGACCTCGTCCGGGGAAGGCGAAGCCGTGACTGTCCAGAGTCCTGCATTCTCGGACAACGCCGGCAACACCACACCTGCCGGCGCCGCTTCCCAGCAATTCAAGATCGACAAGACGGCGCCGTCCGTTGGCTACGACGGGGTCGCATCAGGCACGCTGGGGGAGAACAACTGGTACGTGACCGACGTCGGGGCCCGCTTTACGGCAACGGATGCGACGTCGGGACTGCTGACGTCCTCGCAGACGGTGTACTCCAGCGGGGAGGCAGCGGATGTTAAGGTACTGAGCCCGGTATTCGTAGACAACGCCGGCAACATCACCCCAGCCGGGACTACGTCGCAGTCCTTCAAGATCGATAAGACGGCGCCGACGGTAGGTTACGTGGGCACGAGCCCCGCAGCCAACCACGACGGCTGGTACAACACGGACGTCGAGGTCACCTTCGGCGCCACCGATCTCGTGTCCGGACCGGTTGACGCGACGAAGAGCGTGACAGCGTCGGACGAAGGGGACACGGTGACCGTCCAAAGCCCCGAGTTCAAGGACCGCGCCGGCAACGTCCGTGCTGCGGGCGCAACCTCCACCACGCTCAAGATCGACAAGACGGCCCCCACGGTGACCTTCGATTCGGTCATCGCGGACGGCTACTACGGGTCGACGCCCGCGCAGCCGACCTGCTCGGCCTCCGATTCACTGTCCGGAGTGCTTGGGACCTGCGAGGTTACCGGTTACGGCACGGGAGTTGGGAAATACACCCTCAGGGCCACGGCCACGGACCTCGCCGGCAACACCACCACCGTTACCCACTCCTACGAAGTCAAGGCCTGGACCATGAAGGGCTTCTACCAGCCGATCGACATGGGCGGTGTCCTGAACACGGTCAAGGGCGGCAGCGCTGTACCGGCCAAGTTCGAGGTTTTTGCGGGCGAAACCGAGATCACGGACCCCAACCTGATGAAGTTCACCATGGGAACCATCGTCTGTGCACCGAACGCCCAGACCGATGCTATCGAGACGACAGCGGCGGCCGGCAGCACCGTTGTCCGCTATGACGCCATCGCCGGCCAGTTCATCTACAACTGGAAGACGCCTGCAAGCCCCGGCAGCTGCTACCAGCTCACGATGACAGCAAAGGACGGTACCTCGATCAGCGCCAACTTCAAGCTGAAGTAGCGCCAACGGCGGCGGCGCCCAAGGACGTGCGCCGCACAGAAGGGGCCCGGTCACCAGACCGGGCCCCTTCTCTGCCTGAAGTGTGGGACTAGCCCAGCGCCTTGATGACTTCCTTGGCCACGTCCTCGCTGGACTGCGGGTTCTGGCCCGTGATCAGGTTGCCGTCCCGCACAACATTTGACGTCCAGGCGGCAGCATTTTCGATCACCGCACCCTTGTCCCTCAGGGCGTCCTCCACCAGCCACGGCGTGTTCTCGCCGGTGCCGCCGCCCAGTTCCTCCTCGTTGCTGAACACCGTGAGGCGACGTCCCGCGAAAACGAAAGCGCCGCCGTCGTCCGTTGCACTCAGCAGCCCTGCGGGACCGTGGCAGAAGGGAGCGATGACCTTGCCGTCCTTGTCCGCCGCCGCCAGGAGCCGGCCGAGGTCGGCGTCCTGGTACAGGTCGGCCATGGGCCCGTGCCCGCCGGGCATCACAACGGCGTCGTAGCCGGACGGGTCGACGTCGGCCAGCACCAGCGGGCGCGAGAGCTCGCCGTCGATTGAGTCGAGGTAGTCGCGGAAACCTTGCGCCCGTTCCTCGCCGCCTGCTGACTCGGGAGCCAGGCTCACCTGGTCCACGGTGGGCTTCGCGCCCCCGGGGGTCGCGATGTGGACAGTGTGGCCGGCGTCCAGCAGGGTCTGGTGTGCCACCACCAGTTCCTCCGCCCAGAAGCCGGTGGGGTGCTGGCTGCCGTCCTTCATGGTGAGCGAATCGGCGGCCGATACGACCATCAGAATGTTTGCCATAGTGCTGCTCCTGTCTGTGCTTCTCTACTCGCCTGCTGCTTCGAGTTCAGCGTAGGTTTCCTCGTCCAGGGTGACGCCGGCCGCGGCCATGTTTTCCTCCAGGTGCTTCACTGACCCGGTGCCGGGGATCGGCATCATCACGGGAGAGCGGCGCAGCAGCCAGGCCAGTGCAACCTGGGAAGTGGTGGCACCCAAACGCCTGGCGGCCTCGTCCAGCGGCCCTCTCGGCTGCGCCAGCTCACCCGCGGAAATGGGAGCCCACGGGATGAAGCCGATGCCGTTCTCCTCCGAGTAGCGCAGGACGTCCTCGGAGCTCCGGTCCGTCAGGTTGTACCGGTTCTGGACCGTGGAAACGGTGAAGTGCTTCCCGGCCGCCTCGAGCTCCTCCACGCTCACCTGCGAGAGGCCAAGCGCCCGGACCTTGCCCTCGTCCTGGAGCTCGCGCAGCACGCCGAACTGCTCCTCGGCGTCCACCTTGGGGTCGATCCGGTGCAGCTGGAGCAGGTCCAGGGTGTCCACCTTCAGCTTCCGCAGGCTCAGTTCTGTTTGCTGGCGGAGGTACTCCGGGCGGCCCACCGGGATCCACTTGCCTGGCCCGGTGCGGGTGAAGCCCACCTTCGTGGCGATCTTCAGCCCGTCCTTGTACGGGTACAGTGCCTCGGCGAGGATTTCCTCGCTGACGTTGGGGCCGTAGGAATCTGCGGTATCGATGAAGTCAACGCCGAGTTCGACGGCGCGGCGCACCACCGCCACCGCCGCCCGGCGGTCCGCGGGCTCACCCCAGACGCCGTCACCCACGATGCGCATGGCACCGAAGCCGAGCCGGTTCACGGTTCCCAGATCCTTCAAATCGATCGTTTCGGACAGTTCCAACTGGTTCGTTGTCTCTAGGCTCATAGGGGCGGCAACGTCATAAGTTTGCTGAGTATTCCGCAGGTTCCAGAAATAAGCCGGGCGCCGCCGTCGTTATGCCTATCGTGCCCGCCGCGACCCGGCGGGCACATCCCTGCGAAACGTTCCCGAAAGGCCGGCACCTACCGTGACTCTCCCCCTCTCCATCCTTGACCTGGCAACCATCGGCAAGGGCCAGACGGCGGCGGAGAGCTTCGCGGGCAGCGTGGCCATGGCGCAGAGCGCGGAGAAGCTCGGGTACCGGCGGGTCTGGTACGCCGAGCACCACAACATGTCCTCCATCGCGTCCTCCGCCACGAGCGTGCTGATTGCCCATGTGGCCGCCCACACCGAAAGCATCCGGCTGGGTGCCGGCGGCGTCATGCTGCCCAACCACTCGCCGCTGACCATCGCGGAACAGTTCGGAACCCTGGAGACCCTGCACCCGGGCCGCATCGACCTCGGCCTGGGCCGCGCCCCCGGCAGCGACCAGAACACCATGCGCGCGCTGCGGCGGGATCCCATGTCCGCGGACAGCTTCCCGCAGGACGTGCTGGAACTCCAGGGCTACCTCACCGGTCCCACCCGCATCCAGGGCGTTGAGGCCACGCCAGGCAAGGGCACCAACGTGCCGCTGTACATCCTGGGATCCTCCCTGTTCGGCGCGCGCCTCGCCGCCCAGCTGGGACTGCCGTACGCGTTTGCCTCCCACTTTGCACCGAACGCCCTGCAGGATGCCGTGGCCCTGTACCGCCGCGAGTTCAAGCCCTCCGCGCAGCTGGATGCCCCGCACGTCATTGCCGGCGTCAACGTCATCGCGGCGGATTCCGCCTCGGAAGCGCAGGCCATGCTGCAGGCCACCAAGCGCGCCCGCGTGTCCCTGTTCTTCGGCGGCGGCCGCGAGTTCACCGACGACGAAGCGGACATGATCCTCGACTCCCCGCAGGGCCAGCACGTGAGCCAGATGATGACGTACTCCGCGGTGGGAACGCCCGACGTGGTCCTTGATTACCTGGACGGTTTCGGGCGGCACGCCGACGCCGACGAACTCATTGTGGCCCACCAGAGCACCGGCACCGAGGCGCGGCTGCGCTCCGTGGAACTCCTGGCAGAGGCAGCCGGGCTGGTCCGGGTGTAGCGGGCGGGGTCCTGCGCGTCACGCCCAGCACCCTTTTGGGAATGCACGACGGCGGGTTCCCCGGTTCCGGGCGGCAGGCGCCGGCGTCGTGGTCCAGAAAGCTGCCCTGCGTGACGCCGGCTCTCCATGACAACGGCGCTGTCCGTCGGACTTTTACACATACGCAATAAAGGGGACTTTCGGGGGAAACGGCCGGGGCTGAGCATGGGAACTGCCCCCTCGGGAATTACTGGGATTCCCGGGAGGGGCACCAACCGGTAGTCCGCAGGCGATCCAGCGGCTGTAGTCCCGGCCTGGTCCGGCCTCAAAGGGGTACCTGCATGCCTACGCCGTTGAACCAAAGCGTGGCGGATTCCGCACTGCTCACCCGGTCCCTTCCGCTGGATATGCTCCGCGCCTTCATCCAGTCGGATGCGGCGGACAACGGCCTGACGCCTGCGCTGCTGGCCGAACTGAAAGTGCTGGCACGGGTTCCGGGATTGCTGGTGGCCTGCAACTACGGCGGGACCCTGTGCGACGCCGAAGGCATCTCCACCGAGATCCTGCCCCTGGGCAATGCGGCGATAGCCCTGCGCGCCCTGGCTGCCCTACCCAATACCCACGCCGCCATCATTTCGGGACGCTCGCTCCGCGACCTTGCGGCGGTGTCGCGGCTGCCCGTTGAGGTGCACCTGATCGGTTCGCATGGCGCAGAGTCGGATATGGGCTTCGCGCACGCGCAGACCCTGGCCACCGAATCAGTCCTGCAGAAGGTCAACGCGGCGCTCAATGAAGCCGTGGGGTTCCAGGAGGGCATCTGGATTGAACGCAAACCGGTGGCCGTTTCCGTCCACACCCGCCCGGCGCCGCCGGACGTGGTGGAATCCGTGACGGAAACCGCCCGGGAGATTGCCCGCGCCCACGGACTGTTCTTCATTGTGGACGGTTCCGTGCTGGACCTCTCCGTCGTGGAACCGTCCAAGGCCGAGGCGCTGGAAACCCTCCGGTCCCGGCTCGGAGCCAGCGCCGCGATGTTCGCCGGGGACGCCCACAGTGACGAACTGGCCATCGCCACCCTGCGCGGGCCGGACCTCGGACTCAAGGTCGGCCCGGGGGAGACCGCCGCGGCGCACCGCGTCCGCGACCCCGAAGCCTTCGCCCGGGTCCTGGCCCTCCTCTTCGAGCTGCGGCGGGCCTGGCTGTTCGGCGAGGACGCGGTGGGCCTTGAACGGCACACGATGATCGGCAACGGATCCTCCACCGCACTGCTGACGCCGGACGCGAAGATCTGCTGGATGAGCCATCCGCTGCCGGATTCCGGGTCACTTTTCGCCCACATCCTGGGCGGAGACGCGGCCGGCCACTTTTCCGTGGAGCCGGTCAAAGCCTCCCAGGTGCTGGGACAGCGGTACGTGGACAGCACCATGATTGTTGAGACCCGGTGGGCGGACGTCACGGTCACGGACTACCTTGAGCCCGCGCCCGAGGGCATCACCAGTTTGGTCCGGGTGCTGACCGGCCATGGTGCCGCCCGGATTACTTTTGCTCCCAGGCCGGACTACGCCAACGCCCCGTTCAGCATGGAGGCCCGCGGCGGGGAACTGCACGTGGTGGGGACCTCGGAGCCCATCATCCTGTTCGCGCCGGGCGCCACCTTCAGCATCACCTCGGACGGGCGCCACGCCACGGCTACGGCGGCGGTGAACCTGCAGGACGGTCCGGTGGTGCTCAACCTGCGCTGCGGCGATACCGAACCGCAGCCTGCGGACCCCGGCGGGGAGACGGAGCGGCGGGCCGGGGTGGCCCTGCATGCCCGCCAGTGGGTGCAGAAACTTGCCCTGCCCTCCGTCAAACCCTCCCTGGTGCGGCGGTCAGCCCTGGTGCTCCGCGCCCTGGTCCATGAGCCCACCGGCGCCGTCCTCGCGGCCCCCACCACGTCGCTGCCGGAGGGAATCGGCGGCACAAGGAACTGGGACTACCGGTACTGCTGGCTGCGGGACGGGTCCATGACGGTCAACGCGCTGGTGGACCTCGGCTCCACGGCGGAGGCCGCCGGCTTCCTGGCATGGCTGGGGCGGATCCTCGAACATGCGCCCGGCCCCGAGTGGCTGCACCCCCTGTACTCGGTGACCGGCGCGCCGCTTTCCACGGAGGCCGTCGTCGACAGCCTCCCGGGGTACGCGGGCTCCCGTCCGGTCAGGATCGGCAACGCCGCGGACCACCAGGTCCAGTTGGACGTTTTTGGCCCGGTTGCCGAACTGATCCATGCCCTGAGTGAGCGGGAGGGCGCGCTGGCCGACGACCACTGGGAGCTGATGGTCCAAATGGCCTCGGCCGTCCTGGCCCGCTGGCACGAGCCGGACCACGGCATCTGGGAGGCCCGGCGCGCAGCGCGCCACCACGTCTATTCCAAGGTGATGTGCTGGGTGACGCTGGACCGGGCGCTGCGGACGGCTGCCCGCCACGGCCGGGAGCCGGACCCGGCCTGGGCACCCATGGCAGGCACCATCCGCGAGGAGGTGCTGCGCGAGGGCTGGGACGAGTCGGCGAGGTCCTACACCGTTGCCTACGACAGCCCGGACCTCGACGCCGCCGTCCTGCACATCGGCCTCTCCGGCCTGCTGGACGTTTCGGACCAGCGCTTCCTGGACACCGTCACCGCGGTGGAGCGGGAACTGCGCGTGGGTCCCACCGTTTTCCGGTACAGGTACGACGACGGCCTGCCGGGCCTGGAGGGCGGGTTCCACATCTGCACCACCTGGCTGATCGAAGCGTATGTGGCCGTGGGCCGCATCGATGAGGCCTGGGACCTGTTCGACCAGCTGGTGAACCTCTTCGGTCCCACCGGGCTGCTGCCGGAGGAGTACGACCCCGGCACGGAGACACACCTGGGGAACCATCCGCAGGCGTACTCGCACCTGGGCTTCATCCGCTGCGCGCGGCTCCTGGACGCACACCAGGGCAGGCGATAGTCGGCGTCGGCCGCGGGTACCTAGAGTGGAGGTAGCAGGGACCCAAAAAGACTGAAACGAGACTCATGAAGACCGCGCGCGCCCAAGGGGTGGGGTTCCGCTCCGAACGGGGCCCCATCCTCATTGCCCTGATGCTGTCCACCGGCCTGGTGGCCATCGATTCCACGATCGTGGCCACCGCCGTCCCGTCGATCGTCCGGGATGTGGGCGGTTTCGAGTCCTTCCCGTGGCTGTTTTCCGCGTACCTGCTGGCCCAGGCCGTCTCGGTGCCCATCTACGGCAAACTGTCCGACATGCTTGGCCGGAAGCCCATCATCCTGGCGGGCATCGGGCTGTTCCTGCTCGGGTCCGTCCTCTGCGGCATCGCCTGGAGCATGCCCGCACTGATCGCGTTCCGCGCCCTGCAGGGCCTCGGTGCGGGGGCCGTCCTGCCGGTTTCCATCACCATCGCCGGGGACATCTACTCCCTCGAGGAGCGGGCAAAGGTCCAGGGCTACCTGGCCAGCGTCTGGGCTGTCTCCTCGGTGGTGGGCCCGAGCCTCGGCGGCATCTTCTCCTCGCTGGGAATCTGGCGCGGGATCTTCCTGGTCAACATTCCGCTGTGCCTCCTTGCCGGGTGGATGCTGTTCAGGACCCTGCACGAAAATGTTGAACGCGCCAAGCACCGGGTGGACTACGCCGGGGCTGCCCTGCTGGCGGTGTCACTGGGCCTGCTGATCCTTGGTGCCCTCCAGGGCGGCCAGGGCTGGGCGTGGAATTCCCCGATCAGCATCGGCATCTTTGTTGTGGGCGCCGTGCTGCTGGCGGTGTTCCTGATGGTGGAACGGCGGGCTGCGGAGCCGGTCCTGCCGTCCTGGGTGGTTTCGCGCCGGCTGTTGGGCACCACCACGCTGGTGTCCTTCGGCGTCGGGGCGGTGATGATCGGGCTGACCTCCTATGTGCCCACGTTCCTGGAGGGGGCGCTGGACACTTCGCCCTTTATGGCCGGCCTGGCGCTCGCGGCCCTGACCCTTGGCTGGCCCCTCAGTGCCTCGCAGGCGGGCCGGTTCTACCTGCGGATCGGGTTCAAGGCCACGGCCTTGATCGGGATCTCCGTTACCGTGGCGGGACTCCTGGTCCTGGCCCTCACGGCCGCCACCCCCAACGTGGCACTGGTGGCCGCCAGCTGTTTCGTGGTGGGGCTCGGCCTGGGGCTGGTTGCCACTCCCACCCTGATCTCTGCCCAGTCCAGTGTTGAGTGGAATGAGCGCGGCGTGGTCACCAGCAGCAACATGTTCGCGCGGTCCATTGGGAGCGCGCTGGGTGTGGCGGTCTTCGGCGCGGTGGCCAACGCGGTCTACGCCACCACGGCCGGCGAAGGCGCGGCACCCGCCGTCGTGGCTGCGTCCGGCGCCGTGTTCCTGGCCGCGCTGGTGGGCGGCATCCTCACCGTGGCGGCCGTGCTGGCAATGCCGGCGGTGAAGGCGGGCGCCTCCCGAAAGGACGACGACGGCGGCACGGGCGGGGAGCCGGCCCTCGCCGAAGCAGAGGACAAGACGCGGTAGGCGCTTTTAGCGGGAAGCGCGGAAGATCTCCGGCGCCGGACGGGTGCCGGTGGCGAGGTCGGCGAGGATGCGGCCAATCACGGGGGTGAACTTGAACCCGTGCCCGGAGAACCCGGCGCCGATCACCACGGGGCCGATCCGGTCCAGGATAAAGTCCTCGTCCGGGGTGGTGGTGTAGGTGCAGCTGATGGCCTCGAAGGAATCGGCGTCCACCCCGGGCAGCCACGTCCGCGCGTAGTCCTGCAGGGCGGCGAGCTGCCGGGGTTCGGGCTGGAAGGAGCGCCGGTCAGGATCAACGAGCGGTCCCACGCCGTGCCAGCCGGCCTTGATCCCTTCGCCGGGCGTCTCCATGCCGTACACGGGGGAATACCAGCCCTGGTAGTCCGCCCCGGTGCCGGGGCAGTGGTTGAAGCCGGGCCAAACTGCGCCCGCGTCCGCCACCCGGAAGTGCGCCGGCTGCTCCTGCGTGACCCGCAGCCTGGGAATCCGCAGCCCGGCACCGGGGCTGTTGCTGAACACCGGGCCCAGGAGCTTGTCCGTCCAGCCGCCGGCCGTGACCACAACCTGCGCAGCGGTGACCACCTCGATGCCGGCGCCGGACTCCAGGCCCAGCCGGACGCCGTCGTCCGTCACCTGCAGGTCCACCACCTTGGTGTGGTGCCGGATCTCGGCGCCGCGGGCTGCGGCGAGGCGCTGGAATGCAGGAAGCGCCGCTTCGGGGTTGAGCTGGCCGCCGTCGGGCATGTGCAGTGCCTGCTGGTCGAAGCGGATGCCGCGCCAGCGCTCCCCGGCCTCCGCCGGGGACAGGAGCTCTGCGCGGATGCCCGCCTGCGTCAATGCGTCGGCGATGTCCGGAAGCCGGGGGTCGGGGCCGTGGTTCACAACGCCCGTCCGCGCCAGCAGCGTCTCACCGCTTTCCTGCTCAAGCTCATCCCACAGGGCCAGCCCCTCTGCCAGCATGGCCACATATTCGGGGCGGTGGTAACCGGGGTTCAGATTGCGGGTGGTGCCGTGCGAGGCCCCGATCTTGTGCCCCGGCCCGAACTGCTCCACCAAAGTCACATGCCGGCCCCGGCGGGACAGCGCCCACGCGGCGGCCGAGCCCATGGCGCCGCCGCCGATCACCACGGTGTCCAGAACAGTATTCATCAGCCCTCCAAACTCGGGTCAGGTCAGCAGCAGTGCCACGCCGATCATCGCCGGCACGGCCACAACGGTTGTGATCAGCACGGTGTCTTTCGCCACGGTGAGGCCGGTCTTGTACCGGCTGGCAGCCACAAAAACATTCTGCGCTGTGGGCAGGGCGGCGGTGACCACCACGGCGAACAGGACATGGCCTTCAAGCCCCAGCACGAACCGCGCAAAGAGATAGGCCAGTGCGGGCTGGACGGCCAGCTTGAAGCCGCTGGCCAGCAGCGTGTCCAGGCGCCGGCAGGCCGAGGCCTGGAGCGGACGGGTGCCGTTCAGGCTCATGCCAAAAGCGATCAGCATGGCCGGAATCGCCGCACCGCCGATCAGGTGGATGGGCTCCATCACCAGTTGCGGGACCTGCCAGCCCGTCCCGGCCACGGCCAGGCCCAGGGCCGAACCCACGATCATGGGGTTCCGGAGGATCATCACGATGAAGTTCAGCGGCGTGGTGCGGTGGGAACTGGTGCTTGAATCCAGGAGCATCAGGAACAGCGGCGTGAAGAAGGCGAGCTGGAAGATGAGCAGCGGCGCCACGTAGCTTGCGTCGCCCAGGACGTACACCGCGATGGGGATGCCCAGGTTGGCGGAGTTCACCAGTGACGCGGCCATGGAGGACATCAGGGACTCGGGCAGCGAGCGTTTGAGCCAGAACCTGGCGATGGCGAAGAAGATGGCCGCGGTGGCCACTGCCGAGACCGCAGCGACCAGCAGTGGCGCCGCGAAAACCTCGGCGAGGCGGGCTTTGCTCAGCGTTTCGAAAAGCAGGGCCGGGCTGGCCACAAAGAAGGTGAGGGAGCTGAGGACCTGCCGGGCGTTGTCGCCCAGGATTTTCTGCCGGCCCACGAACCAGCCCACCAGGATGATGCACCAGACCACAAAGAACCCGGCGAGTACCCCTAGCAAGGGACAATCCGCAGGGGATCAGCCCGGGGGGTGCGGGGGAGCGGTCTGCCGGAAAGCACTCTCCGGTTACAGGGTGGCGTTGTTAAGAGCGAAAGGGGGCCGCATCATTCCCGGCGTGAGGCCCTCGGCCGGGTCATTGCCCAGCTGGATCACCCGATTGTTTTCATCCACGTGGACCACCCGCGGTTCATAGGCCTTGGCCTCTTCGGTGGTCATCTGGGCGTAGGTGATCAGGATGACGACGTCGTTCTCGTGCATGAGGTGCGCCGCTGCACCGTTGATGCCGATCACGCCCGAGCCGCGCTCGCCGGCGATGGTGTAGGTCTCAAGCCGCGAGCCGTTGGTCACGTCCACGATGGAGACGAGCTCGCCGGGAAGGATGTCGGCGGCCTCGAGCAGGTCCAGGTCAACGGTGACCGACCCTACGTAGTGCAGGTCGGCGTGCGTGACGGTGGCCCGGTGGATTTTGGACTTGAACATTGTGCGATTCATAACGGCATCAGTCTAGCGTTGGGGGCCCGCCGGCGCAGTGACGCAGGGAACAGTGACGCCGGGGCGGCTCCTGCGCAGTGACGGAGCCCGTCGTTGCGCTGGCCGGTACCACTTTTGGAAGGCCACGCACGACGGCGGCCGGTCACCCGCCGTCGTGCTGTGCCACAGCCGCTGCGGTCGCCGCCAGGGTCTCCCGGGCTGCGAGGATCGCGGGCCGCTGGGCGCTGGAACGGCGGACGGAGGTGAACACCGTGCGGTGCGGCTTGCCTGGCAGGTCAAGGAGCCGGGCGGTGGTGCCGCGCCCCGTCCACACCAGGTCCGGCATCAGCGCCACGGCGTTCCCGGACTCGATGAGGCGGATCTGTGCCTGGAGGTCCGCGGTTTCAAAACGCACGTCGGGCTCGAACCCCGCACTCCGGCAGGCCTGCTCGGCCCAGTGGCGGGATGCCGCCCCGCGTGGTTCCATGACCCAGGCGAGTTCCGCGGTGTCCTCGATCGAGGAGATGGCGGGACCGCCGTCGGACGCGGGGGGAACGGCGAGCCGGATGGCGTCGGTGGTGAGCTTGACGCGGTCCAGTTCGGGATAGCGCGGGGCGGCGTGTCCGGGGTACTGCTCGGCGATGACAAGGTCGAAGTCGCGTGCCCACGTCTCGTGCAGCGCCGTTTCCGGCTCACGCTGGATCATCTCGATGCGCACTTCGGGATACGTACTGGCCATGCGCGTCAGGGTCTCGGGCATGAGCGCCAGCGCGGCCGACTGGAACACTGCGATCCGCACTGTGCCGGTCACGGTGGTCAGGGACGCCGCAAGGTCCGCCTCGGCCTGTTCCATGGTCTGCAGCAGGCTTGCGGTGTGGGCCACCAGGACCTCCGCCTGCGGGGTGAGCTGCACCCGGCGTCCCGTCTTGCGCAGCAGCTCCACGCCCACTTCCTTTTCCAGGAGCGCCAGCTGCTGGGAGACTGACGACGGGCTGTACTGGAGTGCTTCGGCCACCTCCGCGAGCGTCCCCCGGATGCTCAATTCCCGGAGCAGGCGCAGCCGGCGGACGTCAAGCATGAGGAAATCCTTACCGAAACTAACGAATATAGGTTAGAAGTAGTCACTTTATCTAATGCAAGCCCCCTTGCATACTGTTGGGACCGAGTTACCCCCGTCACAAGCGATTTTTCGCGCGCCGTGGCGGGGTCGCACCCCCAAGCAGGAGTTCCTGATGAGCACACGAGACATGACCCAGTCGATCATGCGGCGCAAGCCGATTGACGACATTGAAGAAGAGAACAAACATAGTGGCCTCTTTAAGTCACTCGGGCTTTGGCAGCTGACGGCAATCGGCGTTGGCGGCATTATCGGCGTCGGCATCTTCTCCCTCGCGGGGCTGGTGGCCGCCGGTAGCGAAACCACACCCGGGGTGGGGCCCGCGGTGCTGATTTCGTTCCTGATTGCCGGCCTCGCGTCGGCAGCGGCAGCACTGTCCTACGCGGAGTTCGCGGGCATGATTCCGCGCGCCGGGTCCGCCTACACCTACGGGTACGTGGCCTTGGGCGAGATCATCGGCTGGTTCATCGGATGGGACCTGCTGCTGGAATACATCGCCATTGTGGCCGTGGTGGCCATCGGCATCTCCGGCTACTTTGATGCCTTCCTCTCCGGAATCGGCATCCACATGCCGGTCTGGATGACATCCACCCCGGATGAGGGCAAGGGCGGAATCGTCAACATCCCCGCCATCGTGGTCTGCCTGATCGTGACCTGGATCCTGTCGCGCGGAACCAAGGCGTTCGGCCGGTTCGAACTGGTGGCAGTGGCCATCAAGGTGGTCCTGATCCTCTTCATCATCGGCCTTGGTGTCTTCTACATCGACACCAACAACTACAACCCGTTCATGCCGTCCGGCTTCGGCCCGGTTCTTGCCGGTTCCGCCACCGTATTCTTCGCGGTCTTCGGCTACGACGCCATGAGTACCGCAGCGGAGGAGGCCACCGACGGCAAGAAGCACATGCCCAAGGCCATCATCCTGTCGCTCATCATCGCCATGCTGCTCTATGTGGCAGCCACCCTGGTCCTCACGGGCATGCAGAACTACAAGGACATCGACCCGAAGGCCGGGTTCGCGTCAGCCTTCACCGGTGTGGGGCTGCCGGTCATTGCCACCATCATTTCCGTCTTCGCGGTGCTGTCCATCCTCACCGTGATGCTGACGTTCCTGCTCGGCGTTACCCGCGTCTGGTTCTCCATGAGCCGCGACGGGCTGCTACCCGGCTGGTTCTCCAAGACCGACCGGCACGGCACGCCGCAGCGCGTGACCTGGATCGCGGGCGTCGCCTCCGCGCTCCTGGCGGGCGTGTTCCCGATCAAGGCAGTCGCCGACCTGACCAACATCGGCATCCTGGCGGCGTTCGTCGTCGTCTGTTTCTCGGTCATCGTGTTCCGCTACAAGAAGCCCGATGCCCCGCGCGCGTTCCGCCTCCCGTTCATGCCGCTCGTCCCGGCCTTCGGCGTGCTGGCCTCCGCATTCCTGATGTTCCAGCTGCACTGGGAAACGTGGGCGCGGTTCGGCGTCTGGCTCGTCATCGGCCTTGCCATCTACTTCTTCTATGGCAAGAAAAACTCGCTGATGAATCCCGACAGCCCCCGGCATGAGGAGATTGTGGAGATGCACCGGCCCGTCGGCTGACGCTCTATCACTTAACGTCGCTTAAACACGGACGCTCTCTCACTTAACGTCGCTAAACCCCGGACGCTCTCTCACTTTGAACTGCTCCCCGGAAGTTGGACTGAGAAATTCAGTTCCGACTTCCGGGGAGCAGTTCAGGGTGATAGAGCGTTTCGGTTTTTCCCGCATTAAGTGAGAGAGGGTCGCAAGTACGGTTCGTCGCGTGAGGGACGGGCCGGTGGGGGAAGGGCAATCCTGCCGGGTTCAATGGTTCATTTTTTCTAACCGGTATTGCTTAGAAAAGATCGCTTTATCTTATGTGACTGGAAGCTCATACTGGTTGATAAGACCTCCTTGAGCCCCAGAAAGATCGGGAAAACAATGACCCACATTGCAATGGAACCCGCAGCTGCCGCCGGAACTGCGCCCCGGACCGTCGACGTCGACGTGCCCCAGGCCAAGGCCCTGGCAGCCGACGCCGTGGCGCTGGTCCGCCACTGGCTGACCGAGGCCTCGAAGGTGCCCGTGGACGCTTCCGCCCAGCAGCTTGCCGGCGTGCTCAAGGACCCCAACGGCCTGGAATTCACCGTTGGCTTCGTGGACGGCGTGGTCCGCCCCGAGGACCTGAACGTTGCCGCCCGCAACCTCGCGGCACTGGCGCCCAAGGTCCCCGCGTTCCTGCCCTGGTACATGCGCAGCGCCGTAGCGCTGGGCGGAACCATGGCTCCGGTCATGCCGCAGGTGGTCATCCCCATTGCCCGCAAGGTCCTGCGCGAAATGGTGGGCCACCTGATCGTTGACGCGACCGACGCCAAGCTCGGGCCCGCGATTGCCAAGATCCGCAAGGACGGCATCAAGCTCAACGTCAACCTCCTCGGCGAGGCTGTCCTTGGCGAGCATGAGGCCTCCCGCCGGCTCGAAGGAACGCACGCCCTGCTGGCGCGCCCCGACGTCGACTACGTCTCCATCAAAGTCTCCTCCACCGTTGCCCCGCACTCCGCCTGGGCCTTCGACGAAGCCGTGGAGCACGTGGTGGAAAAGCTCACCCCGCTGTTCACCCGCGCAGCTTCGTTTCCCAAAGCCAAGTTCATCAACCTCGACATGGAGGAGTACAAGGACCTGGACATGACCATCGCGGTCTTCACCAGGATTCTGGACAAGCCCGAATTCAAGGACCTGGAAGCGGGCATTGTGCTCCAGGCCTACCTCCCGGATGCCCTGTCCGCGATGATCCGGCTGCAGGACTGGGCGGCTGAACGGCGTGCCAACGGCGGCGCCGCCATCAAGGTGCGTGTGGTCAAGGGCGCAAACCTGCCCATGGAGCAGGTGGAATCCTCCCTGCACGACTGGCCGCTGGCAACCTGGGGCAGCAAGCAGGACTCGGACACCAGCTACAAGAGTGTCATCAACTACTCCCTGCACCCCGAGCGGATCAAGAACATCCGGATCGGCGTGGCCGGCCACAACCTGTTCGACATCGCCTTCGCCTGGCTCCTTGCCAAGCAGCGCGGCATCGCGGATAGCGCACAGCAGAGTATCGAGTTCGAGATGCTCCTGGGCATGGCCCAGGGCCAGGCCGAAGCCGTCAAGAAGGACGTCGGCTCCCTGCTGCTCTACACGCCGGTGGTGCACCCGGCCGAGTTCGACGTCGCCATTGCCTACCTGATCCGCCGCCTCGAAGAGGGCGCCAGCCAGGACAACTTCATGTCCGCCGTGTTCGAGCTGGACAAGAATGAAGTCCTGTTCGAGCGCGAGAAGCAGCGCTTCCTCGCCTCCCTCGCCGAACTGGACAACCGTGTCCCGGCGCCCAACCGAAAGCAGAACCGGAGCCTGCCGCCCGTCCCCAGGCCGCACGACCATTTCGAGAACACCCCGGACACGGACCCGTCCCTGCCCGCCAACCGCGACTGGGGCCGGGCCATCCTGGACCGCGTCCCGTCCTCCACCCTGGGCAACGCCTCCGTGAAAGCCGCCTTCATCAATGACGAAGCAACCTTGAACGGCGCCATCCAGGCCGCCGTGGAGAAGGGCAAGGCCTGGGGTGCCCTGTCCGGCGCCGAGCGCGCCGAAATCCTGCACCGCGCCGGCGACGTCCTGGAGGCGCGCCGCGCCGACCTGCTTGAGGTCATGGCCAGCGAAACCGGCAAGACCATTGACCAGGGCGACCCCGAGGTTAGCGAAGCCGTGGACTTTGCCCACTACTACGCCGAGTCCGCACGCAAGCTGGACGCGGTCGACGGCGCCACGTTCGTCCCGGCGAAGCTCACCGTCGTAACCCCGCCCTGGAACTTTCCGGTTGCCATCCCCGCCGGGTCCACCCTCGCGGCACTCGCCGCCGGCTCCGCCGTCGTGATCAAGCCTGCCAAGCAGGCCGCCCGCAGCGGCGCCGTCATGGTCGAAGCCCTCTGGGAGGCAGGCGTCCCGAAGGACGTCCTGACCATGGTGCAGCTGGGCGAGCGGGAACTGGGCAAGCAGCTCATCAGCCACCCGGCCGTGGACCGCGTGATCCTCACCGGCGGCTACGAGACCGCCGAACTGTTCCGGTCCTTCCGCCAGGACCTGCCGCTGCTGGCCGAAACCAGCGGCAAGAACGCCATCATCGTCACCCCCAGCGCGGACCTGGACCTGGCAGCCAAGGACGTGGCGTACTCCGCGTTCGGGCACGCCGGCCAGAAGTGCTCGGCCGCGTCGCTGGTGATCCTGGTGGGATCGGTCGCCAAGTCCAAGCGGTTCCACAACCAGCTCATCGACGCCGTGACCTCCCTCAAGGTGGGCTACCCCGAGGACCCCACCAGCCAGATGGGCCCGATCATCGAACCCGCCAAGGGCAAGCTCCTCAACGCCCTCACCACCCTGGGCGAGGGCGAGAACTGGGCCGTGGAACCGAAAAAGCTGGACAACACCGGCCGGCTCTGGAGCCCGGGTGTGCGCTACGGCGTCAAGCGCGGCTCCTACTTCCACCTGACCGAATTCTTCGGACCGGTCCTGGGCGTAATGACCGCCGACACCCTTGAGGAAGCCATCGCCATCCAGAACCAGATCGAGTACGGCCTCACCGCAGGCCTGCACTCCCTGAACTCCGAGGAACTGGGCGTCTGGCTGGACAGCATCCAGGCCGGAAACCTGTACGTGAACCGAGGCATCACCGGCGCCATCGTGCAGCGCCAGCCGTTCGGCGGGTGGAAGAAGTCCGCCGTTGGCGCAGGCACCAAGGCCGGCGGGCCAAACTACCTGGCAGGGCTCGGCGATTGGGCGCCCGCCACGGCCTCGGCGAATGCCGCTGTCACCAACCCCGGCGTGCGGCGCATCCTCAACGCTGCCGGCGCTGCCCTGCAGTCCGCCGAGCTCGAGTCCGTGCAGCGGGCCCTGGCGTCCGACGCCCAGGCGTGGACGGAGGAGTTCGGCACAGCGAAGGACGTCTCCGGCCTCAGCGCGGAGCGCAACATCTTCCGCTACCGCAGCCTGCCCGTGACGGTCCGCCTGTCCGAAGGCGCGCCGCTGGGCCACCTGGTACGGACTGTGGCAGCCGGTGTGCTGGCGGGTTCTGCGCTCACGGTGTCCTCCGCCGTCGAACTTCCCGTCCAGCTGCGCCCGGTGCTCACCGCGCTGGACATCGAAGTGACGGTGGAGTCCGACGCCGAATGGCTGGCTTCCGCGGGCCGGCTCGCCGCGGCGGGGAAGCTTTCCGGCGCACGGGTCCGCCTCATCGGCGGCGATGCGGCAGGCCTTGCCAAGGCCACGGGCGGCCGTCCCGACCTGGCAATCTATGCCCACCCGGTCACCGAAGCCGGCCGCGTGGAACTGCTGCCCTTCCTGCACGAACAGGCCGTCAGCATCACCGCCCACCGGTTCGGAACGCCCAACCACCTCTCGGACGCCCTGATCTAGGGCCCTGCTCGTGGGGTCTGCCGGCACACGCTTGCCGGCACGAAGAGGGCCGGACGGCCACCTTGCGGTGGCCGTCCGGCCCTCTTCGGCCTGCGGATACTAGCCCAGGTACCACCCGGGCGGCGTCCACGTGACTGGAACGCTGTGGGCCGAGAAATCCTCGCACCGGGTGCAGGTGTAGGCGACTTCGCCCAGGGTGCCTACCGAACCGTCACGGCGGTAGGTGGGCGGAATGTAAGACTCTAGGTAGACAAACTCGTCAGTGCGGCATCTGTCACAGGTAGGTTTGCCGACGTATCCGGAGTCGGTGGTGGCAATGCCTGCACCGAGTCTGGAATTGCGGGTTCCAAGCGGCCGCGCAGGGGTGTGCGCACGGGCATGGGCCGGGCTGTAGTGGGTGTTCTTGGCTGTCGTCATTGGCTGCCTGTCCCGAGCCGGAATCCTGGCATGCAGGAGCGGCGTCGTGTTGGATGACGGCCGGCTGCTTGACCTTGGAAAATTCAGCATAAGGGATGCGGCCTTCGGCAATCAATGGAAACACCGGCTTGGCTTCGCCTGCGGGACACCTTGGGGCGTTATGCTGATCGGTTAATGGTCCGGCCCACAATTGACTGCGTCAGGGCGTCAATGACTTCGGCGTTGGCCAGCGGGTTGCGGATCAGGGTGAAGTCCACGTCGCCCACCGCGGGCAGGTCGAAGCGCCGGGTAATGATCTTCAGGTCCTCCGGGACGAGCGACGACGGCATGACGGCGACGCCGATCCCCGCCCGTACCGCCGCCAGCACACCGCTGATTTGCCGTGTCGTGCAGGTGATCCGCCAGGTCCTGCCATGGGACTCGAGGGCGTCGATGGCCAGTTTGCGGCTCAGGCTGGGGGACGGGTAGGCGATGAGCGGAACGGGGGCTGACGGGTCCAGCGTGGTCTGCTCCAGTCCCACCCAGGAAAAGGAATCGTGCTGCACCACCGTTCCGTCCTTGGCTCCGGCCACCCATTTCACGAACACAAGGTCCAGTTGCCCCGCGTTGAGCTTCCGGTACAGTTGGTCGCTTTGGCCCACCGTGAGTTCAAGGTTGATCTGCGGGTAGATCTGCCGGAACTCCCGCAGGATCCGCGGCAGGCCTGTAATGGCAAGGTCGTCAGCAGTACCGAACCGCAGCCGTCCGCGCATCGCGGAACCGGAAAAGTACCGTGAAGCGGAGTCGTGCGCAGCGAGGATGTTCCGGGCGAACCCCGCCATCGCGTCCCCGTTGTCCGTGAGCCGGACGTCCCGCGTGTCCCTGCTGACCAGTACCCGCTTGGCGGCCGCCTCCAGCTTGCGGACATGCTGGCTGACCGTGGGCTGGGCCAGTCCGAGCCGCTCGGCGGCCTTTGTGAAACTGAGTGTTTCCGCCACGGCCAGGAAAGAGCGCAGCTGGGCTGGTTCGAACACGATGGACTCCGGGGGCGTCGGGGTGGACGTTGCTGTATTGCAGTCTGCAATAGGAGTTATAGGGACGATACGTCTCCATAATCCGGTGCCTCCAGCCTAGCGTTAAGGACATCCCGGACCGCACGCACTGTGAGGACACACCTGTGGCACCCCCACCGCCTTCATCGGCAACCGTCACCCAGCCCGTCATCGATACCGCGCACTCCGCCCCGCCAGATAGCCAAAGCCAGCGCAACCAAACCCAGCCCAACCAAACCCAGCCCATCGCCGTCGTCAGCGAACGCCTGCCATGGAAGCACACGTTCATCTCCCTCAGGGTTCCCAACTTCCGCATCTTCGCGATCGGCCACTTCATCGCCGTCGTCGCCATCTGGATGCAGCGGATCGCCCAGGACTGGCTGGTGCTGGAACTCTCCGGCTCCGTGACCGCGGTTGGCATCACCGTGGCGCTGCAGTTCCTGCCGTCCCTGCTCCTCGGGCCTTGGGGAGGGATGATTGCGGACCGGTTCGCCAAGCGGAAGATCCTGATCCTGTGCCAGGGCATGGCCGCGGTCCTGGCCGCCGCTCTGGCAGCCCTTGCACTCAGCGGCGCCATTGAGGTGTGGCACGTCTACCTCATCGCACTGGTGCTTGGCCTGGTGACCGTCCTCGACCAGCCGGCACGCCATGTGTTCGTCAACGAACTGGTGGGGCCCAACTACCTGCGCAACGCCATCAGCGTCAACTCCACCACCTTCCAGCTGGGCGGCCTGATTGGCCCCGCCCTGGCAGGATGGCTGCTGACCGCCGTGGGGGCGGGCTGGGCCTTCGCCGGCAACGCCTTCGCCTGCTGCACTACGGTGGCCATGCTGCTCATCCTGCGCAAGGACGAGCTGTTCGTCAGTGCGCCCACCCCGAAGAGCAAGGGCATGCTGCGCGAGGGGCTGCGTTACGCGTTAGGCAAGCCCACCATCTACTGGCCGTGGCTGATGGCCGGCTTTATTGCAGTCTTCGCCATGGGGCTGCCGGTGGTGCTCGCAGCCTACGCGGACCACGTCTTCAACGTTGGTGCCGGCGGCTACGGCCTCCTGAACGCCCTGGTGGCGCTCGGGGCGCTGGCCGGGGCTGTGGCTTCCACCCGGCGCCGCCACCTCCGGCTGCGGTCCGTGGTGTTCTGCGCGGGAATGTACGGCGCCATGCTCTGCCTGGCCGCCCTGGCCCCGTCCATGCCGGTGTTCGGCGCAGTGATGGTGCTGTCCGGGTTCTGGTGCCTCATGTTCCTGACCGGGTCCAACCAGCTGGTCCAGGTCAGCTCCAACATGGGCATCAGGGGCAGGGTGATGAGCCTGTACATCATGGTGCTGATCGGCGGCCAGGCCATGGGTGGCCCCATGCTCGGCTGGGTCGCTGAACATGCCGATCCGCATGTGGCCCTGCTGGTGTCCGGCGGGGTGCCGGCCCTCGCGGCCGTGACCGTCGCCCTGATCCTGGCGCGCAAGGGTTCGCTGCTGCTGCGGGTGGACCTTAAGGACCGTCGGCAGCCTGTGAGGATTGTCCGGCGGGCGGCGGCGTAGCCTGCGGCTAAAGCGCCCGGTGCGGGTAAGCCTCTTCCCGCTTCTGGAATTCAAGCACGTCCTTGTTGCGGACCACGCCGTCGCGGATCTCGATGGCGCGGGAAATTGTTTCGTTGCCGTCCCAAGCCTCGGGGCCGCTGACCACAGTTTCCAGGAACGGCAGCAGGGCCTGGCTGATTTCCCAGCTGGCGGAGTTCCAGAGGTAGGACGGGCTGTGGTCTACGGCGTAGTAGTTGATGTGGTCGCCCACCGTGAACATGGGGTCCGCGAAGGTGGTGGACCGTGCCCAGCTGAAACCCATTCCCTCGTCGCATGACACGTCCACGATGAGGCTGCCCGGGTTGAACGCGGCGAGGTCCTCCGTGCGCAGATAGGTCAGCGGGTTGTTGGGATCCTGCAGGGTGCAGTTGACCACGATGTCGCTCTCGGCCAGGAACGGCGCCAGCGGCACCCTGCCCCGTTCAGTGATGACCTGGCTGAGGAAGGGTGCTTCGGCGTCGTGATCGAACTGGACGATGTTGACCGAGTGGATGGGGGCGCCGACGGCGGCCACCCCGCGGTTGGTGAGCACCTGGACGTCGTGGATGCCATGGGCGTTCAAGGCCGTAACGGCGCCGCGTGCCGTAGCGCCGAAACCGATGACTGTGGCGCTGAGCCGGCGTCCGTAGTCGCCGGTTGAGCCGGTCAGTGCCAGTGCGTGGAGCACTGAGCAGTACCCTGCGAGCTCGTTGTTCTTGTGGAAGACGTGCAGCCCGAAGCCGCCATCGCTGGCCCAATGGTTCATGGCCTCGAAAGCGATCAGCGTGAGCTTCTTGTCAATGGCCAGCTGCGTAATGGCGCGGTCCTGGACACAGTGCGGCCAGCCCCAGAGGACCTGGCCGTCCCGCAGGTCGGACAAATCCTCCGCTTGCGGCTTCGGCAGGAGGACGACGTCGGCCTCCGCCATGAGGGCCTCCCTGCCGGCCATCCTGCCCACCAGGGTGGAGAGGTGCGCGTCCGAAACGCCGAAGCGTTCCCCGTAGCCGTGCTCAAGGATGATGTGCTGGCGGATCTCCGGCGCAATGCGCTCAAAGTGCAGGGGGTGGATGGGGAGGCGGCGTTCGTCCGGTTTCCTTGTGGACGCCAGCACGCCAAGGGTGAGTTGGCTCTGTTGGCCGGTCACTTCTTTTTGGCGGCCTTGCTCGAGGTGATATCCAGGGAACTCGCCGGCGCTGCGGCGGCCCGCTTATCTGCGCGCTTTTCCTTGATGGACTTGCCGGATTTCTTGGATGCTGCTTGACGGGGGGACTTGTCAGCCATGATCGCTCCTGTAGTGGAACCGAATAGGTTCCTGACTACTGACGATACAGGGCGGTACCTAATGGCCCGGCGGGTGCTGGCGGCCCCGCTGAAAACATGGAGCGGCTGACGGGAATCGAACCCGCGTATCAAGCTTGGGAAGCTAGCGCTCTACCATTGAGCTACAGCCGCAATGCCCCGCTGAGGAGGGGCAGAACATAGCTTAGCGCAGATGTGTGCCTGCCCTGCCCATTCGAGGCGCCGGGCGCCGTGTCCCGGCCGGCCCGCGCGTCATCCAGTAACTCTTGAATAACGTCCCCGGCCGTGGCTAGGTGGGCACGCGGAGCGCTGGCTAACCTGAACCGGGTAGCTGCGGTGCCGGGGGGCGCAGTTGCTGCGGCCAGCCGACGTCCACACAGAAAGATCCCCATGGCATTTGCGGAGCATGAGGTCCTGATCAGTCGTGACGCCATGGCCGTATACCTGTACCTGCTGGATGCCACCAATCTTCCGCTCTGGTGCGACTCGGTCCGCAGCGTCACGCTGCTGCAGGGCGCTTCCGCCGCCAAGGGCGCGGTCTACCGGAAGATGGTGGCCGGGCGGTCCGGACTGAGCATTCCAGCCGAACTGGAAATTACCACGGCCCGGCCCGGCGCGGAGATCGAGTTCCAGGTCATCTCCGGACCTGCGCACCGTTCGGGCGGGTACTACCTCAGTACGGAATCCGGGGGAACGCGTGTCCGGTTTGCCCTGGAAGCCCGGGCGAAGGAGGCCATCGGGTTCCTGAACCGGCCCGGTTTCCTGAACAAGCTCGGCTTTACCAGCAGGATGTTCCAACGGAACCTCCGTTCCGAAGTGGCCCAGCTGGAACGCCTCAAGGACGTGCTGGAGCTCCAGCCGGCCATCTAGTGCCTACTGCGCCAGCCGCTGCCCGGTCCAAGGTCCTGGAATGTTCGACGGCGCCGCCAGGCTTCCCGAGGTCAGGTCCCAGTACTGGACAACATCGGTTGCCCGCCGCAGCGCCAACCCCGTGGAGTTCAGTCCGGTGACGTCCCTCAGAGCCCTGATGCCTGTTACGTCTCCCCAGCCGGTGGCGACCGTAGGCCTTGTTTCGGCGCGCAGCGCGGGGGTGCCCCAGCCGCGGTGGAGCTGAACCGATCCGTCGGCCCGCAGCGCGAGGACATCCTGGAACCCGTCGGCGTCGTAGTCCACCATGGACAGCTTCCGGGCAGCGCCGACAGAGCCTACGAACGCACGCTCTGAAAGGTCGCCCAGGCCCTTGTTCGGGTACAGGAAGAGACTCCCGGCTCCGTCCAGCGCAAGCAGCTGCGGCATCCGGTTGTTGGCGCACCAGCCACCCACGGCAAGGGTGAGGGGCTCCCATCCCCCTCTCCCGAGGGTGGCAGCGGCCTGGAACCCGCCTGTGGCGATGCCCCGGTGCAGGGTCAGGGTGCCGTCGGTCCACTGGGTCAGGAGATCGTAGGCACCATCCCGGTCCCAGTCGGTCACGAACACCTCCTTGGCGCCCGTGAAGCCTGAACCGATGACCCTGGCGGCGGCATAGGTGCGCGCGCCGGTGGCAGCGCGGGCAAGGAGCTGTCCGGCGGAATCCACGGTCACGAGGTCACCCGGCCCCTTGACCGCTGCGGCTGAGAGGTCCAGCGTGGGCGGCATATGTTTGACGGGTGCGTCGCACACGCTGGCTGCCGCCGGTGGGAAGGCATTGCCGGACCCGGCACCGCCGGGAGCATCGAGGGTGCCGGCTGGAAGAGTGGTATAGCCGAAGAAGTTCACCACTCCCCAGATCTGGTACGTGCGGTCCGTGTACGAGATGCCGGCGCCCATGACGTTGAAGCGCGGATCGAGCAGCATGGCGTTATGGCCGGCGGAGCTCTTCCACCATTCCACCAGCAGCGCGGCATCGCGGTCAGTTCGGATAGCGATGACCTCGCCGGCGCCGTTGGTCGGACTGAGGGCACGCGGATCGGTCCAGAAACTGGCGCGGTGCTCAATCACCTCGCGGGACGCGATGCTGTCCGACCACTCCTGCGCCAGCCCGGCCACCGTTGGGTGGTATTTCACCGGATTAAGGCCCTTGGACGCCCGGTACTCATTGATTTTGGTGAAGACTGTGAGAATCGCTGCGGCATTGCTGTCCGGAACCAGGGCCTCCGTCGAAGGCAGTGCGGTGGCCGACTCGGGAGCCGCCAAGCGGGAGGGCGCCGGTGAGGCCAGTTCTTCATCCGGGGCCCAGAGCGGCGGAATCCAGGGGACCTCGGGGGTCGGTTCCGCAGTGGCCGTACTCGGCGCCGGTGCCGCCTGCACGCCAGGTGACGGCGCAGCGGGTGCAGGCTCTGGTGCCACTGCGACGGCAGCGCCCGCGGGCGACGCCGGACGGATGCCAGGTTCCACGGCGGGGGTGAGCCCCGACGCAGCCGGGCTTTCGCCCGCGGAGGTACCGCCGTCGTCGTTCACGGTGGCCGTGGCCAGGACGACGCTGGACGGACCCGCCGCTCCCGTTGTCACCCCAGGCGACAGCGGCAGGGGAGGCGTGCCGGCCGACGAGGAGACCAGCGC
This sequence comes from Paenarthrobacter sp. NEAU-H11, assembly GCF_050573415.1. Lineage (NCBI taxonomy): Bacteria > Bacillati > Actinomycetota > Actinomycetes > Micrococcales > Micrococcaceae > Paenarthrobacter > Paenarthrobacter sp. NEAU-H11. Next base: position 325,471 of record NZ_JBNZGA010000003.1, on the reverse strand, counting down.
CAAAGCGCAGAGCGCGCCAATGAAGGCGGGCGCCACCAATTTATTCACAACAACCCCAGCTCTGTTGGGCCATCCGGGAGACCATCCGGCGCCTGAATCACTGAGGCAACATTAGCCCCAGCAGACGCCAGCAACAACGAAAGAATGCGGTTGTGGATAACAGGTACTGATAGGCCATGCGGTAATTTGGGACGGTGCTGATCTCTGACCGCGACATTCGTGCCGAAATAGACTCCCAGCGGATCGTGCTTGAGCCGTACGAACCGGCGATGGTCCAGCCGTCCTCCGTGGACGTGAGGATCGACAAATTCTTCCGCCTGTTCGATAACCACAAGTACGCACACATTGACCCGGCGGAGGAACAGCCGGAGCTCACCCGCCTGGTGGAGGTGGAACAGAACGAGCCGTTCATCCTGCATCCGGGCGAGTTCGTGCTGGGTTCCACCTATGAAACGGTCACGCTGCCGGACGACATCGCCGCCCGGCTGGAGGGCAAGTCCTCCCTGGGCCGGCTGGGGCTGCTAACGCACTCCACCGCGGGCTTCATCGACCCCGGTTTTTCGGGCCACGTCACCCTGGAGCTTTCCAACATGGCCACGCTTCCCATCAAGCTGTGGCCCGGCATGAAGATCGGCCAGCTGTGCTTCTTCCGGCTGTCCTCCGCGGCGGAGCACCCGTACGGCTCGGGCGAGTACGGCAACCGCTACCAGGGCCAGCGCGGCCCCACGGCGAGCCGCAGCCACCTGAACTTCCACCGCACGTCGATCTAGGCGCGCGGTTGGCATCAGGCCCGCGTTCCTAGGCTTTGGCGGCCACGCTCCGGGGCCTCACCAGCGGCTCAACATAGCGGGCAGCCAGCGGACCGATGACGGCCATGAGCAGGACGTACGCAGTGGCAAGGGCTGCCAGTTCATCCGAAACCGCTCCTGACGCCACTGCCAGGCCGGCGATGACGATGGAGAACTCGCCGCGCGCAACGAGCGTGGCGCCGGCGCGAAACCGTCCGGGCCTGGCGATCCCTGCGCGCTTGGCCGCCCAGATCCCGGTGGCCATCTTGGTGGCCGCTGTGATGACAGCCAGCACCAGTGCCCAGCCGAGCACCGGCGGGATGGATGAAGGATCGGTGTTGAGCCCGAAAGCCACGAAGAAGATGGCGGCGAAGAGGTCCCGGAGCGGTTCCAGGATGCGGGTGGCGTTGTGGGCCGTTGCCCCTGAGATGGCGATGCCGAGCATGAAGGCACCCACCGCCGCGGAAACCTGCATGGCGGAGGCCAGGCCGGCCACCAGCAGGGCGGCGCCCAGCACGTTCAGGAGGAACACTTCCGAGTTCTCGCTGTGGACGGCCTTGGACACGTGATGCCCGTGGCGCAGGGCCACCATCAGCACCACGCTCACCACGGCAAGGGCAATGCCCACGGTGGTGAGGCCGCCGAGGAAGCTGACCCCGGCAAGGATGGTGGTGAGGACCGGAAGATAGATGGCCATGGCCAGGTCCTCGAACACCAGGATGGACAGGACCACCGGCGTTTCCCGGTTGCCCAGCCGGCCCAGGTCCGTGATGACCTTGGCCGCGATCCCCGATGAGGAGATGTAGGTGACCCCGCCCATCACCATGGCGCCGACGCCGCCCCAGCCCAGCAGGTAGGCAAGGGCCGCGCCGGGCAGAAAGTTCAGGACCAGGTCCAGGACGCCGGCCTGCCAGGACCGCCGCAGGCCGGTAAACAGCTCCGCTGCCGTATATTCCAGTCCGAGCATAAGAAGCAGCAGGATCACGCCGATTTCCCCGGAGAGATGCGCGAACTCCTGCATCCCCTCCAGCTTGACGATGCCGCCGGCGCCGAAGGCCAGCCCGCCCAGGAGGTAGAGCGGGATGGGTGACATTCCGATCCGTCCGGCCAGCCTGGCCAGGAGGCCGAGGCAGAACACAACGGCCCCCAGTTCAACGAGGGTCAGGGCCAGCGGATCCACGGCGTTTATCCGTGACGCAGGATATCGGCTGCCGCGTCGAGGCCTTCCTGGGTGCCCACCGCCACCAGCAGGTCGCCTGTGTGAAGGACGACGTCGGGTCCCGGCGAGGGGAGCACCTCGCCTTCGCGCATGATGGCCACGATGGAGACGCCGCACCTGGTGCGGATGCAGGCCTTGCCCATGGGCTGGTTCTGGAACGGGGAGTCCGGGGCGATGGAGAACTGGCGGGTCACAATTCCCGGAACGTCCTTGTGCTCTTCCGTCAGTTTCATGGCCAGGTGCTGCCCGCCGAGGAGATTGCCCAGGGTTGCGGCCTCCTCGCTGGTAAGGGGTATGGATGCCTGGCAGGTATCGGGATCATCCCAGGTGGAAACAATCAGTTCCGTCTGGCCCTCACGCAGCTCCACCACGCCGATCCGGCGGCCGGAGGCCGTCATGAAATCCTTGCGCCGGCCCAGGCCGGGAAGGTTCGTTTCGTCCACGTTCATGCCTCCAGCCTAGTCTGCCAGGGCCCTGTTGGCGTGGGGACGGCCCCGGGTCCGGGAGGTAGCGCAGGACCAGCCGGCGTCCCCTGAATCCGCCGCGCCTAGGCGGCCGGAACCACCGCGATGGGGGCCTTGTCCGGAGACTTCACCGGCAGCAGGACCAGCAGCCCGGCCAGGAGCACCACCATGATGCCCAGGATGCCCCAGCGCTGCGCCTCGCCCGGGGCCACGAAGGGAGTGGCCAGGGCGATGCTCAGGGTGAAGAGCGCCGGCGCCAGGAAGCTGACGGCGCGGCCGGTGGTGGCGTAGAGGCCAAAGAGCTCGCCGGATTCCCCATGCGGGGCAAGCCGGGCAAGGTAGGCCCGTGATGAGGACTGGGCGGGCCCCACGAACAGGCAAAGGAAGAGCCCGAACACCCAGAAGGTGGTGCTGCCGGCCCAGGCCATGCCCAGGAACACGTAGTCGCCGTTGCCGAGCACCAGGATGACGGTGCCGGCAACCAGGAGGCCCGCCAGCGATCCGATGATCACCCGCTTCGGGCCGATCCGGTCGTCCAGGAACCCGCCGATGACCGCGCCCACAGCCGCCACCACATTCCCGAAGATGGCGAAGAAAATCACCTGGGACAGCTCAAAGCCGAAGGTGCCCGCGGCGATGATCCCGCCGAAGGTGAAGACGGCGGCCAGCCCGTCGCGGAACACGGCGCTGGCCAGCAGGAAGTAGATGGTGTGCGGGCTGGTGGCATAGATCGCCTTGATCCGCCGGACCAGCAGCCCATAGCTGGCCAGGAAGCCAAGCCGCCGTGCCTGGGCAGCGCGGGGGAGTTCGGGAACGGCGAAGAGCACGGGAAGGGCGAAGATGAAGAACCAGAGCGCCGAAAAGACGGCCACCAGGCGGATGTTCAGGCTGTCCTGCGTGGACGCCCCGAACCAGTCAAAGCGGGGCTGGACGAACAGCTGGAGCACGATCAGCAGGGCCACGATGCCGCCAAGGTAGCCCGCGCCCCAGCCGAGGCCGCTGACCTTGCCGATGTTCCGCGGCGTGGAGATCTGCGCGAGCATGGCGTTGTAGTTGACGCCGGCGAACTCGAAGAACACGTTGCCCAGCGCAATGAGGGTCACGCCCAACAGCAGGAATTCCGGCTGCGGGAACACGAAGAAACACAGCGCCGTGAGGATGGCGACGGCGGCCGTGTTGACCCCCAGCCACAGCTTGCGCCGGCCGCCGGCGTCAGAGCGCTGGCCGGTGACCGGTGCCAGCAGGGCAATGGCCAGGCCTGCGACTGCCAGTGCGCCTCCCAGGACCGCGGAGGCCCGGTCTTCGCCGCCGAAGGCGTTGGAGGTGAGGTAGACGGTGAAGACGAACGTGGTCATCACCGCGTTGAAGGCCGCTGATCCCCAGTCCCAGGACGCCCACGCCAGGATGCGGCCCTTGCTGGTGGCCTGGGTCCCGGATTCAAGTTCCGAGGACGACTGCGTTGCCCCGGGAGCGCTGGCGCTGTTCATAGGATGCATCGTATCCGCCTGCGGCGAACAGGACGCGGAGCAAACCCCGGGACGCCGGTGTCGGCGGGCGGCCTGCCGGCAAAGACGGGGAAAGCGGCACCGCGGCCTTGATAAACTGAACCTTCCCGGACCCAACGAATGAACCGCCTGCTCCAACTTTTGACAATCGAATCCCTGACGTTGCGGAGATACCAGTGATCACAGTCCTTGCCGTGCACTTTTCGGTGGCTGTCCTCGCGCCACTCCTGTTCAGGGCCTGGGGCCGCAACGCGTTCTACGCACTGGCCGCCGCTCCCGCGGCCTCCTTCGGTTGGCTGCTGCTGCAGCACGGTCCTATCTATTCCGGATCAGGATCCGTCAGCGAAGCAGTCCCCTGGATCCCCGGACTCAAGCTTGAGCTTGCCTTCCGGATGGACGCACTGGCCTGGGTCATGTCGCTGCTGGTGCTGGGTGTGGGTTCCCTTGTCCTGGTCTATTGCGCCCGGTATTTCAAGAAGAAGGACCAGGACCTTGGCGCTTTCGGTGCGCAGCTCCTGGCCTTTGCCGGCGCCATGTTCGGGCTGGTGGTTGCCGATGACCTGCTGCTGCTGTTCATCTTCTGGGAACTCACCACCATCCTGTCCTACCTCCTGATCGGATTCGCGCGGACCAGGCTGGCCGCACGGCGGTCCGCCCTGCAGGCGCTGATCGTCACCACGGCCGGCGGGCTTGCCATGCTGGTGGGCCTCATCATGCTGGGCCACGCGGCCGGAACCTACCGCATCTCCGGCATCTTGGACCAGGCGCCCGCCCTCGCCGGCGGAGACTCCGGCTCGCTGGTGACCGCCGCCGTCGTGCTCATCCTGGTGGGCGCCATCACCAAATCCGCGCTGGTCCCCTTCCACTTCTGGCTTCCCGGCGCCATGGCGGCGCCAACCCCTGTCAGCGCCTACCTGCACGCCGCGGCGATGGTCAAAGCCGGCGTCTACCTGGTGGCCCGGCTGGCTCCCGGCTTTTCCGAGACGGCCTACTGGCAGCCCGTGGTGCTGGGACTTGGCCTGGCCACCATGCTGGTGGGCGGCTACCGGGCGCTGCGGCAGAGCGATATCAAGCTCATCCTTGCCCACGGCACCGTCAGCCAGCTGGGTTTCCTCACCGTGGTGGTGGGCCTTGGCACGCCGGATGCCGCCCTGGCGGGCCTGGCGATGCTCCTTGCGCACGGCCTGTTCAAGGCCACCCTGTTCCTTGTGGTGGGCATCATCGACCACCAGTCGGGGACACGCGATGTCCGGAAGCTGTCCGGGGTGTTCCGGAGTTCCCGCGCGCTCGGGGTAGTCGCCGCCATTGGAGCCGCGTCCATGGCGGGGCTCCCGCTGCTGGCCGGCTTCGTGGCCAAGGAGTCGGTGCTCGAGGCTTTTGTCCACCATGCCAGCGACCCGGCTGCCGGGCCGTGGGGCATGGTGGTCCTTGCCGGCCTGGTCCTGGGCTCCATCCTCACTTTCGCCTACAGTGCGCGCTTCATGTGGGGGGCTTTCGCCGTCAAGCCAGGGGTGGAGCCCACGCCCTTCAAGGCCATCAGGCCGTCGTTCCTGGCCGCACCGGCCATCCTCAGCCTCCTCACCGTCGCCTATGGACTGTGGCCGGCCCCCGTAGATGCGTGGATCCAGCCGTACGCGGCCCTCTTTGCGTCCACCGCGGCCGACGCCGGATCAGCCGCCGGGCAGGCCGGCCACCTGGCGCTGTGGCACGGCTTCACTCCTGCGCTGGGCCTGACGGCCCTCACGTTCGGACTCGGCCTGGCGATGTACTTTGGCCGCAACGCGGTCTCGCGGGCGCAGGCCCTGGTACCGCCGTGGGTGGACGGGGACAAGGCCTACCAGAACACCATCGGTGCGCTGGATGACGTGGCGGTGTGGATCACCGGCCGCACGCAGCGCGGTTCGCTGTACTACTACCTGGCCGTCATTCTCAGCGTCGCGTTCGTGCTGCCCTTGTCCGCCATCCTGCTGGCCGGCAAGCCGTTGCCGGACGGAATCTACCTTGTGGACCCCGGTTCCCCGCTCCAGCTGGTGGTGGGCGCGGGCATCGTGATCGGCGCCCTGGCCGCAGTGAAAGCCAACAAACGGTTCCTGGCGGTCCTGATGGTTTCCGTGACCGGGTACGGCATTGCCCTGATGTTCGCGCTGCAGGGCGCCCCGGACCTGGCCCTGACGCAGATGCTCGTGGAAACCATCATCCTGGTGGCCTTCGTCCTGGCGATGCGCAGCCTGCCGGCCGAGCTCCGGGACCGCACCGGCGGCAAGTACAGGGTGGTGCGCGTAATCATCGGCCTGGGCTTTGGCGCCACCATGGTGTTCGCCGCGATCTACGCCATGGGCGCACGGATCGCCACCCCCGTCTCCCTGGAGTTCCCGCGCCTGGCCTACGAGGGCGGCGGCGGACTCAATATCGTCAACGTCACCCTCGTGGATATCCGTGCCTGGGACACGTTCGGTGAAATCACGGTCCTTGCGCTGGCGGCCACCGGCGTGGCGAGCCTCATCTTCGTCCGCGGCCGCGGCGACCGGATCCTGAAGTCCGCCACGGTTGCCGAGGGCACGGTGGGCCGCCACCGCGGCGTCGACCCCGGTACCCGGGACGCGGCAGCCCTGGCCGTCAGCCGGAAGTTCGCCGCGTCCGCGCGGGACGCGTGGATCGTTGCCGGCCGGACCCTGGCACCGGAGCGCCGGTCCATCATCTTCGAGGTGGTCACCCGGCTGATCTTCCACTCCATGGTCATCTTCTCGCTCTACCTCCTGCTGGCCGGCCACAACCTGCCCGGCGGCGGATTCGCAGGCGGCCTCACGGCGGGCCTCGCCCTGACCATCCGGTACCTGGCCGGGGGACGGTTCGAGCTCCGCGAAGCCACACCGGTGAGTGCCGGCGCCCTGCTGGGGATCGGGCTCGCCGTGGCTGCGGCTTCGGGCGTGGTGCCGCTGCTGCTGGGCGGCCAGGTCTTCCAGACGGCCATTATCGAACTGTGGCTGCCGGTGTTCGGCGACATCAAGTTCGTCACCTCCACCATCTTTGACATCGGCGTCTACATCGTGGTGGTGGGCCTGGTCCTGGACGTCCTGCGCAGCCTCGGGGCCGAGATCGACGAACACTTTGAAGAGCGCTCCGCGGCTGCAGGCGGAACGCCGGCCGAAGGACAGGACTCCACCTTGGAGGCGCCGGCACCAGCTCCCGACTGGGAGCACGAGCCCGAAGGCATGGCTCCCGAAACCACCGCAAGGGGCCAAGCATGAGTGTGAACCTGACCCTCCTGATCATCATGGGAGCCCTGTACGCCTGCGGTATCTACCTGATCCTGGAACGCAGCCTGACGCGTGTCCTGCTGGGGCTGATGCTCCTGGCCAATGCAACCAACCTCCTGATCCTGGCGACGGGAGGGTACGCGGGGCTCGCGCCGCTGTACTCAAAGGACATTGCGGCCGGGGACTACAGCGATCCACTTCCGCAGGCGCTGATCCTCACGTCCATCGTCATTTCCTTTGCCGTCACCGCCTTTATGCTCGGCATCATCTACCGCACCTGGGTCCTGGCCCGCCGGGATGAGATCCAGGCCGACATCGAGGACCTCCGGGTTGCGGAAACACCAAGCTTCGATGCCGAGGACGACGCCGAGGTCCCCGCAGAGACATCCGAGTTCCCGATGGCCACGGTCCTGGCCGGCGGCCGCGAAATACCCGCGGAGCAGGCAGCAGCGGAAGAAAAGCCAGGCTCGGAAAACATCACCCCCGGCCCGGAAGAAGGCGGAAAGTGAACCTCGCAAGCCTCGCGCCGCTCGCCGTCGTACTGCCCATCGTGGGCGCCGCCCTGACCTTCCTGCTGATCCGCCACTCACGGGCCCAGCGGGTGGTCAGCATCCTCCTGCTGTCCCTCACGCTCCTGCTCGAATGCCTCCTGCTGGCCTCCGTGTGGGACGGCGGCACGGCGGCGGTAAGCATCGGCGGCTGGCTGCCGCCGTGGGGCATTGTGATGGTGGTGGACCAGTTCTCGTCCCTGATGCTGGTGGTCTCCTCGGCGGTGAGCCTGGCCGTGCTGGTCTACGCCACCGGGCAGGGCATGGCCGACGGCGACCAGGACGCGCCCGTCTCGATCTTCCACCCCACGTACCTGATCCTGGTGGCCGGGGTGTCCAATGCGTTCCTTTCCGGCGACCTCTTCAACCTTTATGTCGGTTTCGAGATCCTGCTGACGGCAAGCTACGTGCTGATGACGCTGGGCGGCACGGGGCCCCGCATCCGGGCGGGCGTCACCTATGTGGTGGTGTCCGTGGTGTCGTCGGTGCTGTTCCTGATCTCGATCGCCATGGTCTACGGGGCCACCGGAACGGTCAACATGGCCGATCTTGCCATGAAGCTCGGTGAGCTGGACCAGGGCACCAGGACCCTCCTGCACGTGATGCTGCTGGTGGCGTTCGGCATCAAGGCGGCCGTGTTCCCGCTGTCGTTCTGGCTGCCCGACTCCTACCCCACCGCCCCGGCGCCGGTCACGGCCGTGTTCGCCGGCCTGCTCACCAAGGTTGGCGTCTATGCCATGGTGCGGACCGAGACGCTCCTCTTTCCCGGGGATTCCCTGAATACGCCCCTCATGGTGGCCGCCCTGCTGACCATGGTGGTGGGGATCCTGGGTGCCCTGGCGCAGAGCGACATCAAACGTCTGCTTTCCTTCACCCTGGTGAGCCACATCGGGTACATGGTGTTTGGCTTGGCGATGTCCTCCGCGGCAGGGCTGGGAGCCGCAGTCTTCTATGTGGCGCACCACATCACCATCCAGACCAGCCTCTTCCTGGTGACGGGGCTGATCGAACGCCGCGGCGGGAGCTCCTCGGTGGACCGGCTGGGCGGCCTCGCCAAGCTGTCCCCGCTGCTGGCACTGCTGTTCTTCATTCCCGCAATGAACCTGGCCGGAATTCCGCCGTTCTCCGGCTTCCTGGGGAAGGTGGGGCTCATGCAGGCCGGGATTGAACTGGGGACGCCGCTCGCGTACGTGCTGGTGATCGGCGGGGTGCTTACCAGCCTGCTGACCCTGCTTGCCGTGGCCAGGGTGTGGAACCGTGCGTTCTGGCGCCGGCCCTCGGACGCCGAGCACCCGGATCCGGTGCTGCTTGCCCCGGCCGCCGGGCGGGCCGACGGTCCTGGCGCCAAACGGAACACCGTCACCCTGCTTCCGCGCACCATGGTGGGCTCGACAGTGGGGCTGGTGGTCCTCGGCCTTGCCCTGACGGTTTTCGCGGGGCCGCTGTTCACGGTCTCGGACCAGGCTGCGCGCGACATGCTGGACCGGACCTCCTACATCCACGCTGTCCTGGGCGAAAACATCGACGTTCCGATGGTTGCCACGCCGGGAGGGGGAAAATGAGCCGCCGCCGTATTTCCCTCCGCCAGGAGCTGCCGCTCCTGGTCTGGCTGGTCATTGTGTGGGGTGCCCTGTGGCAGGACTTCAGCCCTGGCAACCTCCTGTTCGGGGCGTTGCTGGCCGTGGCGGTTGCGCGTCTGTTCTACCTTCCGCCGGTGGAACTCAGCGGCCGGTTCAACATCCTGTACGCCGTTCCCTTCGCGCTCGTCTTCCTGGCCAAGGTGGCGGCTGCCAGCGCGCAGCTCCTGTACCTCGCCATCGCCAAGGGGCCGAAGGTGACCAACGCCGTCGTCGCCGTCCCGCTCCGCAGCCGCCAGGACCTGATGGTCACGGCCACGGGGCACGTGATTTCCCTGATTCCGGGCTCGCTGGTGGTGGAGGTGGACCGCTCCACGTCCACCCTCTACCTGCATGCGCTCAACATCAGTTCCCCGCAGGAAGTCGAAAACCTGAAAAACGAGGTGCGGTCCATCGAGGCGGGGCTGATCAGGATCATGGGCACCAAGGAAGAACTCGAAACCGTGCGAATGGAGGCCGGCGCATGATGCAGACCGTCCTGGCTATTACTGCCGTAATTTTCTCGGTGGCCGCCGCCGGTGCCATCATCAGGATCTCCCGGGGGCCTTCACTGCTGGACCGGGTGCTGGCCACGGACGTCCTGTTGGCCATCCTGGGCGGTGCCCTGTGCGTGGACATGGCCGTCAACAGGCACCTGAACAACCTGATGCTGGTGGTGGCCATTTCCATCATCGGCTTTATCGGGTCCGTGACGGTGGCAAGGTTCGTGGCGGACCGGAGGGAGCAGCCCAATGAGTCCTGATTCCACTGGCCTGGACGCCTGGGTGGATGTGCTGTCCGCCGTGTTCATGATCGTCGGGGCCATCATGTCCCTCGGCGCGGCCATCGGCTTGCTGCGGTTCCCCGACCTGCTCAGCCGCATGCATGCCGCCACCAAGCCGCAGGTGCTGGGGCTGTTCCTGCTCCTGGCGTCCATCGGCCTGCAGCTGCGCACCTGGTGGGTGTGGCCTGTGCTGTTGGTGGCGTGGATTTTCCAGCTGCTCACCGTGCCCGTTTCGGCACACATGGTGGGCCGGGCCGGCTACCGCACCAAGCACCTGCACCGCGAGCTCCTCACCTCCGATGAGCTCGAGGCCGTGGTGCAGAAAGCCGCCGCCAAAGCCGCCCGTGAGGACGGTTCCGGCGACGGCTGAACACCGTTCGGCGTGCTGCTAGACGATGTCCTGGCTCTTGGCGAACCGGGTGATGGCGCGCTGGGTGCCACGGTTGGCCAAGACCTGGATGATGGTGCTCACCGAGGCAGAGATCAGGGCGAACGTCAGCGCCGAGTGAAGGCTCGTGGGGACGTCCTCGTGCTTGCCGGTGGGGGGCTTCCGGCCGGTGGTCTTTTCCCAGATGGCGTTGACGAGCTTCGTGCCGACAAAGCCTGCGCCGAGGCTCACGCCAGTGCCGAGCAGCTTGATGAAGAGGTTCATTCCTAGTACTCCTTGCGGGCGGAAAACGGGCTGTCCCTAGCCTAACCGGCGATAGCGGCCGGCCGGTGCAGGCCTTGCTCAGGTTGCCGGAGGTTCCGTCCGGAACTTGATCATCTTGTGCGTCCCATCGCAATAGGGCTTGATGGCTGACGCCCCGCAGCGGCACAGTGCCACGGTTTTCCGTTCACGGGGCAACGGTTCGCCGGAGGGCGTGACGATCTCGAAGTCGCCGCGCACGATCAGCGGACCGTCGGGGCACACCACGATGGAGCTATCGGCGGGTTCCTGGTTCATTATTGCTCCTGCTTAGGTAGCCGGGGTGACGGACGACGGCGGGGGACTGGCGCCGCTCATGCTGCCGCCGGGACTGCCGCCCTGAGTGACGTCCCGCCGTTCTCCCAGGACTGCAGGAGATGGGCAGACAGCCTGCCGTCCACCGCCATGGCTGCCGTGGCACCAAACACTACGTCTCCAAGAAGTCCTGGTTCGGCCTCGACCAGGCCGCCGGCCAGGTCGCGGCCGGCGATCTGCTCGTGGACGGCGTCTGCTTCCACGTGTTCATCGAAATAGTGGGTGACGGCGGCATCGAATCCATGCCGCCGGAAACCGCTCCCGTATAAGCGGTTGGGCTGGGAGGAGGTCATCTCATAGATGGCAAGGTGCCCGGTGATGGCACCCCGCAGCCGGCGGTTCAGCGCGAACAGGGACATCAGGTTCACTGCGGCGAGGGAGACGGCCGGGACGGAATCGACGTAGGCGCCGTATTCGTCCGCCATTCCCAGGCCTCGCAGGGTGCGGGCGAAAAGTGCGCTGTGCATCCGTTCGGGACGTCCGCCGCCGTACTCATCCGCCTGGATTTCCACCAGCGCGGCCTTGGGGCGCCCGGCCAGCCGGGGAATGGCAAAGGTATGGGGATCCGCCTCCTTCAGCTGGTAGATGGACTTATGGATCAGGAATTCCTTGAGCTGGTCCAGGCTGGCCTTCTTTGCCACGTACCGTGAGAGGCTGGGGCCGGTGTCGCGGGCTGCGAGGCTGAACAGGACATCGGCCACGGCATCGCTGGTGGGACGCGAGGCCGCGGGAAGCTCCAGTTCGCCGGCTGCTTCCCGGGCGGCCAGCCTGAGCGCTGACTCGAACGGTTTTTCCAGCAGGCGGCGGACCTGGATCAGTCCCGGCGCCCATTCCCACTCATCGCTGACGCCTTCGAGTCCGCTGTAGTGGAGCTCGTAGAGGCAGAAGAGCGTCAGCTGGAGATCGTCGTCGCCAATGATGTCCGGGGTGGCAGCCAACTGGCCGGTGACCGCCCGGTGCAGCGCCGCGGTTCCGTCATCCAGGGTTCGGTCATCGGCGGTGCGGCCGCAGGGGCGGGTGCCAAGGGTGCCGGGCGCCTCCGTGAGAAGGGCGAACAAGGCGGTGCTGGCAGGACCGCGCGCTTCAGGGATTTTCATAGTGCTCCTTCAGGTGCGGCGTTGGTGCCGGTTCCGTGACATCGTCGCTGAGGCTTCCTGACCGGTTGCCGCTGTCGCCGCTGTTGCTGCTGTCGCTGCTGGCAACGCCTGCGGGAACGGCGGGGCCTCGGGCGGCCAGGATGATGGCCAGCGCAATCATGGCCAGGCCGAGTGCCAGGTGCAGCCAGTCGTCTGCGTTGTTCGCGGGGAGGAAATTGGCAGGCGTGGTGTCGCCCGCAAGGAAGCCGTACAACCACAGGAGCAGGTAGGTCACGCCCCCGTAGATGAGGAAGTTCCTGGCCTGGGGATGCGTCCGCGCCATCAGGACCCCTGCAATCCCGAAGAGCAGGTGGAGCGCGTTGAGGAGAATGGACACTTGGAAGACGCTCAGTAGCAGCGCCCCTGAACCAGGTCCTGCAAGGCCCAACGAGCCATAGTTGGAGGTAACGCCCGGGATGAAGCCCAGGACGCCGAAAAGGACGAAGACTATTCCCGTTCCGAGGGCGGCCTTTTGCAGGCGTGTTCGCGGGCCCGCCAGGCGGGTGCTTGCTGCCATGTCCTGTTCTCCTCAAAACCCGGGAGACAACATAGTAAGCATGATTACTAATAAATGCTAAGCAGCCTTTGTATTCTGCTGCCGGTGGACGTGCGTGCAGTGTGGGTCAGTCCGCCAGCCTTGGCATTAGTCCGCCCCCGCGGAGTGGAGCATTTCGCGCAGGGCTTCGACCACCAGGTCGTGATCCTGCACTTGGGGAAGCCCTGAAACCGTAACGGTGGCCACGGCGCCCACTCCGGTGACGTACAGCGGGAAGGAGCCGCCGTGCGCGGCGTACCGGCCCTGGTCGAACCATCCCTGGTCCTCGATCCGGCCGCCGCGAAGCCGGCCGCGCAATCCCACCAGCAGTGAGGGGACCTCATACCGTGCCGCCGTGCGCTGCTTCGCCCGGATCCAGTGATCGTTATCCGGCGTCGCACCGGGCAGCGCCGCATGGAACAGAACCTGCCCGCCCTTCGTGATGTCAATCGCGATGGGCAGCCCGCGCTCCTTGCCCAGCTCCACGAGGAGCAGTCCCAGGTTCAGGGAGTCGTCGAGGGAGAAGCCTGGAAACTGCAGTTCCCGGACTTCGCCTTCAATCCGGGCGATCAGTGCCGCCAGCGATCCCTCCGGCTGGATGGCATCGGAATCCGGGTCGAAGTCGGTCACATGCGGGGAATTGGCAGCCATGGCCCACAATCTACCCCCGCCGCGGTGTAAACTGGACAACGCCCAACAGGGTATTTCTGCAACGAATCATTTCAAGCAAAAGCAACATTCAACGACAGGGGAGCGCCGCCGTCGGGCATCACTGGCAATGCCAGGATCCGCAGGTGGGCGCTGAGAGTGCGGGCAGCCGCAGACCCTCGAACCTGATCCGGTTAGTACCGGCGCAAGGGAGTCGAGTTCTCGAAGTGCGCGCAGCGGCAGCAGTGCCGGCAGCCGCGTCCACTTTCCCCTCCTGTTCCTCAGGAGGATCACATGGCAACAACAGCAGTCAAGAAGACCAGCAGCAAGTCCTGGCGCGTCGTGGACATCGTGGTGGCGGCCCTCATTGCCATCGCCGGCGGTGTCATTTTCTGGGCCTGGTCCCAGGGCGCGGCCGCAGTGTCCGGCCCCATGAACGCCACCTACCCGCCACTGACCGGCCTGATCGCCGGCGGCTGGATGATCCCGGCCGTGCTGGGCATGCTCATCATTCGCAAGCCCGGCGCCGCGCTGTTCTGTGAGACGGTAGCCGCCACCGGTGAGCTGCTCATGGGGTCCCAGTATGGGGCTTCCGTGCTGTTCTCCGGCTTCGTCCAGGGCCTCGGCGCCGAGATCATCTTCGCCATCTTCGTGTACCGGAAGTTCAACCTGCCCGTGGCACTGCTGGCCGGTGCCGCCGCCGGTCTCTTCTGCGGCCTCAACGACTCCTTCGCTCCGTGGGGCTGGAACATCGCCTACTCCGGCGGGGACAAGCTGGTGTACATCGTCTTCACCGCCATCTCCGGCGCGATCATCGCCGGCGCCCTGTCCTGGATCGCCACCCGGGGGCTGGCCAGGACCGGGGTCCTGAGCTCGTTCGCGTCGCGGAAGGCAGCTACGGAGCCTGTTTTCTCCTGATGTCGGCACCTTCCCGCCAGGGCGCGCCCACCGCAGTGCGTCCCGCCGCCGTCACGGCCCGCGGCTGGGGCTGGCGGCATGCCGGGCGCACCAGGCCGGCGGTCCATGCCCTCGACCTGGACATCCGTCCGGGAGAGCGGGTGCTGCTTTTGGGGCCTTCCGGCGCCGGCAAGTCCACCCTCCTCCATGCTTTGGCGGGGGTCCTGGGGGATGTGAACGACGACGGCGGCGCGGCCGGCGATTCCGACGAGTCGGGTTCGCTGCTGGTTGACGGAGCCTCCCCCCGCGAGCAGCGCGGGCGCGCCGGCCTTATGCAGCAGGATCCCGAGACGCAGGTGGTCCTGTCGCGCGTGGGTGACGACGCCGCCTTCGGCGCCGAGAACCTCGCCGTGCCCCGCCACGCCATCTGGAGCCGCGTGCACGAGGCGCTGGACGACGTCGGACTTTCCCACCTCCCGCTGGACCATCCGACGTCGGTACTCTCCGGCGGGCAGAAACAGCGGCTGGCGCTCGCAGGCATCCTTGCCATGCGTCCCGGCCTGATCCTGCTGGACGAGCCGACGGCCAACCTGGACCCGGCCGGCGTGCTGGAGGTCCGCGACGCCGTGGCGCGGTGCCTGGACAAGACCGGCGCCACCCTGGTGGTGGTGGAGCACAGGGTGTCCGTGTGGAAGGACCTGGTGGACCGGATCGTGGTGCTGCAGCCCGGCACCGACGCGAAGGACGCCGTGCTGCTGGACGGTCCGCCGGACCAGGTGCTCAGGGAGGCCCGGAGCATGCTGATTGCTGCCGGGGTGTGGGTGCCCGGCTATGTTCCGGACACCCGGCTGCGTGCGGCGGATCCAGCCAGCGGGGCGGGTGGCCTCCTGCTCGCTGCCGAGGAACTGGCGGTGTCCCGTGAACGGGCGCGGCGCAGCGGCTTCCGGAAGGTTCCGCCGGTACCCGTGCAGGCAGGTATTTCCGCGCAGGTCCGGGCCGGGCACGCCTTGGCCGTCACGGGGCCGAACGGGGCCGGGAAGTCCACGTTTGCCCTGACGCTTGCCGGGCTCCTGGAGCCCGTGGCCGGCAAGGTTTCGGCCACGCTGGACCTGAGCCGCGGCGCCGGAATAGACCCGTACAAGTGGAAGGCCGATCAGCTCATCGAGCGGATCGGCACCGTGTTCCAGGAACCCGAACACCAGTTCGTCACAGGGAAGGTGCTGGACGAACTGCTGTTTGGCCCCCGGCACCTTGGCCATGGTGAGGAGCGCGTGGACGAACTGCTGGAGCGCCTGCGGCTTACCCATCTTGTGGATGCCAACCCCTACACGCTTTCGGGCGGGGAGAAGCGGCGGCTGTCCGTGGCAACGGTCCTGGCCGCGCATCCCCAGGTGCTGGTCCTGGACGAGCCTACGTTCGGCCAGGACGCCAACACGTGGGCGGAGCTGGCATCGTTCCTGTCCGAGCTGCTGGATGCCGGCACCGCCGTGGTCTCCGTGACCCATGACGCCGAATTCACGGCGGCGCTGGGTGGAACGGAACTGCGGATGGCCGCGGCGGAACCGGCGGCACCATGAGGCAGGAGCTGAACCTTCGCGGCAACAACGCGCTGCTGACCCGGGCGAACCCCCTCAGCAAGTTCGCCGCCGTCTTCCTCATTACGGCCGTGCTTGCGCTTTCCATAGACTGGGTGTCCGCATCGGTGGCACTGGTCTTTGAGGTCCTGCTGTTTCCGCTGGCCGGCCTGACGCTCGCACTGCTGTGGCAGCGCGGCTGGCCGCTGATCCTCGCCGCCGCAGTGGGAGGCTGGAGCACCTCCATCCTGGCGCCGGACAGCGGAAAGACGCTGATCGACGTCGGCATCTGGACCATGAGCGAAGGCTCACTGGAGCTGGGCGTGGGCTTCATGCTGCGGGGGCTGGCGATTGCCCTGCCGGCAGTTCTGCTGATGAGCTGCACCGACCCCACAGACCTCGCTGATGCGCTGGCGCAGAAGGCGCGCCTCCCGCACCGGTTCGTGCTGGGAACCCTCGCTGCCATGCGGCTGGTGGGCCTGATGGCAGAAGAGTGGCAGACCATCGGGATGGCCCGCCGCGCGCGCGGGGTGGGTGCCCGCGGCAGCGCCCTGCAGCGCGTGAAGGCGACGCTGGGGCAGAGTTTCGGGCTGCTGGTCCAGGCGATCCGCCGGGCATCGCGGCTCGCGGTGACGATGGAAGCCCGCGGCTTTGGCGGCGGCCGCCGGACGTGGGCCCGCGAATCGACCTACAGTGTGTTGGATGCGTGGGTGCTTGCCGGCGGTGTGGTGATGGCGGCAACAGCGGTTTTTGCCGCAGTCTCGCTGGGCACCTGGAACATGGTGTGGCTGGGGACCTGAAAGCGGGCCAGGCTTACGGGCACGAATAGTTGTAGTCGAAACCCCGCGATACGAACTGGGTCAACTCCACCTCGCCGCCACCGGTGAGGGGCGCATGCGAACAGGCCATCGCTGCTCCTGACGCGTTCCGGGATCCTGCCAGCCAGCTCGGGAGTGAGTAAAGGTTGCTCGACCCGCTGACAGTTCCAACAATCTGGTCCCACTGCCGGCCCGAGGAGTAAATCCCCACCTGCGCGCCAATGCTGTGGAAGAAATCGGTCATGCCTTCCAGGACTGTCCGGTTGGCATCCTTGTCGGTGTAGGACCAGCTGTTTTCGGTCTCCACATCCAGCCACCAGACGTACGAGCCCGGGTTGCTGATGCCGCGGTGGTGGGCGTCGTCGTATGCCTTGGCGAAGCCGTACATGTAGGCGCACGCCTTGCCGTAATCCCCGTCCTTGCAGGGGCCGTACGGGTTGTGCACCGCCCGGCCTGCCGGGTACTCGTCCTCCGCCGGCCACCACGATCCCGCGGCGCCCGGGTTGGCAGTATTGACGTACAGGGACACCGTGGGCCGGCCAGGGTGGCCCGCGGAACCTTCCGCCCAGTCAAGCTGCTCGGCCAGGCAGGGATTGGTGGTGTTGGCCAAACCGTTGTTGACGCCCACAATGGCAAAAGCCTGTCCCGTGGGGAAAGCCGTGTTGCATTGCGGCCAGGAGATGTCGTTCCCCAGGAGCGACTGCACTCCCTCTCCCGGGGAGGGCACCGCGTAGGCAGGCGAGCCGCAGATGAGGAGCAGGGCCGCGAGTAACGGTGCCGCCATTCCCGGCACGCTCCGTGTGCTGCGGGCCGATGCCCGGCTGATTGGCATCGGCGTGGCTGGTGTCCGGCGCATACTGCCTCCGTTGCCGCTGGACGAACGGGTGCCTTCAGTCTCCCGCCCTTGGAAGGTGCGGTCAAGGAGTCCGTCCCCCTTCGATCGCATCGTTCGGGTAAACGCTCTCCAGCGGCCGCGTTTCAGACTGCCGTGACGGGACCTTTAACTCATTTATGATATAAACTTGTGTATGACGCAGGAAACCGCTGAACACGTTGCCGCCATGCTGAGGGATGCCCGGGCTGAGAAGGGCTGGACCCAAGGCCAGCTGGCTGCCGAGCTGGGAACGAGCCAGAGCGCCGTTGCCCGCATGGAACAGGGCAAGCAGAACCTGAGCCTGAAAATGATCCAGCGCCTCGAAGTGATCTTCGACCGGAGCATCGTGAACGTGGGCAGGCCACAGATGACCCACCTGCGCGTTGAAGGCGGGCGCACCCTTTCGGGGTCCGTGGACGTCAACAGCAGCAAGAACGCCGGAGTGGCTTTGCTGTGCGCCAGCCTCATTAACCGGGGGACCACCATTCTTCGCCGCCTCGCACGCATCGAAGAAGTGAACCGGATCGTTGAAGTCCTGACCAGCATCGGTGTGGAGTGCACCTGGCTCAACGACACCGACCTGCTGCTCCGCCGCCCGGCGGTCCTGGACCTGGGCGCGATGGACGTGGACGCCGCGCGCCGCACCCGGAGCGTCATCATGTTGCTGGGACCCCTGCTCGATGAGTCGGCCAGGTACAAGCTTCCCTATGCGGGCGGCTGTGACCTTGGTACCCGGACGGTTGAGCCGCACATGCAGGCACTGCGCCAGTTCGGACTCTCGGTGGAAGCGACAGCAGGCTTCTACGACGTGCAGGCCCCGTCCGCAGACACCCGGGACCGCTCCTTTGTCCTGACTGAGCGCGGCGACACTGTCACCGAGAACGCCATCATGGCCGCGGCCCACCGCGAGGGCACCACCGTTATCCGGAATGCCAGCCCTAACTACATGGTGCAGGACCTCTGCTTCTACTTGGAGATGCTGGGAGTGGTTATCGAGGGGGTGGGAACCACCACCCTGAAGATCACCGGACGCCGGTCAATCGATGCCGACATTGAGTACTACCCCTCGGAGGACCCCATCGAGGCCATGAGCCTGATTACCGCGGGCATTGTCACCAACTCGGAGGTGACCATCCGGCGCGTGCCCATCGAGTTCATGGAAATCGAGCTGGCAACCTTGGGGCAAATGGGCCAGCAGTTGGAGATCTCGGGCGAGTACATGGCCCGGAACGGCCGGACACGGCTGGTGGACGTCACCACCAAGCCTTCCGAGTTGCGCGCTCCGGAGGACAAGATCCACCCAATGCCGTTCCCCGGGCTGAACATCGACAACCTGCCCTTCTTTGCGGTCATCGCAGCGAACGCCCATGGCCAGACCATGATCCACGACTGGGTGTACGAAAACCGGGCCATCTACCTGACCGAGCTGAACCGGTTGGGCGCCCAGGTGCAGCTCCTTGATCCGCACCGGATCTACGTCAACGGCCCCACCAAGTGGCGCGCCGCGGAGGTTGGCTGTCCGCCCGCGCTCCGCCCGGCAGCGTGCCTGCTGTTGGCAATGCTGGCCGCGCGGGGAGTGTCCGAGCTGCGGAACATCTATGTCATTGAGCGTGGCTACGAAGACCTGGCGGAACGGCTTAATACCATCGGGGCGAAAGTGGAGTACTTCCAGGACTAACCATTCACGCTTCGTCATGAAGTGCTGTTGACCCTCAATTTCGTCCCTGTTGTCGGAGAATGTCGGTATGCGAACTTTCGGCGTCGAGGAAGAGCTCCTGATCGTTGATCCGGAGAGCGGGGAGCCGCTTGCCCTGGCGGATGCGTTGCTGTCCGGCCGCCGAATGGCCGCCGACGACTCGCCGGATGCCCCCCGCCTCCTGGAGACGGAAGACAAAACCGTTTACGACGACGAGATGGGCCTGAGTGCCGAGCTCAAGCTGGAACAGATCGAAACCCAGACGCGGCCCTGCCTGGAGTACCGTGAGCTCCTGGAACAGATCCGGGCCGGGCGGGCACTGGCAGATAAGGCTGCCAAGAAAAACCACGCACGGGTGGCCGCCCTGGCCACCTCGCCGCTGGGCTTGGCCAGCCACACCACTCCGGATCCCCGCTACGCGCGGATGCTTGAGCGCTTCGGCCTGACTGCCCAGGAGCAGCTGACGTGCGGCTTCCATGTCCATACCTACATCGAGTCGCACGACGAAGGCGTGGCCGTCCTGGACCGCATCCGGGACAAGCTCGCCGTCCTTACCGCCTTGAGTGCCAATTCCCCCTTCTGGAACGGCATCCAGACCGGCTTTGAGAGCTACCGGACCCAGGCCTGGAACCGTTGGCCGACGGCCGGGCCCACGGGCATCTATGGCACGTACTCCGCGTACCGGCGGGTGGTCACGCGGCTCCTGGACAGCGGGGTCATGCTGGATGAGGGCATGTTGTATTTCGACGCCCGGCTCTCCCGCAACCATCCCACGGTGGAGGTCCGCGTAGCCGATGTCTGCCTCCGTGCTGAAGACGCCGCACTTATAGCTGTCCTGGTCCGCGCCTTGGTGGAGACTGCGAGCCGCGAGTGGCAGGACGGCGTCGATCCTGCCCCCGTGCCCACGGTGCTTTTGCGCATGGCGTCCTGGCAGGCGAGCAGTGCGGGCCTCAGCGGGGAGCTGCTCGACTTTGGCACATTCCGCCCGGCGAGGGCCGCTGACGTGGTGCGCTCACTGGTGGACTACCTTGCCCCGGTACTGCAGGAACAGGGTGAACTTGCCCTGGCCCGGCAAGGGGTGGAAGACATCATTGCGCGCGGAACAGGAGCTGCCGAACAGCGGCGGGTCCGGGACAAGGTCCTGTCCTCGTCGCAAGGCGGGGACCTCGGCTTCGATGCAGTGGTAAAGCATGCAGTCGACGTGACCATGCGCGGCGGACTGGATCTTTCAAAGGTGGACGAGGCCCCCGAACTGCTGCGCGTCAGGCAGTCCTAGCGGGCAGGGGGCCTTCAGCGGTTCCCGACAAAGCCGTGCCGCCTGGGGCAGTCATGACAGAGCCGTTCGGCCGGGGTCCGTCCCTACACGGCTGTGGTGCTAGGGGACTCCGAGGGATTCCGTGAGCCAGAGGTGCCATTCCGGAAACGGGTCCTTCGGCAGTTCGTCTTCGGAAGGGCCAGGGTCTTCGGGCACATCGAAATCCGGGAGGTCCAGGTCCTTCACCAGGTCAAACTCTTCCGGCAGTGCAAAGCACGCAGGTACCTCAAAGTCGTCGGGCATGCTGAAGTACTCGGGCACGTACAAGTCCTGACCCTTCGGCCTAGCCGCTGAAGATGCGTTCCGTAGTCCCGCATTCCAGTCCGGCCAGTGGGGTGGTTCCCAGTCCTGGTGTTCGCTTGTGTAGTGGCGGCCGGTGGGTGAGGTCCAGCCGGGTGGTGCGGTTGTGGTGGCGGGTGTGGGTTTCCAGCCGCTGGTGTGGCGGAGTTTGTGGTGTTTCGGGCAGGGCTGGCCGAGGTTCGAGACTCCTGTGGTGCCGCCGTTGTGCCAGGCGAGGAGGTGGTCGGCTTCGTTGTCGAGGGAGGGGTTGCTGCAGCCGGGGAAGGGGCACTTTCCGTCCCGCAGCCTGAGCCAGTTCCGCATGGCTTTGGTCACCCGGTAGCTGGTGCGGCCGATTTCCAGCGGTGCCCCGTCCCGCGGGTCCACCAGCACCCGGTGGAACGAATCCGCCCCGGCCGCGACGAGGTCCCGTGCCATCGAGGCCGGGATGGGGCCGGCCCCGTCCAGCACCGCCGGCTCGTCCGTCAAGCCCATCAGGGAAAACACGGGCACGGTGACCAGCACCTGCGGCCGAATCGACGACGACGGGCCGGGACCTGCCACCTCCGCGCCGCCGGAACTTCCCGCGTCACCGTGCCCGGCACTGGTTGCCTCGCTGTTTGCGGTAACCCGGGAGATGTTCCCGCCGCCCAGGAGCGCCTCGGCGAAATTGTCGGCCCTGAGCTGGGTCAGGGCGCGGGCCTCGTCCGGGCCCTGCATCCCCCGGGAAATGGCGGTCAGCCGGTTCCAGACCGCGGACGCCTGGTCCGCGGGCAGGTAGGCGGCCACCCAGGCCATCGCATCATTATCCGGCCAGCACTCCACCCGCCGGTCCGCCAGGGACTTGGCGTGCCGCTTCTCCAGGCTCTCCTGATGGTGCCGCTCCCGCCACCCCCGCGCCTTGGCCCTGAACCGGTACGCCGGCATCTCCCCCACCGGGCACCCGCGGACCGCCCCCGGGGCGTCCGGGTCCAGGAAATGGGCCTCCAGGGCCGCCGCCCCGGCCGGGCCAAGCCCGACGGTCTGGTCCACCATGGTCCGGGCATGCGCCCAGGAAATCGTCCCGCCCTGCAGGGCGGCCAGGGTCCGGGGCAGCGACGCGGTCAAGGCATGGGCTTCAGCCAGCAAAGCACCGGCGGCCCGGTCACCGATGGCCAGCGCACACCCGACCTCCGCCACCAGGCTCCGGTCCTGCGCCGCGGCCTCATGAGGGGACCCGGGCGGAGGATTCATCGCCTTCGTCGCCCCGGCAAGGGCCGCCGCGGCCACTGCCTTCACCGCCGCCAACTTCGCTTCCGACCGCGCCACCCCACCCAGGACATCCAACGCCGCATCAGCAACCCGCTGCAACGGATCATCAACGCCCCCGCCACGGCCACCGGAAACGGCAGGCCCGCCCGCGGCAAGGCCTCCGCCAGCCAGCGCAGCCATAAACGCAGCAACAGAAGCGTCAACCGCTTCCTCCCCCTGCACCACCGCCGCGTTCGATTCCATACCCCCATCATCGCGAGGGGGTCCGACATTATTAGGCCCTACGACGGCCTTCCGGAAAATACTTTTGAAGTTTTTTGTGCCACCTATTCGAGGAAGCGGTGCCCTCGCCTTCCGGGACAAAAGACGTCGGCCGCAAGTGCGGCAAGCTGTGGCGTCTCGCCAACGTCCCGTGCCATACTCAGCGCGTGGCGGCGTCGTATTCCTTCAAAGCAGGCCTGTGGCGCTATCCCGGGGAAGCCGGCTGGCATTTCCTGACCCTGCCGGCGGACGTCGCGGACGATATCCGCGCGCGCAGTTCCGGCCACAGCAAAGCTTTCGGTTCGGTAAAAGTGGCGGCGGATATTGCCGGCCACGCGTGGCAAACCTCGCTCTTCGCGGATACCGGGACCGGCACATACCTCTTGCCCGTCAAGAAGGACATCAGGGCCAAGGCCGAGATTAGCGACGGCGACGAAGTGGCCGTTCGCCTTTCCCTGCAGAATCCTTGAGGCCATGGCCCCGGGGTGCCGCGGCCGGCGCGCTAGATCTGCTTAAGTGCCTGCTCCAGGTCGCCAATCAGGTCGTCCACGTCCTCCAGCCCCACCGAAAGCCGCACCACGCCGTCGCTCAGCCCAATGGCGGCCCGGCCCTCGGGTCCCATCGCGCGGTGCGTGGTGGTGGCCGGGTGGGTGATGAGCGACTTGGCATCGCCAAGGTTGTTGGAGATGTCGATGATCCGCAGGCCGTCCAGCAGCGCAAACGCCGCGTCCTTGCCCGAGCGGCCGCCGGAGGGGGCGAGTTCCAAGGTGAGGACAGTGCCGCCGGCGCTCATCTGCTTTACGGCCAGCTCGTACTGCGGGTGCGATTTCAGGAGCGGGTACTTCACCCAGCTGACGGCAGGCTGTTCCTCCAGCCATTCCGCGAGGCGCAGGGCTGACGCCGAGGAGTGGTTGACGCGCAGCGCCATGGTCTCGAGGCCCTTGGTCAGGACCCAGGCGTTGAACGCGGACAGTGCTGGTCCGGTGTGGCGCATCAGCTGCTTCACCGGCCCGTCAATGAACTCCTTGGTACCCAGGATGGCGCCACCAAGCACCCGGCCCTGGCCGTCGATGTGCTTGGTGCCCGAGTAGACAATCACGTCGGCGCCGAACTGCCCGCACCGCTGCAGCAGGGGGGTGGCAAAAACGTTGTCGACGACAACGGTCGCCCCGGCAGCGTGCGCCAGGTCGCTCACCGCAGCAATGTCCACGATCTCCTGCATGGGATTGGACGGCGATTCGAAGAAGACGGCGGTGGTGGGCTCGGAGAGCGCTTCACGCCACTGCTCCAGGTCAGGGCCGTCCACGAAGACGGTCTCCACGCCCCAGCGCGGCAGGATTTCGTTCAGGATCACAAAGCACGAGCCGAAGAGTGAGCGGGCGGCAACCACCCGGTCCCCGGCCGCCAGCAGCGCACCCAGGGCGGTGAAAACCGCGGACATGCCGGACGCCGTCGCGAAGCACGCCTCGGTCCCCTCAAGCAGGCGGAGCCGTTCCTGGAACGTGGCCACGGACGGGTTGCCGTAGCGCGAGTAGACAAAGCGTTCGTCCTCGCCCGTAAAGGCCCGCTCCGCAGCGGCGGCGGATTCGTACACGAAACCGGAGTTCAGGAAGACAGCTTCGCTGGTCTCCTGGAAGTTGGTGCGGTCCAGCCCGCCGCGGACGGCCTGGGTGTCGGGGCTCCAGCCGGCGGCGTCTTCGTTGAAGGTCACTTAGTTCTTTCCCAGGTTGGTCGGCAGGCCGCGGTTCTTCCAGCCGTTGACGGTACGTTCTCCATAACGGTCCGGTTCACCCTCAAAGCCTTCCAGGACGTTGTAGGAGGTGAAGCCGGCCTGCGTGGCGGCGATAGCGGCCGCGATGGAACGCTGGCCGGAACGGCACAGGAACACCAGTTCGGTTGACTTGTCCTCGGGCGCCTGTTGGCTAAGGTCGGTGATGAAGTCGGGGTTGGGGATTCCGCCCGGGAAGGTCCACTGGATGAACAGCGGATCGTTCTCGGTGGCCTTGGTGTCGGGAATGCCGATGTGGGCCCATTCGCCCTCCGTGCGCACATCCACCAGGATGGCGCCCTGCTCGAGCTTTTCCCAGGCCTCCTGCGGGGTCAGGTCTCCGGCGTAGCTCATGCGTGGCCCTCGCCGCCGAAGTCAAGGTCATCACCGGCGGACTCGAGGTCGTCAACGGCATCTGCCACGGCAGCGTCCGCGGAAGCGATGGCTGCCGGCAGGACTACCGCCTGCGCCACGATCACACTGCTGCCGTTGAAGGTTGCCGCCGGGCTGCCATGGAGGACATAGCCTTCCGCCAGCGCGGCGGAGATCCGCTCGCAAAAGGCGCGGTCATCCGGCCCGCTGATGAGGCGGTACGACAGTTTCTCTTCAGGGGCAGGTGCGTCAGACACGACGATCTCCTTCTCTCACGCTTGCAGCTCGAATGGGTCGATATGCCGAGTGTTCACCTGAGGCACCCCGCCGCGAAAGGAGGGTTGCCGACCGGCCAGTCAGGGCTTGGCGCCGGTACTCATTACTCCCCAAAAACGTAACACTTGCCGCCCGCGGCCGCACCGCCGTCGTCGTCATGTTGCGTAACTGAAGTACGCAGGGCGCCGCAGTGGAGCCAAGTGCCGTCCGGCACCTTCACCTAAAGTACGACGGCGGCTCCTCCTTGGGTGTCCGGGGGTGGGGCCCGGGGGAGCGGCAGGATCAGGCTGATGCAGCAGCAGGGAGCGCGCCTAAGCGCGCTTAAGAAGGAACGGCGTGGACCCTGTGCCCCAGGCACGTGGTCCACGCCGTATTCGTTTTGATGCCGTTGCTTAGACGAGGCCCGGGTAGCTTGCCAGGATGTAGTCGGCAGCGGCGGGGCCTTTCATGCGCAGCCCCTTGCGGCCGTGCCTGATGCGGCAATTCATGGCTATCCAGAAATTGGACTCCAGGCCGGGCTTCTGCTGGTTGATGAAGCACCAGCTGGTGTACAGGCCGTAAAGGCGGTCACGGTCGAGGGTGGCGTCCGAGGCCTGGTCAATGTAGGTGGCTTCTTTTAGAAAGAGATCGAACTGCGAATGCGCCATGACGGCTTCCCTTCGCTAAGTGCGGTGGTGCCGCCGTTCGGCTACAGCAGCGAACCTCAATGCCGTGCACGGGGCATGGAGTGTTGATGAAGCCCGCGGAAATCAAGAACTAGTTGAAACCGGGGGCTACTAGTTGAAATCAAGGGCTACAGGGCGGTGTCACTGCCGCATCTACAATGTAGACTTTACTCGTAGACAACGGATTCGGCAAGCGAATGGATTACCTACCCGGGTAAAGGGCTTGCCGCCTTCCAGGACGGAAATCATGGCTTCCCCGAAAGTCCAGTCCCCCACCGGGCCGGCCCAAAAGCAAAAGCTGAGCAGGGAGCTGGTGCTGACCAAGGCGCTCGAAGTTGTTGACGCGGAAGGCTTGGAGGCGCTGACCATGCGCCGCCTTGGCCAGGAACTGGGCCGGGATCCGATGAGCCTCTACCGCTATGCGGAGAACCGCGCCGCGCTGCTGGACGGCGTCACCGAACTGGTGCTTAACGAACTCACCATCCACCCCGACGATCCCGATTGGAAAGCCCAGCTGCGCCGCATCGCACACGACCTTCGGAGCCTTGCGCTCCAGCACCCCAATGTGGTGCCGCTGCTCGTGACCAGGCCGCTCTCCACCCCGCTGGGGCTGCGGCCGCTGGGCACGCTGCGTCCCCTCGAGCAGATCCTGTCCCTGCTGATTGGGGCAGGGTTCAGCCCGTCGGACGCCCTCCACGTCTACCGCGCCTACTACGGCTTCCTCTACGGCCACATCCTGAACGAGCTGCAGGAATTCGTTGTGGACCCGGAGGAAAACGAAGTGCTGCTGCGGCTGGGACTGCACCGGTTGCCTGCCAAGGAGTTCCCGCGGCTGCGTGCGCTGGCCCCCGCCCTGGCGGACTACGAAGGATCCACGGAACTTGACCAGGGGCTCAGCATCCTGCTCTCCGGCCTTGAAGCCCAACTGTCCCTTCAGGACGCAGGGCCAACCGGCTAGCCTGGCCGGACAGGCATTCCGGCCGGGTTATTCGAAAGAGGCCCGCCGCTTGTCCTGCTGCCGCGTGGCCCAGACGTCCGGCCGGTTCACCTTGAAACGGCGGCCGGTCAAAGCACGGGCTGTCAGCCGGATGTAGTTTGCCTTTTCTCCCGGCTGCCATGGCTCCAGCCCCAGGCTGTCCACGGCGTCCTTGTCCGCCTGGTCCTCGATGATCGCCGTATCGCCGCGCAGCACCACGCTCCAGGCCTCTTCGGTATGGGGATCGTAGCCGTCGATCTCCAAGGCGGCAGGCCTCTCTGTCAGGGCACTCCACAGCTTGGTGACGCCGGCCGTACGGAACGCGATGCTGCGGCGGTGCACCACGTAGTTGATTGGAAAGATCTCGGGGTGGCCGTCAACCACCAGTGCAAGGCGGCCGACAGTGTCATTGGCCAGGAGTTCCCAGCATTCGTCAAAGGTCAGGTTGTCATTCGGCTGCGTCTGCGAGTCCATGAACCACACCTTACGGCCACTGCCCCCGCCGAACCTAGAGTGCAAAGGCCGGAATCACAGGACCGTTTACTGGATGCCCGCGAACAACTCGTTCAGTTCGGCGGTCAGCTCCTTCTGGACGGAGGGCGTGCCGATTTCCTTGCCGTCGATCCGGTTGACCGGCGCCAGCAAACGGACGCTGGAGATCAGCCACACCGCGTCGGCATCCAGCAGGTCCTGCGGCTCAAGCGGGCCGTAGCCCAGTTCCCAGCCCGCAGCCTTCGCCGCGGTGAACAGCGCGCCCTGCGACGTGCCCGGCAGGATGCCGCTGTCCAGCTGGGGCGTGATGAGGCGCTTGACGGACGTGCCGTCGTCGGACGTTCCTGCGTGGGCCAGCAGCACGGTGGAGGTGGGCCCTTCCAGTACCCGGCCGTCGGAGGAGATGAAGATGACGTCGTCCGCGCCCTGTTTATGGGCATGGCGCAAAGCGGCCATGTTGACGGCGTAGGACAGCGTCTTCGCGCCGAGCAGCAGCCAGGGGGCGCGCTCGGCGGCGTCGCTGTCGTAGCCCCGGTCAAGGAGGATGACGTCGATTCCCGTCTCCCGCTGGCGGCGCGCCAACGCCCCCGTGGGGGACACCTGGACCCAGGCGGTGGGCGCGGTGGCGCCCTCCACACCGCGGGTCACCACCAGTTTGACCACGAGTTCGTCCTCGGCGGCGGAGGCAGGCGGATACTCGGACCGGTACTCGCTCAGTGCAGTCCCGATGGCCCTGCGCCACTCGTCCTCCGGCGGGATAACCAGGTCAAGGGCGTCCGCGGAGCGGGCCAGGCGGTCAAGGTGGGCCTGGACCTTCCGCACGTTGCCGCCTACAGCCAGCATGGTTTCGAAGATCCCGTCCCCGCGGGTGGCGCCCTGGTCCGTGACCAGGAGCTGGGGCTTGGAGGCATCGGCGAGCCGGCCGTCCGGGAACGCGGGGTCGAGGAAAACGAGAACCACGGAAGCTGGAGAGGTCATGGCTCCAGCTTAGTGCGGCGCCGCACGGATAAGCTGGGCAGAGTGCCCTGGCTGGAAACGGTCCGCCGGGAGCCCATCCTCCGGGGGTTTATTTCGTGTTGTGGCCATTCTCGCTTGCCGGCACCGCGCCAATGTGGGTGGTGGTGCTGCTGGGCGTCGCCGACCTCCTGATCAGGGTGCTGGCTGTGGGCATCATTCCGGGCAACAGGCGTCCCACCACGGCGATGGCGTGGCTGCTGGGCATTTTCTTTGTGCCGTTCGTGGGCATCCTGCTGTTCCTGCTGTTCGGCAACTTCAAGCTGTCCAGCCGCCGGCGGGCGCAGCAGCAGCGGGTCAACGAACGCGTGCGGGCCGGGATCTCCTCGCTTTCCGACGTCGAAAGCGACTACCCCGGACCGGAGTGGGTGAAGTCCGCCGCGGAACTGAACCGTCGGCTCGGGTCCCTGCCCATGGTGGACGGCAACTCCGTTGACCTGATTCCCGGCTATCCGGACTCGATCCTGCAGATGACGGAGGCCGTGCGCAAGGCGAAAGAGTTTATCAACGCCGAGTTCTACATCATGAGCACGGACCACATCACCGACGACCTCCTCACCGCGCTGGAGGAGGCAGCCGAGCGCGGCGTCGAAGTCCGCGTGCTGTTCGACCACATCGGGACCCTGCGGGTCCAGGGCTACCGGAAGCTCCTGAAGCGGCTCCGCGCGGGCAAGATCCAGTGGAAGCGCATGCTTCCGCTCCTGCCCATCCACGGCCAGTGGCGCAGGCCTGACCTGCGGAATCACCGCAAAATCATGGTGATCGACGGCGAGGTTGCCTTCACCGGCTCGCAGAACCTGATCGAGCCCTCCTACAACAACCCCCGGCACCGCAAGGCGGGCCGCGAATGGGTGGAGCTCATGGCGCGCCTGCACGGGCCCATTGTGACCACACTGAATGTCGTCTTTGCCACCGACTGGCTCAGCGAAACCGACGAATCCCTGGAGCACCAGCTGCAGCTCCCGTCCAACCCGCACCCCGGGAACGTGACGGCGCAGGTGGTGCCGAGCGGCCCGGGGTTCATCACCGAGAACAACCTGCGGCTTTTCAACACGCTCATCTACTCCGCCCAGCACCGGATCTCGATCTGCAGCCCGTACTTCGTCCCGGATGATTCCCTGCTCTACGCCATCACCACCGCTGCCCAGCGCGGTGTGGACGTGGAGCTGTTCGTCTCCGAGAAGGGCGACCAGTTCCTGGTCCACCACGCCCAGCGGTCCTATTACGAGGCCCTGCTGGAGGCCGGCGTCCGGATCTACTTGTACAAGGCCCCGTTCGTGCTCCACGCCAAGCACTTCACCATCGACGACGAGGTGGCGGTGCTGGGCTCCAGCAACATGGACATGCGTTCCTTCTCCCTGAACCTTGAGGTGTCCGTGATGCTGCTGGGCGAGGACATCGTCACCAAGATGCGTGCGGTGGAGGACACCTACCGGGACATCTCCCACGAGCTGAAACTGGCGGACTGGATCAACCGGCCCCTGGCGGCCCGCTACGTGGACAACGTGGCGAGGCTGACCGCCACCGTCCAGTAAAAACTCCGGGGGTCAGGCGTCCGGGAAGTCCGCTCCCAGGGTGGAGAGGACGCCGAACGCCTTGGTGCGGATTTCCTCGTATTCGTCCTCCGGGACCGAGTCGGCGGTGATGGCGCCCCCGACGCCGAGCGTCAGTTCCGCCGTTCCGTCGCCGGCGGCGTCGATCACCAGGGTCCGGATGGCGACGGCGAGGTCCGTGGCGCCGTTCAGCGAGAAGTAGCCGATGGCGCCGGAGTAGAGCCCGCGCCCGCCACCTTCGAGCCGGTCCAGGATGGCCATGGTGCTGATCTTGGGGGCGCCGGTCATCGAGCCCGCCGGGAAGCAGGCGGCCACGGCTTCGGCCCGGGAGGATCCCCGCTGCAGCTGCGCATCGATCGTGCTCACCATCTGGTGCACCGTGGCGTAGCTCTCGATGGCGCAGAGCCTGCTGACCGTGACGGAGCCCGGGACCGCGAAATGGCTCAGGTCGTTACGCAGCAGGTCCACGATCATGATGTTCTCGGCGCGGTCCTTCAGCGACGCCGCCAGGTCCGCGCGAAGCTGCGCGTCCTCGTGCGGGTCGGCAGCCCGGCGGCGGGTGCCCTTGATGGGCTCGGCGCGCATGCCGCCGTCGGAGGCGATCTTCAGGAACCGCTCGGGCGAGGTGCTGGCCACCGTGAGTCCGCCGAACGCCAGGTAGCTGGCGAACGGGGCCGGATTCCTCCGGCGCAGGGCCAGGTATGCCTGCCACGGGTCCAGCGTGGCCGCCGGAACTTTCGCTGACAGAGTGGTGGTCAGGCAGACCTCGTAGGTGTTTCCCTCGGCGATTTCGTGCTGGGCGGCAGCGATCTTCTCCCGGTACTGCTTGGCGGTATCACGGCTTTGGAATGTGGGCGCTTCCGGAAGTACGACGCCGTTGCTGCCGCCGGCCCGGGCTGCCACGGCCGCCGGCGCGGCGGGGCCGGACGCTGCCTCGACCGCGGCGCGCGCGCCTTCCAGCCACTCGTCGGCATCCGGGGCGTCGAGAGCCAGGAGCCAGGCCGTGCCTTCCGCATGGTCCAGGACAACCGCCCTGCCTGCGAAGATCAGCGAAGCATCAGGCGTGGGCGCGGAATGATCGGATCCGCCGGTTTCCCGCTTGAGTTCGTAGCCCAGGCATCCCAGCCAGCCAAGGGTGAACTCACCGGGGTAGCCTTCGGGGGTGCTGACTGCCGGGTTGCCCCAGACGGTGTCCAGCCAGCGGAAGAAGGGGCGCGCCACCGTGGCGGTGGCGCAGCCTGCCCTTAGCTCGCTTTGTCCGGAACGGTGCGTCATGGACTGGCCGTGTGTGCCGGCGTCGTCCGCCATGATGCTGAAGCGGCTCCGCCCGGCGGCCTCGGACCCTGCCTGGTCACCGGCCTGGCTCGCATTCGATGAGTCGAGCCAGACGGCGTTGGCCGAGGTGCCGTAGAGGGAATTGAACAGCGCTGCTGGATCCGGCCTGGTGTCCAGCTGTTCGGTGCGGATGCTGAGGCCACGGCGCGCCGAAAGCTCGGGGGACAGCGCCGGGGCCAGGGCGGGGAGATACGGCAGGAGCTGCAGGACGTCCGCCGGGGCGGATCCGTCGGCGCGGTTCAGTACCCGGACGTCGGCGTGCTGCGGCACGTCGTCGGTGCGCAGCCATTCCTCCTCCTGCGCAGCCCACTGGTCCCAGTAGGGTTCGTAGGTGCCGCCGTCGCGGTCCAGCGCCCGGGTGCGGCGGACCTCCTCCGGTGAGTCCGCCCAGATGACGGCGCTGAGCAGGCGCCGGGCCGCGGCCGCGGCGGCGCCCACTCCCTCAACGATGACAATCTCGGCCGGCAGCGTGACCCGGGAGTCGCCGTCGTAATGGTTCTGCCAGTCCCAGCTGGTCCAGGTGGCGGCGTCGCCACGGCTCAGGGGCTCCAGAACCGTGGCGACGTAGCGGTCAATGCCGACCATAAGGCCGTTCCAGCCGGGATAAATGTCCTCGAGGTGGAACAGCGACACCCTGTGGTGGGCCCGCAGCCGCGCCGCCAGTTCAACGGCGAGGGTGGTCTTTCCAGCGCCCGAGCGCCCGTCGATGGCAATGATGACGGGGGCTGGGCTCATGAATTAGAGCGTACCGTCATCCCTGCCGCGCTTTCATCCGGGGGTTCTTCCTGTTGATGACGAAGGTCCTCCCGCGCCGCCGGACAACCTGCGCGCCGGGGATCTTTTTCAGTGCGCGGAGTGAATTCCGTACCTTCATGCTGTGCTCCTTGTTTGGTGGTGGTGCAATGCCAGTTCTTCATCGGTGAGCTGGCAGGACATCAGCAGGTTCCCGAGTTCCGCGGCATCAAGGTCCTCGCCCGTCGCTGCTATGACGGAGGCGGCCGGGGCGCCGTGGCCGGCCGGCTGGCTTCCCGCCCCGGGTGCGGCGTGGCCCTCCGGCCAGGCGCCGAGGTTCTCCAGCCACACGCGGGGGCCGATGCCCTGGATCGCTATCCGGCAGGCCGGTGCGGACGCTATCCACAGCTGGCCGCGCAGGAGGCAGCATCCTTCTGCCAGGGTTGCCAGTGCGTCCCGGAACCGTCCGGGGTGCAGCGGCCGCTCGATGCGGTGGAACACTGTGGCAAACGGCGACTCCATGCTGCGGGCCGGGGGACCGGGCGGTTGGGCGTTTCCGGGTGCTGTCCTGGCCACCGCGTCGGCGTAGCGGTGCAGTCCCTGCCTGACTGCTGCCGCATCACGGGCCACCTCCGCGTGCGGAGCGAGTTCACGGAGCAGGTGCAGCCCGCGCTCGCGGCCCGGCGGGTCGGGCGGCACAATGTCCGGCTCGGTGAGCAGCACGGTGTCCGCGAAGGCGAGTTCGCCCACCAGGAATTCGCCCGGCGTCCGCTCGTCTTCCGGTGCGGGAGTGAAGCCGGATTCAAACAAGGTGTGGGAATCCCAGATGTGGTCCTCCAGGGCATCCGGAGAACACGCGAGGATTACCGTACCCACGGGTGCTGCGCGGGTGAGGCCGCGCCGCAGTGCGGACACCGCGGCTGATGCAGGGACGGCAGGCGGCAGGCCAATGATGATGGCCCCCTTCGTGTTTTCGAGCAGCCGGTCGATGCTCGGGACAAGGTCCAGCCGGACGGCGCAGCTGAGGCAACCGTGTTCCAGCATTGTCTCCTCGCGTTCCAGGAGGATCCGGCCACTGAATATTCGCCGGACCACGAGTCCGTCCTCCATGAGGTCATGAAGGACCACCAGGCTGCCCGGATGGGCTGCCGCAAGGTCTTCGCACGCCTGCTGCCGGCAGAGTGCATCAAGGGAACTGATGACGGTGAGGTTCATGCCATCAATGTAGTTGAGAATCGTTCTCAACTACAAATGGAAGGCCAGCCTTGACGGCCGCCTGCCGCCGTCGTGCCTTGGCTCCGCCTGGCTGTCCCGTTCTGCTGCTTGCCTAAGCCTGGCGCTGGAGCTCGGCGTTCCGGACCGCGGCCACTTTGATGTAATCCAGCAGTCCGGGAAGTGCGGCGTGTACCTGATGCCAGACGGTGTCGAAATCGGCGTGGCCGCCGTACCAGGGGTCTTCGATTCCCTGGTCGAGAAGGTCTTTTTCTGCCAGTTGCGGGTCGAAGCTGCGCAGCATCCGGATCTTGTCCCGGGACTCCTGGTCCGGGGCGGACTCGCTCAACCAGGCGTGGTGGTCGATGTCCAGTGCCAGGATCAGGTCCCGTTCGCGGAACCATTCCGGCTGCCACTGGCGGGCAATGTGCCGGCTGGAGGTAAGTTGTGCCGCTGCCAGCCGCCTGGCCGCCCTCGGGTCGATGGGCCGTCCGGCCTCGTATCCCGTTGTGCCCGCGGAGTCCACCGTAACCAAACCGCCCAGCCCTGTGTGTTCCAGCGCCGCGGCGAGCATCAGCTCGGCCATGGGGGACCGGCAGATGTTCCCGGTGCAGACGGCGATCACGCGGTATGGGCTCGACGGTGAGTTCATGATGCTAAGCATGCGCGCTATTTGCCCCTGTTGGCTAGCGCGTGATTCACAATGCTTGACTGGTTTGTAAAGATTCTGGACTTTCGGTCACATGCTCTTCCGTGGGGCGGCCGGAGCGCGCTGCGTCGTCAGTGGAGGAAGGCCAGCAGGATGCCCACGGCCACAAACAGCACCCCGAAGGCCCGGTTGAGGACAAGTTGGCCGCGGGCGCTGTGGGTGAAACGCTCAAAGGACCTGGCCGCGGCGGCGAAGAAGAACCACATCACCAGGATGTCAATGGCAACGATGGTTGCCGTCAGTACTGCGTACTGCGCCAGGAGGGGCTGCTCCGGCCGGATGAACTGGGGCATGAAGGCGAGGAAGAAGATGATGGCCTTTGGGTTCAGGAGATTTACCCAGAATCCGCGCCGGAAGATGGACCAGGCGGGCTCGTTCCGAAGGCCGGCAATCTTCTCCTGCCCAAGGTCCGGCTTGCTGAGGAACTGCCGGATGCCCAGGTACACCAGGTAGGCCGCGCCCGAATAGCGGATCACGTTGAAGGCGATGGGCGAGCTGGCAACGAGCACCCCCACGCCGAGGGCAACGATCACCACGTGGATCACGAGTGCCGCCTGCTGGCCAAGGATTCCCCACATGCTGCGCCGGAACCCGGCATTCAGCGAGTTGCTCATGGTGTTGATGGCTCCGGCGCCGGGGGTGAAGCTGATCAGGACGCCGGCGCCTGCCAGCGCGAGCCAAAGGGAGAATTGCACCAGTCAATCCTACGTGTGCCCGCCGCGGCGTGGCGGATGGGCGGGCCCTACGCCCGGGCGATCACCTCGCCATTGGGGATCAGGAACCAGCCGTCGTCGGTGGATCCCCAGCGGTGCCAGCCCGCGGAAATCCTTGCCAGGTCCGCCGGGTTGGCGAAGCCATACTCCAGTGCCTGCTCCGCGAAGGCCGAGTGCAGTACGCGTTCGCCCCAGACGCGGGCCTGCCACCGGCGCTGCTGGCCGGTGGCATAGAGCCAGTTGCTGCTGGAGGGCGCGACGTCGGTGAAGCCTGCAGCCTGCGCCCAGCTGACAAGCCGCCGCCCGGCGTCGGGTTCGGCCCCGTTCCTGCGGGCGATGCGCTGGTACAGCTCCATCCATTCGTCGAGCTCCGGAATGGCGGGGTACCAGCTCATGCCGTGGAAGTCGGCGTCGCGCACGGCAACGATGCCGCCGGGCTTGGCCACCCGCCGCATCTCACGCAGGGCCTCCACAGGGTCCGTGAGGTGCTGGAGCACCTGATGGGCATGGACGACGTCGAACGTCTCGTCCTCGAAGTCCAGGTCGTAGATATTGCCGGCCACGAACTCGACGTTCGGCACCTCGCGCTCCATGGCGAGGGCCTTGGCCTGGGCGATGATGTCCGGTGACCGGTCCAGGCCAGTCACCTTTCCCGGAGCCACCAGGACGGCAAAGTCGCATGTGATGGTGCCCGGGCCGCAGCCGACGTCGAGCACGTTGCAGCCCGGCGTGAGGTGCGGCAGGACGAACGCTGCCGAATTCTGGGCTGTCCTGGCGGCATGGGCGCGGACCACCGATTCGTGGTGGCCGTGCGTATAAACGTCGTCTTCAGGCTGCTGCGCGCTCATAACCAAACGCTACCCCCAACTAAGTCGCACTAAGTGTCGTTTTGGCCCCTCAAAACGACACTTAGCGCTACCTAGTTGGGTGGGGCGGCTGTGTCCGGCTGGCCTGCGGACGAATCTTCCCGCGCAGCCACCGTGGCTTCCACCATGGCGGCCATGAACCTGCTGACAGTCTCCAGTTCCGCCGGAGTGAAATCGGCCATGGCAGCTCCCATGTGGCGCGCCAGCGGGGCGAAGATGGCGCCGCCGTCCTGGTAGGCCTTGGGCGTCATCTTCAGCTGGACCTGCCGGCGGTCCGAGCCGTGCCGCTCGCGGGTCACGTGCCCCGAATGGTCCAGCCGGTCGATCAGGGCGGTTGTCGCGGGGGAGCTCAGGTGCAGTTCCTTGCGCAGGAGCCCGGGCGTGACCACGTTTCCCTTCGCCGTGTGGCGCATGATCGCGGCCAGGGCATTGAGGTCCGTGCGGTGCATGTCCTTCCGCCCGCCTGCTGTATCCACATACCGGTTGGCCTCCAGTGTGAACTCCTGCAGGAGCAGGACCAGCGGGTGCGGCCCTGCGGGCGGACCGGAAGGAGGTCCCTGCAAGGCCGGGCCGTTATTCCCTGCCATGTCCACCTCCTGAATTCGGGGCACCAGTGCACGCCACCGGTGCTTGGCCGTTGGCCGTCCTGACGGATATTACGCCAGCCCGGCCGGCATGGAGGTACCGGCCGGGGCAAGAAAAGTTAGCCAGGCACTTATCTCTATGATGGAGATACTCTAGTATGGAATCAATCCTACCCGCGTCCCTCCCCTGGAAGGCAAAAAATGAGAACCACATCCAAAGGTTCGGAACGTGTCCCGTTCTGGTTGCGCTGGCTGCTTCCCGTCATCCTGGTGCTGACCTGGCTGGCGCTGGCGGGCGTCGGAGGGCCAACATTCGGGCGGCTCGAAGAGGTCTCCTCCAACGACCAGGCCTCCTTCCTTCCGGCAGGTGCAGAAGCAACCGAGGCGCAGGACTGGCAGGCCAAGTTCCGTGACTCGGATGAGGTTCCGGGAGTCATCGTGATCGAAAGCAGCGAGGCCTTCACGCCGGCCCAGCTGGGGGAGGTTGCGGGACTGCGGGCGGAGCTTGAGGAACTGCAACTCGGCAGCGCGGTCATTGGACCCATCCCCTCCGAAGACGGCAAAGCCGTCCAGTTCATCGCGCCGATCGATTCCTCGGCCGAGGTCAAGGAGGCCGTCCAGGAGTTGCGGGACACCGTAGCCGGCGCGGCCCCGGAGGGCATGCAGACCTTCGTGACCGGCCCGGCCGGGCTTGCGGCGGACCTCACTGCCGCCTTCGCCGGGATCGACGGAATCCTCCTGCTGGTGGCCCTGGCCGCAGTGTTCGTGATCCTGCTGGTGGTGTACCGCTCCCTCCTGCTGCCCGTCATGGTGCTCCTGACGTCCGTCTTCGCGCTGTGTGCGGCCATCCTGCTGGTGTTCGGCATGGCAAAGGCCGGATGGATCCAGCTGAACGGCCAGAGCCAGGGCATCCTGTCCATCCTGGTCATCGGCGCCGCCACGGATTATGCCCTGCTGTACGTGGCGCGGTTCCGCGAAGCCCTGACCCACACCACCAACCGCACCGCCGCGGTCCTGACCGCGTGGAAAGCGTCCTTCGAGCCCATCCTGGCCTCCGGCGCAACGGTGATCATCGCCCTGCTGTGCCTGCTCTTCTCCGACCTCAACTCCAACAAGGCGCTGGGTCCCGTGGCAGCGGCCGGCATCCTCTGTTCACTGTTTGCCGCGCTGACGCTGCTCCCGGCCCTGATGGCGCTGCTGGGCCGGGCTGCCTTCTGGCCCTTCCGTCCCAAGCTGCTCCCCGCGGACCAGCGCGAACCCGAGCTGGTCACCGGGCTGGAGGGCCAGAAGGGCCTGTGGCGTGCCACCGGGTCCCTGGTTTCCCGGCGGCCCCGCGTGGTGTGGATCGCTTCCGTCCTGCTGCTGCTGGTTGCCTCGGCCGGCGTCCTGCAGCTCAAGGCCAACGGCGTTCCACAAACCGACGTCATCCTCACCGCATCCAACGCCGTTGACGGCCAGGATGCCTTGGCGCGGCATTTCGACGCCGGCAGCGGCAGCCCCGCCGTCGTGGTTGCGGACCAAGGCAAGGCACAGGAAGTACTGGACACCGTGAAAGAGGCCGACGGCGTGGGCGAGGCTTATCTCCTCGCCCGGGGTTCCGTGCCCATCACCGGAGCCCCCGGCGCTCCCGGCGCACCTGACGTCCGCGACGGCAAAGTGCTCATCAACGCCACCCTCAACTCCGCCGCGGACTCCCTTGAAGCCGAGGAAGCGGTCAAGGCGCTGCGCGCCGACGTCAAGTCAGTGGACCCGGAAGCGCTGGTGGGCGGCGTAACCGCGACGGCGCTGGATACCAACACCACCGCACAGCGGGACCTGGTGATCATCATCCCGGTGGTCCTGGTGGTGATCCTCTTCATCCTGATGCTGCTGCTCCGCTCCATCCTGGCGCCGGTGCTGCTGGTGCTCTCGGTGGTGCTGTCCTACGCCGCGGCCATGGGCGTCTCCGCCTTTGTTTTCAACAACATCCTGGGCTTCCCGGGGGCGGATGCCACAGTCCCGCTGTTCGGTTTTGTGTTCCTGGTTGCCCTGGGTGTGGATTACAACATCTTCCTGATGAGCAGGGTCCGCGAGGAGTCCCTCAAGCACGGCACCCGGCCCGGCATCCTTCGCGGGCTGGGCGTCACCGGCGGCGTCATCACCTCCGCCGGCGTGGTTCTTGCGGCCACGTTCGCCGCGCTGGGCGTCATTCCGATCATGTTCCTGGTGCAGCTGGCCTTCATCGTGGCCTTCGGGGTGCTGTTGGACACCGTCCTGGTCCGGTCGCTGCTGGTTCCGGCGCTCGCCTACGACATCGGGCCCCGCATCTGGTGGCCGGGCAAGCTGGGGCGGCCGGAGCTGGATGCGGCCATCCAGCGGGAAACCGGCGGCAGCCCCGAGCGCGTGGTGGAGGGTGCAGGCCACCGCTAAACCCCGGACCCGGCCAGTGCCGTGCCCCGGATTGCACGTGCCCCCTGAAGGCCGGTGCGCCGCGGCCCTGTTGGCTAAAAGACCCGCTCGATAGACTGCAAATGCGCCCGTATGGACGCGGAACCTCAAGGGAGAGAAGTCATCATGACGGAACATCACGCCGATGAGCAGCCCCGCAAGGGCAGTACAGCGCCGGGACTGGAAGGCGAAGGCGGACAGTATGTGGACGGCGACTACGGCGATGCCGGCACTGTGGGGGACGTCGCCGCGAACCGTGAAGACGGCGAATATGAGGACGGCGATTACGGCGCCGCCGGCACGGCCGGCCGGGCCCGTGAAGCGGATGTGATCGGTGAGGAGCTCACCGATGAACAGGTGAATACCACTGCCGAGGAGCGCCGCCCGGACGGCGACAGGTAACACGGCAGCAAGAAGCATCGCGGCGGCAGGTTCTCCAGCAGCGAAACGGGGAACCGCCGTCGTCCGCGTTTAAGATCCGGGAACCGCGCCATTGCGCGGGAGTCGCGGCATGTGCGGACCGCCCCGGACCACAAGTTGAGTGTAGTACGCTCAACTTCGTATTGACATCATCTGTGCGCTGAGTAAAGTTGAGTGCAGAACGCTCAATCAGTGGGCGCCAACCAGTTTCCCAGGAAAGAAGGAAGCAACTCATGTCACGTGCAGTAGGTATTGACCTCGGAACCACCAACTCCGTCGTCTCCGTTCTCGAAGGTGGCGAGCCCACCGTCATTGCCAACGCCGAGGGTGGCCGCACCACGCCGTCCGTCGTTGCGTTCTCCAAGTCCGGCGAGGTCCTGGTGGGCGAGATCGCCAAGCGCCAGGCCGTCAACAACATCGAGCGCACCATCGCCTCGGTCAAGCGCCACATGGGCACCGACTGGACCAAGTCCATCGATGACAAGAAGTACACCCCGCAGGAAATTTCCGCGCGTATCCTCATGAAGCTGAAGAACGACGCCGAGTCCTACCTGGGTGAAAAGGTCACCGACGCTGTGATCACCGTCCCGGCGTACTTCAACGACGCCGAGCGCCAGGCAACCAAGGAAGCCGGCGAAATCGCAGGCATGAACGTGCTGCGCATCGTCAACGAGCCCACCGCCGCGGCACTGGCCTACGGCCTGGACAAGGGCAAGGAAGACGAACTCATCCTGGTCTTCGACCTCGGTGGCGGTACCTTCGACGTCTCCCTGCTGGAAGTCGGCAAGGACGAGGACAACTTCTCCACCATCCAGGTCCGCGCCACGGCCGGTGACAACCGCCTCGGCGGCGACGACTGGGACCAGCGCGTTGTTGACTACCTGCTGAACCAGCTCAAGGTCAAGGGCATCGACCTGTCCAAGGACAAGATCGCCCTGCAGCGCCTCCGTGAAGCGGCTGAGCAGGCCAAGAAGGAGCTCTCCTCCTCCACCAGCACCAACGTCTCCCTCCAGTACCTGTCCGTCACCCCCGACGGCCCGGTCCACCTGGACGAGCAGCTGACCCGCGCCAAGTTCCAGGACCTCACCAAGGATCTGCTGGAGCGCACCAAGAAGCCGTTCCACGATGTCATCAAGGAAGCCGGCATCAAGCTCTCCGACATCGACCACATCGTCCTGGTGGGCGGTTCCACCCGTATGCCCGCCGTGTACGAGCTCGTCAAGGAACTCGCCGGCGGCAAGGAGCCGAACAAGGGCGTGAACCCGGATGAGGTT
Source organism: Paenarthrobacter sp. NEAU-H11 (assembly GCF_050573415.1). Lineage (NCBI taxonomy): Bacteria > Bacillati > Actinomycetota > Actinomycetes > Micrococcales > Micrococcaceae > Paenarthrobacter > Paenarthrobacter sp. NEAU-H11. Next base: position 285,615 of record NZ_JBNZGA010000003.1, on the reverse strand, counting down.
GTGGCCGTTGGCGCAGCCCTCCAGGCAGGTGTCCTGAAGGGTGAGCGCAAGGACGTCCTGCTGATCGACGTCACCCCGCTGTCCCTCGGCATCGAAACCAAGGGTGGCGTGATGACGCACCTGATCGAGCGCAACACCGCCATTCCCACCAAGCGGTCCGAGACCTTCACCACCGCTGACGACAACCAGCCGTCGGTGGCCATCCAGGTCTTCCAGGGTGAGCGCGAATTCACCCGCGACAACAAGCCGCTGGGCACGTTCGAGCTGACCGGCATCGCCCCGGCCCCGCGTGGCATCCCGCAGATCGAGGTCACCTTCGACATCGACGCCAACGGTATTGTCCACGTCTCCGCGAAGGACAAGGGCACCGGCAAGGAACAGTCCATGACCATCACCGGCGGCACCGCGCTCTCCAAGGAAGACATCGACCGCATGGTCCGTGACGCCGAGGAGCACGCAGCCGAGGACAAGGCCCGCCGCGAGGCAACCGACACCCGCAACACTGCCGAGCAGCTCGCCTACTCCGTGGACAAGCTCATCGCGGACAACGCCGACAAGTTGCCTGAAGAGGTCAAGACCGAGGTCCAGGCCGACGTCGACAGCCTCAAGAAGGCACTCGAAGGTACCGACGACGCTGCCGTGAAGGCCGCCTTCGAGAAGCTGCAGGCTTCCCAGGGCAAGCTGGGCGAGGCCATCTACGCCCAGTCCGGTTCCCCGGACGGCGCCACCGGTGCTGCCGGTGCTGAAGGCGCTTCCGCGGGGGCCAAGGCAGGCTCTGCTTCCGATGAGGACATTGTCGACGCCGAGATCATCGACGAAGACGAAGCGAAGAAGTAGCAGCCATGCCCCATCACGGTAACGAGGAAGAGCACACTTCCGCAGGCCAGGAGAACACGGACCAGCGGGGCGACAGCCATGAGCCGGTCATCCGGGACAACCGCAAGGTTGACCCGGTGACCGGGCAGGCCCGCCACCCCGAGGGCGGCCACGCCGCCGCTGCCAAGGATTCCGACGGCGATGCGCTCGCCCAGGCTGAGGAGATCCTGAACGGTGTGGAGGTGCCGGCTGCGGAGTCCGTGGCCCAGGGCGCTGGTTCGGCAGGGACAACCGCAGAGGCCGCCGAGCTGAGGAACGACCTCCTCCGCCTGCAGGCCGAGTACGTCAACTACCGCAAGCGCGTTGAACGCGACCGCGCGGTGGCAGGGGAAATGGCCGTCATCGGCGTCCTGAACTCCCTGCTGCCGGTCCTGGACGACGTCGATGCGGCCCGCCAGCACGGCGACCTCGTTGACGGTCCGTTCGCCGCGATCGCCGCCAAGCTGGAGAACGCGCTGAAGACGTACGGCCTGGTCCGGATCGACGAGACCGGCGTGGAGTTCGATCCCACGATCCACGAGGCCCTGATCCAGCAGCCCGGCGAGGACATCGAGGTTGACACCGTCAGCCAGGTGCTCCGCTCCGGCTACAAGTCAGGCGAACGCGTCCTCCGCGCAGCGCAGGTCATCGTCGCAGTTCCGGCTTAGTCGGGGGTACTTCGGCGCTACGCCGGATAGGGGGCGGTGCCCTCCACACCGCCGCCCCCTATCCGGCCTCCGCGCCGGCGGTCATCTCGCCTAAGGTGAGGTAACCACAAAGCTCGCAGCGGTACAGGGGCGGAGAGCTGTTAGTTAGAAGACTTTGAAAGGAAACGCCATTGGCTAGCCAGGATTGGGTGGACAAGGACTTTTACAAGATCCTTGGTGTCGCCAAGGACGCTTCCGACGCCGATATCAAGAAGGCTTATCGGAAGCTGGCCCGGCAGCACCACCCTGATACCAATGCGGGGAACACGGCTTCCGAGAAGAAATTCAAGGACATCTCCGAGGCTTACTCGGTGCTTTCGGATCCCGAGGAGCGCCAGCAGTACGACGCCATCCGGGCCATGGGCGGCGGCGCACGGTTTGCGCCCGGCGGTGCCGGGGCGGGCAACGGCGGCTTCGAGGACATGTTCGGCGGCCTCTTCACCGGCAACACCGGCCGGCATGCCGGCGGCTTCAATCCTTCCGCCGGCGGCATTCCGCCGGAGTTCGCCGACCTGTTCGGCGGCGGCTTTGGCCAGACAGGGTTCCAGCGGACGCCCCAGAAGGGTGCGGACCGTACTGCCTCCACGAGCATTTCCTTCGCCGGCTCCATACGCGGCACCACCATTGGCCTGCGGGAACCGAGCGGTGAAGTCATCGACGTCCGGGTGCCAGCCGGCATCAAGGACGGCCAGAAGGTCCGCGTCCGGGGCAAGGGCCAGCCCGGCGCTGCCGGTTACGGGGACCTGGTGGTGTCCGTCTCGGTCCAGCCGCACGCCTTCTACACGCGCGACGGCGACAACCTCCGTATCCACGTCCCCGTCACCTTCCCCGAGGCTGCTTTGGGAGCGGACATCGAGGTGCCCACTATCGACGGCGAAAAGGTGCGGGTCCGCGTGCCGGCAGGGACGCCGTCGGGCCGCACCCTGCGGGTCAAGGGCAAGGGCGTGAAGACGTCCAAGGGAACCGGCGACCTGCTGGTGACCATCGACGTCGCCGTTCCCAAGAACCTGAACAAGGAAGCCGAAACCGCGGTCAAGGCGTTTGCCGAGGCCACGGCGGGAGCCGATGTCCGTGAGGGCCTGGCCGCCAAGGCCCGGTTGTAGCAGGGAGGTGTGCAGTGGACGTCAGTGCTGACCAGCCCATTTTCGTGATTTCGGTGGCGGCTGAGCTTGCGGACATGCACCCCCAGACGCTGCGGCAGTACGACCGGCTGGGTATCGTCTCGCCCAGCCGCGCTCCCGGAAAGTCCCGCCGCTACTCACAGCGGGACGTGACCATGCTGCGTGAAGTGCAGCGGCTGTCCCAGGAAGGCGTCTCGCTGGAAGGGATCAAGCGGATCCTGGAACTCGAGAACCAGGTGGCCGCCCTGCAGGGCCGGATTGCGGAGCTGACCGAGGAACTCGGCCGGCGCCGGCAGCCCTTGGACGCACGGATCTTCGCGGCCGGCGCGGCCGGTGACGTGGTGAGCCTGGCACGGGGCCAGCGCCCGCGCCCCCGCTCGCAGGCCGTGGTGCTCTGGCGGCCCCGCTCCCTCGGTACATAGCTGCTTTCGCAAGCCGGACCTAAGTACCGCGCCGCCGGTACCGGCCGGAATTAGAGTACTCGCTACTCGTGACCCCGGAGCCCTCGGAAACTTCAATGGAACCACTGCTGGATCAGCAGCAGTGGTTCCAAGGTTTCTGGGGGTTTCCATGTGTGGTTCCGCTTTTAGCAGCCCTGCCCGTGAGGCGCACCGATGAGCCCGGGGATGGAGTCGGTGGCAGCGTTCAGCGGCTCGCTTCCGGGCCAACTGCTGCTCGCCTTCGGTCAGACAATTGTGGTGGTGTGCGTCTGCTTCGACATGGTGCGCGCGCTGTCCGTCCCGAGGTCCCACCGGCGCTACCTGGCAAGCACTGTCTTCCGGACCCTGGCGGTGCCGTCCATCATCGTCAACGGGCTGACTGTCCTGATCGCCTTGGTGCTGGCGTCCTGGATCGATGTGGTGATGGGAATGTTCGTGCTGATGGCCATCATTTTCCGCCTGCACCACGACAAGGACGAGGACAACTGGTGGAAGGGCAAGGGCAAGAAGCTTGCCCGCTGGGCGCGCCGGCAGTTCTCCGGGCGGACCGCCGTCGCCCCGGCGATGGGGTAACAGGCGTCTCCTGCCGCGGGTGCTAAAGGCTCAGTTGCTTGGCATGGAAGTCGAAGTGCAGCGTGGGGTAGCGGTATACCTCGGCAAGCGTCATCGATGGAGCGAAGAACGGGTCCCACCTGTCCGGAAACGCCATGGAGCGGGACAGCGACGCCTCGCTCTCGCGCTCCAGGCGGCGGGAGAGCGCAGCCAGGGTCCTGTCCAGTTTCCGGCCCATTCTCCGCCTGTCGTAGACGGTCGAAGCCGCCCGCGAGCCCCAGTAATTGACCACGTCGAACGGGCGGGTTCCGGCGTTGAGCAGCGCCGCGAACGCCTCGCCGGCCGGCTTGGGCAGGCGGCTGACAACGTGCACCAGGGGAATCAGGGCCCGCACCACCATGTACCCGAAGACCATGTGGAAGAGCAGCTGCTCATTGGTCCATCGGGTGCCGTTGCTGCCGCGGCGCAGGTCTTGTGGTGTTGCCCCTTCCAGCAGGACCTTGAGCTCGCGGGCCGCACGGGCATACCCGTCCGTGATGTCCTCCTTCGATGGACCCATCACTGCCTGCCATGCGAAAGCCCGGTGGGAAAGCCCACCAGTACCGGCTCGGGGGCGGTGCAGCAACCCGCTCCGGAACCCGCCGGGGTGGCGGCCGGGACCTCGCAGCTGGTGCCGGCGTCCGTGGAGCAGACGCCCGTCTCGGGGAGTACCAGCTGGACGGTGTTGGAGGCTTCCTGGTCGCCGGCCAGGGCGGCGACGACGGAGCGGACCTGCTCGTACCCGGTTGCCAGCAGGAAGGTTGGGGCCCGGCCATAGGACTTCATGCCCACGACGTAGAAGTCCTTGTCCGGGTGGGCGAGGAGCTTGGCTCCGTGCGGCGGCACCGTCCCGCACGAGTGGAATTCGGGGTCGATGAGTGGCCCAAGCTGGCGGGGAGCCTCGACGGCAGGGTCGAGGTCAAGCCGGAGCTCGCGCAGCATCGCCAGGTCCGGGCGGAAACCTGTGCAGGGGACGACGACATCGGCATCAAGGGTTCGGCCGTCGACGGATTGCACCGTTACGCCGGAGTCCAGCGCTTTCAGCGAAGCGATGCCAAAGCGGGTGTGCAGTTCGATGGTGCCGGCCTGGACCAGGCGCCGCAGCCGTGAACCCAGTTGCCCGCGCGCCGGCAGGCCGTCTGCGTCCCCGCCGCCATAAACCTTCTCTGCGGACCCGCCACGGACCGCCCACAGGATCCGGGTTGCCGGCTCCTGCCTGGCGAGGTCGGCGAGGCTGATCAGCGTGTTGGCGGCGGAGTGCCCGGCACCGACCACCAGCACCCGCCGTCCCGCGAAGCGGCTCCGCTCCCGGCCGGAAACGTCCGGGAGCGGCGAAGAGATCCTGTCAGCTGCCGCGTTTTCGCCGACGGCCGGCAGCCCTGAGGTGCCCAGCGGGTTCCGGGTGCCCCAGGTGCCGGACGCATCGATCACTGCTGCCACAGTGTGGTCGCGGGTCTCGCCGTTCCCGTGCTGCACCCGCACGGTGAACGGCGTGGTGTCCCGGTCCCGGGAGTGCGTCTTGTCCAGGCCGGCGCGGGTCACCGCCGTGACCCGCGCGCCGGTCTGGAGGCGGGAGCTGATGGCGGGGGTCGCAGCCAGCGGTGCGAGGTAGTTGTCGATGAGTTCCCCGCCGTAGGGCAGCGCGGTGGGGCGGGGGGCTTCCCAGCCGGCGGACTCCAGGAGGCGCACCGCGGCGGCGTCGAGGTTGAACCGCCACGGCGAGAACAGGCGGATGTGCCGCCAATCACCAATGGCCGCGCCCGCCGTCGTGCCTGCCTCAAAGATCAGCGGCTCAAGCCCGCGCTCCAGCAGGTGCGCCGCGGCGGCCAGGCCCACGGGCCCGGCGCCGATTACGGCAACCGGCAGGTTCGTCGTCGAATCCATGTGTCCTCTTTTGTTCTTGGGTGGGCGGGGCGGGTCAGGCGTGGGTTGGTTCCTCGACCAGGGCGGTGGCGATGCTGTCCGCGTCTTCGAGCGCCGCGAGGTAGCGCTCGGCATCCAGGGCGGCGGCGCAGCCGGTGCCGGCCGCGGTGATGGCCTGGCGGTAGCGGTGGTCCACGGCGTCGCCGCAGGCGAAGACGCCGGAGAGGTTGGTGACCGTGGTGGGGGCGTCCACCTTGATGTAGCCCTCGTCGTCCAGGTCCACCTGCCCGGCCACGAGTTCGGTGCGCGGGAGGTGGCCGATGGCGACGAAGATTCCGGTGGCGGCCTGCTGGCGGGTTTCCCCGGTGCGGGTGTCCGTCAGCGTGACGCCGGTGACCTTGGTATCGCCGTGGATGGCGGTGACGGCGGAGTTCCAGGCGAAGCTGATCTTGGGGTTGTCCTTGGCACGCTGCGCCATGATGCGGGAGGCCCGCAGTTCGCCCTTGCGCACGACGACGGTGACGGACTTGCCGAACCGGGTCAGGAACATCGCCTCCTCCATGGCCGAGTCGCCGCCGCCTACCACGATGATGTCCTGCTCGCGGAAGAAGAACCCGTCGCAGGTGGCGCACCAGGAAACGCCGTGGCCGCTGAACTTCTTCTCCTCCGGCAGCCCGAGTTCCTTGTAGGCGGAGCCGGTGGCAAGGATGACGGCGGGAGCCTCGTGCACGTCGCCGCCGCCGGTGACCACCCGCTTGAGGTGGCCCGCCAGCGAGACTTCCGTGACGTCGTCGAACACCACCTGCGCGCCGAACTTCTCCGCCTGTTCCTGCAGCCCGTCCATGAGTTCCGGACCCTGGATGCCGCCCGGGAAACCGGGGAAGTTCTCCACTTCAGTGGTGTTCATCAGGGCGCCGCCGGCGGTGACCGAGCCGGCCAGGACCAGGGGCTTGAGCCCTGCCCGGGCGGCGTAGATGGCGGCGGTGTAGCCGGCAGGGCCGGACCCGATGATGATCAACTGTTCTGTGTTCACGGCGTTCACGGTCTCGCTCACGGGAATCTCCTGGGGGTCGGAATCTTGTGGATCTACTTGGCGGCCGGGATGAGGGATTCGATCAGGCCCTCGATGCGGGTCCTGATCTGGTCGCGGATGGGGCGGACGGATTCAACGCCCTTGCCTGCGGGGTCCTCGAGGACCCAGTCCTCGTAGCGCTTGCCGGGGAAGTACGGGCATTCGTCACCGCAGCCCATGGTGATGACGACGTCGGATTCCTTCACGGCCTCGGTGGTCAGGACCTTGGGAACCTCGGCGGACATGTCGATGCCCACCTCGGCCATGGCTTCCACGGCGGACGGGTTGATCTTGTCCGCGGGCTGGGAGCCGGCGGAGCGCACCTCGATGGCGCCCTTGGAAAGGCTGGTGAGGAAGGCGGCGGCCATCTGGGAACGGCCGGCGTTGTGGACGCAGACGAACAGGACGGACGGTTTCTTGGCGGTTTCGGTGCTCATGGTGTTCTCCGGTGGTAACGGTGGTCAGAGGATAGCGGTGGCGGGGCTGAAGAAGCGCTTGCGGGCCCAGAGGGCCGCATACACCAGTGCAACAAGTGCGGGCACTTCTATCAAGGGGCCGACGACGCCGGCAAGGGCCTGGCCGGACGTCACGCCGAAGGTGCCAATCGCCACAGCGATGGCCAGTTCGAAGTTGTTGCCCGCCGCCGTGAAGGCCAGTGTGGTGGTCTTGGCGTAGCCAAGGCCCAGCCACTTGCCGAGCAGCATGCCCGCGCCGAAGACAACCACGAAGTAGACCAGCAGCGGAAGCGCGATGCGGGCTACATCCAGCGGGCGGGCGGTGATGGTGCCTCCCTGCAGGGCGAAGAGGAGGGTGATGGTGAACAGCAGGCCGTAGAGCGCCCAGGGGCCGAGCCTGGGGAGGAATTTTTCCTCGTACCAGTCGCGGCCCCGGGCTTTTTCGCCGAGGGTGCGGGTGAGGAAGCCGGCCAGCAGCGGGACGCCCAGGAAGATCAGCACTGAAAGGGTGATGGCCCAGAAGGAGAAATCGGCGCTGGTGGTGGGAAGGCCCAGCCAGGACGGCAGGAGCTGCAGGTAAAACCAGCCCAGCGCGCCGAACGCAACCACCTGGAACAGGGAGTTGATGGCAACCAGGACTGCAGCGGATTCCCGGTCACCGCAGGCGAGGTCGTTCCAGATCATCACCATGGCAATGCACCGGGCCAGGCCCACGATGATCAGGCCGGTCCGGTACTCGGGAAGGTCTGCGAGGAAGAGCCAGGCCAGGACGAACATGAATGCGGGGGCCAGGACCCAGTTGATCACCAGGGACGACACCATGAGTTTCCGGTCGCCCAGCACACGGCGGGTCTGGTCGTAGCGGACCTTCGCAAGCACCGGGTACATCATGACCAGAAGGCCGACGGCGATGGGCAGCGACACTTCGCCCACTTTGACGGCTTCCAGCGCGGTGTCCAGGCCGGGGACCAGGTTGCCAAGGAGGAGGCCCAGCACCATGGCAGCGATGATCCACACGGGGAGGAAGCGGTCCAGGGTGGAGAGCTTGCCGGCGACGGCCTCTTCCCCTTGGATGGGCGGTGTCTCGGTCCGGGTGCTCACGGGTCTCCTGTGCTGCTCGGCGATAGATTGATGGAAATCGATATGTGAAGTATCCCCAGCTATATCGATGAATGTCAATCTATTGCATAATGGAAGCCATGAACCCGTTGCAGACTCGTGAACCCGCCGTCGACGCTTCCTGCTGCGTCCCGTCGGGGAGGCCGGTGCTCGGCGCGGAAGATGCCCAGCAGAAAGCCCTGGTTTTCAAGGCACTGGCCGATCCCAACCGCCTGCGCCTGCTGTCGATCGTCAAGGCGGAGGAGTCGGGGGAGTCCTGCGTCTGCGACCTCACGGAGCCACTGGACCTTGGCCAGCCCACCGTCTCCCACCACTTGAAGATCCTGGTGGAAGCCGGGATCCTGCACCGGGAAAAGCGCGGGACGTGGGCCTACTACTCGCTGGTCCCGGGGGCCTTGGACGGCGTCGCCGAAATGCTCGCGGCGCTCTAGGTCACCGCCGCCCTAATACCGCCGGTGGTCTGCGCGGCGCATCCGCACGGCCACCGCGATGCCGGACGCTGCGGTGCTCGCGGCGATCGCCGCGAGCAGGGTGGGGCAGACCATCAGCAGGGACTGCGCCAGGTTCTGGCGCAGTCCCAAAGCGATCGCTGTCATTACTGCTTTGCCTAGTTGCTGGACACGGATTCCCGTGCCTGCTTCCAGGCGCTCCAGCCGGCGTAGCTGCCGTCCAGCTCGACGACGTCGTACCCGGCGCGGCGCAGCGCGCTGGCTGCGACCGAGTTGCGCACCCCGCTCTGGCAGTAGGTCACGATGGTGCCGTTGGCGGGAAGTTCATCCAGGTGCCACATAGCGCGGCCTCCGCTGAGCTGGTGCGATCCGGGGATGTGTCCCGCGGTGTGCTCGGTCCTGTTGCGGACGTCCAGGACCATGGCGGCGTCGAAGTCCTCGAGTTCCTCGGGCTGGATGAGCTTCGGGACGGCGGCGGGGAGGCCTTCAAGGCTTGTGACGTAGCCGGCGACGTTGTCGATGCCGACGCGCACCAGGTGGCCCCACATGTCCTGGGCGGTGTCCTGGTCCGGTGCCAGCAGCACCAGCGGGTTCTTGTCGGTTTCCGGGTTGACTACCCAGGCGCCGTAGCTGGCCACTGATTTGCCGGCAGGGACGTTCAGGGAACGTGCCACCGTGCCTTCGTGGACTTCGCTGTTGGGACGGGTGTCAATGAAGGTCAGGGTGTCCTCCGCCAGGCCTGCAGCGACGATGCCGGGTGCGAGTTCGGGCAGCGGTGCGCGTTCTCCCATGACGGCCGGGCCTTCACGGTTTTCGCGCTTCATGCGGCCGAAGTAGGCGTGGGCGTCCGGCTGGCCGTCGAGGAGCTCGTCGATGAAGCCCTGCTCGTCGTTGGCGGCGAGGTAGGGGCCCCACCAGGCGTAGAGGCGTTCGTAGCCCACCGTGGAGGAGGGGATGGCGCCCAGCGCCTTGCCGCAGGCGCTGCCGGCACCGTGGGCAGGGTGGACCTGGACATAGTCCGGCAGGGTCAGGAACTTGTCCCGGAGGCTGGTGAAGAGCTGCTTGGCCCCCATGAAGCGGGTGTCGACGCCGCCCGCGGCCTCGTCGAGCAGATCGGGTCGTCCCAGGTCGCCGGAGAAGACGAAATCCCCGGAGAGCAGGTAGCCCGGCTGGTCGCTGAACGCGCCGTCCGTCACCAGGAAGGAGAGGTGCTCCGGAGTGTGGCCGGGGGTGTGCAGCGCCTTGATGCTGATGTTCCCGAGGGTGATCGTGTCGCCGTCGAACAGCCGCTCGCCGTCGAATTCGTACTGCCAGTCCGGGCCGCCCTCACCGGAGACATAAATGGTTGCGCCGGTGGCGGCGGCCAGTTCACGGGTGCCGGAAAGGTAGTCCGCATGGATGTGGGTTTCGGTGACGGCCACGATCTTCATGCCGTTCTTCCTGGCGAGGTCCTGGTACACCGCGATGTCGCGGCGGCCGTCGACAACCACGGCTTCGCCCTTTGCCTGGCAGCCGATCAGGTAGCTGGCCTGGGCAAGGTCTTCATCGTAAATACGCTCGATAAGCATCTGTTGCTCTCCTTCGTGAAAGCGGTGGAGGGGAAGGTCTAAGGCGTGCTCTGGTATCAATGCTAATACCCCTGGGGGTATACAGCAAGCCTGCTGCTGCCTGTCAGGAATGGCGTGGGGGCAGTCTGCGAGGCGGGCGGGCAGGTCATCCAGCGGGATATTCAGGCTGCCCGGGATGCGGGCGATGGAATACTCCTCCCGGCTCCGGACGTCCACTACCGCGGCGCGGGGCCAGACGCCGGCCAGGCCGTCGGCCGTGATGGTGCGCCACGGTTGCGCCGCCGTCCCCGTTTCAGGCCAGCTGCCGGGCTGCATCCGCGCGGAGCTTGTCCATGTCCAGCTTCCTTACTTCCTGGATGACTTCTTCGAGGCCGGTGGCGTTGAGGGCTCCAGGCTGGGAGAAGACGAGTGTCCTGTCCTTGAAAGCCATCAGGGTGGGGATGGAGGTGATGTTCGCTGCGGCGGCGAGGGACCGTTCGGCTTCGGTGTCCACTTTGGCGAAGGTGATGTCCGGGTGCCGGTCAGCTGCGGCGCCGTAAGTGGGGGCGAACATGCGGCAGGGGCCGCACCATGCCGCCCAGAAGTCAACGAAGACAATGTCGTTGTTCTCCAGGGTCTCAGCGAAGCTCTGTTCCGTGACGTCGATGGTAGCCATGGAATTTCGTGTCCTTTCGGGCTTTTTGTTGTGGCGGTTCTTGGCGGGATGCAGGAGTCAGGTGGTGGGCAGGCCGGCGCGGGTCCAGGCGACCATGCCGCCGGCCATGGTGTCGGCGGTGAAGCCGGCGCCGTTGAGGGCGTCGGCGACGCGGGCTGAACGGTTGCCGCTACGGCAGACCACTATGACGGGGACGGCAGGGTCCAGTTCGGACAGGCGTGCCTGCAGCTGGCCCATGGGGATGTGCAGGGCGCCGGGGATCATGCCTTCCCCGACCTCGAAGTCCTCGCGGACATCGAGGATTCGGGCGGTGGATAGACGCTGTTCAGCGTCGGTGATGGTGATTTCAGCCATGGGATTCTCCTTCGAAATAGTGGGCTGTTGTCAGCGGACGGGTTCGCCGGCCGAGCGCCAGGCGCCCATGCCGCCGCGCAGGGAGTAGGCCTCGTAGCCCTGCGAAGCGAGGAGCCGCGCCGCTGAAGCGGAGCGGACCCCGGACTGGCACATGGCTATCACTGCCCGGTTCTTGTTGATGCCGGGGGTGCCGGTCTGCAGCCGGTCCAGCGGGATGTGCTTCGCCTGGGGTGCGCGTCCGGAGCGCCATTCCTGGGCGGAGCGGACGTCGATCAGCGCGGCGCCCGAGGACAGGAGGTCCTTGGCCTCAGCTACTGAGACGGTTTTGTAGGGTTTGGTGAAGGCTTTTTTCAGGGAGTTGATGAGGCCCATGGGGTTCTCCTTGGGGGGTGGTTTGCTAGGCGGTGACGGTACTTGCGGTGACCCATGCCGCGACTGCGAAGATGAGCACCGCGAAAGAAATGCGGACGTGTTTGTCCTTCAGCCGGCGGGCGAGGCGGGCAGCGACAAGGGAGCCAAGGACCGCCGGCACCGCAAAGCTCAGCAGGCCTGGCCAGTCAATGCTGAATCCTGCAGCGTGGGCACCAAAACCGGCGGCTGAATTGATCACGATGATGGCAAGGGATGAACCCACGGCTTGCTTCATACGCAGGCCCAGGAGCAGGGTGAGGGCGGGTGTAATCAGGAACCCGCCGCCCACCCCGAGCAGCCCCGTGAGGAATCCGATGAGTACGCCAACCCCCACCGCCTTGGGTGCGCAGGAGCGGAAGGCGCGGCTTGGTCCCGTGCTGCAGGATCCGCCGCCGGATTCCTTGGCCTTCATTAGCATGCGTATCCCCGCTGCCACCATGATGACCGCGAAGGCGAGCATCAGTATGTTCGGATCCAGCAGCCGACCCACCGCTGTCCCGCCCCACGCGGCGGGGACGCCGGCTGCGCCGACAATCAGCACTACGGGCCAGTTGATGCCCTCGCGCAGGCGTGGGATCAGCGCTGCCAAGGATGAAGCGCCAACCACCAGGAGGGAAGTGGGGATGGCCTCGGCGGGGGTCATCCCCACGCCATAGACCAGGGCGGGAACAGCAATGATAGAGCCCCCGCCGCCTACTACACCGAGGACGATCCCGACGAAGAGGCCCAGCGACAGGGCCGTAATCATGCTGCCGGCGTCTGCTCGGTGTTGACGGGGAGGGTCAGAATGGCGCTTTCGCGGGTGGGTTCCTTGGCGGCCTTGTTCCACGGCATCGCCGAGAGGGCCTGGCCCATGGCGCAGGTGTTGGTGGCCGCCGAAAACGTGAGGCCGGTGCCGATGGCGCCGGCGAGCATGCGGATCTTCGGCGAGACGAACCTGCCGCCGGCCAGGCCCAGGACCACCAGGGAGCCTGCGGCGAGGCGGACCTGGCGCTCCAGGTCCCAGCGGTCCTTGCCCTTGACGACGTCCCCGCCGGCGGCGGCGAAGCCGGGCGCCCCGCCGGTCAGGACGTAGGCGCCGTCGATCCCGGACTTGCCCAGCCGCTGCCGTGCCTGCTCGGCCCGCGCTCCGGACTGGCAGACCAGGACCACGCGGGAGCCCAGGCGGGCGGCGAGTTCATTGGTGTGCTCGGACAGCAGCGGCAGGGGCACGTTGTAGGAGCCGCGGATGTGCATGGACTCGAATTCTGCGGCGGAGCGCACGTCGATGACGACGAGGTCCTGGTGCTGTTCGATCCAAGTGCGCAGGGTCTCGGGAGCAAGGGCGGTGACGGCCGGTGCCGTGGAAGGGGAAGTCATTGCTGGCCTCTCGTCGGGGGAAGTTGAATACCCCACCGAGTATTACAGATACCCCCGGGGGTAGTCAAAAACACCCCGAGGGGTATATAGTTGGAGGCAAGAACCCCACCTACGGAGACCTCATGGAACTCGACTCGACTGAACTGGCCCCAGTGGTCAACCGCCTCAAGCGCGCCCAGGGCCAGCTCGCCGCCGTGACGCGGATGCTGGAGGAAGGCAGGGACTGCAAGGACATCGTCACGCAGCTCGCCGCCGTATCGAAGGCGCTGGACAGGGCCGGCTTCGCGATCATCGCCAGCGGCCTGGAGCAGTGCATTGTCCGCGAGGACGCCACCATGGACAGGAAAGAGCTGGAGAAGCTCTTCCTTTCCCTCGCCTAACCAGGCGGTATCAGAGACTCCGCGCCGGGTGCAGGTCCCCCAAACTGCCCCCGGCGCGGTCCCTTTAGCGCGGGCGTGCTGCTTCTGCAGCTCCTGGTCCGGTGGAGAGCGACGCATCAGGATCGAAGTCCAGCAGGACCTTGCCGGACTCGGCCGAGTCCTTGGCCGTTTCAAAAGCTTCGAGACCGCGTTCCAGCGGGAAGACGTGCGTGGTCACCGGGGCCACGAACAGGGACCCGTCGCCCAGCGCCGCGATGACCTCATCGATCTCGTCGTTGAACCTGAATGATCCCAGCAATTCCAGCTCCCGGGTGATAGCCAGTGAGATCAGTACAGGCTGCGGTCCGGACGGGAGCAAGCCGACCATCACCACTTTGCCGCCACGCACCGCTCCTTTGATGGCCGTCGCCAATCCATAGTGGGAGCCGGAGGACTCGATAACAATGTCTGCCTGGACCGCTGCCAGGGCCTGGGCCTCGCTGGCCTCCAGCACCTCGTCCGCTCCAACTGCCAGTGCAATGTCGAGCGGTTTTCGGTGCAGGTCCGTGGCCACGATGCGGGCCGCACCCGCACGCTTGAGGACGGCGACGGTCAGCGTACCGATAGGGCCGCAGCCCACCACCAGGAACGTCTTGCCCCTGACATCACCGGCGCGGCTCACGGCATGCCACGCCACGCTGGCCGGTTCGATCAGCGCCGCTGCCTTCAGGTCCAGGCCGGGCGGCAGGACCCGCAGCATCCGCGACGGCAGGTTGACGTACCTGCTGAAGGCGCCGTCCGTATGCGGGAACCGTGCGGCACTTCCAAGATAGGTGCAGCCGGGGGACAGGTTGGGCCGGTCTTCGGGATACCTGGCATAGTCCAGACCCTCTCCCGGCCCGGGCGTGGCCGGATGCACGGCGACCGGTGCGCCCTCAGCCGGTCCCGACCCGTCCGCTGCCGCGCGGATGACAGTCCCCACGATCTCGTGGCCAAGCACCATGGGGGCCTTCAGTACCGATTCCCCGGCGGCACCGTGCAGCCAGTAGTGCAGGTCGGAGCCGCAGATTCCGCCGTAGGCAATCTCCACCACGGCCTGGTCGGGCAGGGGTGCCGGGAGCGGAATGCTTTCAATGCGCAGGTCGCCTGCAGCATGGGCGACGACGGCGGGACCCGCCGCCGGCAGTTCGGCAACGGTGGGCATCAGACCACCACCGTCATTCCGCCGTCGATGAAGATTGTTTGTCCATTCACGAAATCTGAACCGCTGGAGGCCAGCCAGACTGCCGGTCCGGCGAGGTCCTGGACGGTGCCCCAGCGGTGCGCGGGGGTCCTCCCAAGGATCCAGGTGTTGAACTGCTCATCGTCCACCAGGTTCCGGGTCATTTCGGTGTGGATGTAACCAGGGGCGATGGCGTTGATCTGCAGGCCGGAAGCCGCCCATTCCGCCGTCATGGCGCGGGTGAGGTTTCGCAGGCCGCCCTTGGCAGCGATGTAGGGCGCGATGGTGGGCCGTGCAAGGTCGGCCTGGACGGAGCAGATGTTGATGATCTTGCCGCGGCCGCGGGGGATCATGAAGCGGGCGGCCGCCCGGCCCACGAGGAAAGCGCTGGTGAGGTCAGTGGTGATGACCCTTTCCCAGTCTTCGACGTCCAGGTCAACCATGGCGACGCGGTGTTGGATTCCGGCATTGTTGACCAGGATCTCCAGTGGACCTACGTTCTCCTCCACCCAGGCCACGGCACTGGCCACTTCCGCGTCCTTGGTAACGTCGAAGGCGCAGCTGTGGATACGGCCTGGCGGGAAATCGGCGGACATGGAGGTTTCTGCAGCCTTGAGGCGGTCCGCATCCATCCCGTTCAACACCACCGTTGCACCGGCATCCGCCAGGGCACGGGCAAGGGCGTTGCCTATTCCCCGGCTGGAGCCGGTAACTAGCGCCGCACGCCCGGTCAGGTCGAAAAGTGAAGTCATCGTGCAGTCTCCTTGGCCGCTTCGGTCCCGCTGTGGGAAGCGTCTGTGGTGCTGAGGTTCGCAATGGCCTTACGCACCACGGCCAGGTCGAGGTCCCCCAGGCCTTGCGCGAGCAACTGCGCGTAGAGTTCGGTCCCGGCGGACGCCATCGGCGCAGCGGCACCGACGCTTCGTGCACTCTCCACGACAAAAGACAGGTCCTTGTGCATGAACTTGGCCGGTCCTGTGGGCGTGTAGTCCTTTGCTGCCAGGCGGGGACCTACGAGTTCCAGCACCCGGCTTGCAGCGAGCCCGCCGGAGAGCACCTCGAAGAGGGCCGTGACCTCCAGACCGGAGCGTTCCGCAAGCTCGGCTGCTTCGGCGAGGGCCGCCGTCGTGGTGCCGACAACCAGCTGGTTGCATGCTTTGGCCAAGGAGCCCGCCCCGAGCCCGCCGAGCCGCCGGACTGTTGCGCCCATGGCCTGCAGTGCCGGCCGGACCCGCGCGAAGTCCCCTTCCGAGCCGCCTGCCATGATGGCGAGGTCTCCTTGCTTTGCGCCGTGTGTACCGCCGCTGACGGGCGCATCCAGCACTGTGGCGTTCCCGCCGCTTGCCTCGATAACCGCCCGGCCGAAGTCTCTGACGCCCACGGGTGAAACGCTGCTCATGACCACAACGACCGTTCCCGGTTCAGGCGGCGAGGTCCGCCATGCGTCGAGGAGCCCTGCTGCGGCATCTTCAATGAAGGAAAGATCGGGGAGCATAAAAATGATGACCGGCTCGTCCCTCAGGTCCGCCACCGTGGCGGCGCCGCTCCCGCCCAGCCGCAGCAGGTCTTCAACAGCGGCGGGGGAGCGGTTCCATCCCGTGACGGACCATCCCGCCCGCAGCAGGTTGGCGGCCATGGGTGCGCCCATCAGCCCCAGCCCGACAAACCCGGCCCGCGGACGGGTTTGTTCGGCGCCGGAGGGTGGAGCGGCGGAGGTGGTGGCGTTGTTCATGTTCAACCTTTTGGGGACCGGAGGGGCTTGGGGTGCTGACGAACCCGGGGGGCGGCCCCCGCAAGGGGCCGCCCCCAAGGATCAGGGACTACTACCTGGCGTCCTCAACGAGCACCAGGTCGCGGCCGTTGGTTTCGGGAGTAAAGAACGTGGTGACAAAGGAGATTGCGGCCAGGACCAGTGAGTACAGCGCGGGAACCAGCCAGGAATGGTTGGTTGCAGCGAGCAGCGCAACGCCGATCATGGGTGCGAACCCGCCGGCGAGGACTGCCGAGAGTTCACGGCTGAGGGCCACGCCGGTGAACCGGTGCTGGGAGCCGAAGAGTTCAGGCAGCAGGGCGCATTGCGGACCCAGCATGGACTGCACGCCCAGGGCGATGCCTACCGCCATCACTGCCCAAACCAGGGTGACGTTGCCCAGCGTGACCAGGTAGAACGCGGGCAGTGCAATGAGGGCCTGGAATAGTGCCCCGTAGCGGTACACGGGAACCCGGCCGAACCGGTCGGACAGGGCGCCGAAGGTGACCACCATGACTGCTGCGCAGCCGGCGGCGATCAGCAATCCTGTTGGACCAATGAACTTGTCGCCCGGGAATACGCCGGCTGGAAGGCTGATGAATGAGACCAGAAGCGCGGAGTAAACCGACGAGTTGCCGTTTTCACCCATGCGCAGGCCGATTCCGACGAGCACATTCTTCTTGGAGTGCTTCCAGATTTGGCCCACCGGATTCTTGACCACCGCTTTGTGCTTCTCCAGCTCCTGGAAGACCGGTGTTTCCTTCAGTCGGAGCCGGATAAAGACAGCTATAACAATAAGAATGACGCTGGCCAGGAAGGGGACCCGCCACAGCCAGCCCAGCAGGACATCCCGGTCCGCGAGGGCCATCAGGGCGAACGTGCCCGCTCCGAGCAGGGTGCCCAGCTGGATGCCCACGAAGGGCAGGGAGGCAAAGAACCCGCGGCGGCTTCGCGGAGCCACCTCGGAAATCAGCGTGGTTGCCCCGGCCTGCTCGGCGCCGGCGCCAAGGCCCTGGAGGATGCGGAGGGCGACCAGCAGGACGGCACCGAGCATTCCTGCCTGTTCAAAGGTGGGCAGGAGGCCGATGGCGAAGCTTGCCATTCCCATCAGGCCGATGGTGAGGATCAGCACCATCTTCCGGCCGAAGCGGTCTCCGATGTAGCCAAAGACCACCCCGCCGAAGGGCCTTGCGGCAAAGCCGACGCCGTACGTGGCAAACGAGGCGATGACTGCGCCGCTTTCACCCAAGGGGGAAAAGAACAGCGGACCAAAGATCAGTGCTGACGCGAGGCCATAAATGTAAAAGTCGTAGTACTCGAGGGCTGACCCTACAGAGCTGGCAAGCGTTGCCCTTCGCAGCTGCCCCGGTTCGACCACATGGCCGTTCCTGTCGGTCTGCGGTGATTTAGTACGAGTTGTCACAGTAACTCCCTTAAACGCACTCCAGACCCTCGTTGGCCTGGTGGGATAGCAACGACACCTGTTGCGTCGATCACTATGCTGAACACAATACAGCAAGTTGAACAGACGGCAAGGGTGAATGCGTTTGTGTAGGAAGCGGCGGCGGTTACCCCATGGGGTTGCCCAGGGAATGGGCGAGTTCCTGGAGTTCCTTGACCATCTGGGCACCCTGCTCAGGCGTGTATGTGGCCTTGAGTGCTGTCACTGACAGGCCGAGGCTGGGACCGTGGGCTCCGCGGGTGGGCACGGCAACGGCCAGGCAGACCACGCCGGTGGTGGATTCCTCGTCCTCAAAGGCGTAGCCCTGTTCGCGGATGGTCTGCAGCTGTGCCTTGAATTCGGCTCCCGTGCGCAGCGACTTCGGCGTCAGCACGGGCAGTTCCGCGTCATCGGGGAAGAGTTCCTCGATGTCATGGTCATGCAGCCGCGCTATCAGTGCCTTGCCCACTGCGCAGAGCGAGACTGGCATTTTGTCGCCGATATTCGACGTCAGTCGTACGGCGGGGTGGCCCTCGTAGCGCGCTAGGTAGATGACGTTCAAGCCGTCGAGCATCGCGATGCGAACGGTCTCGCCGGAGAGTACCGGGGCCTGCTCGCAGTAGCGGTAGAACTCCTGCACCTCATCCAGGCGGCCAAGGTATGCCGCGCCGAGTTCAACCAGCTTGCGGCCAAGGGTGAACTCACTGCCCTGGCGGTTGATAAGCCTGGCTTCCTCCAGCGCCAGCAGCAGGTTCGACGTGGATGATTTGGGGATGCCTACTTCCCGCGAGAGGTCGCTGAGGGTGAGGCGGCCTGTGGCGGAGGAGGCCAGTGCATCCAGGACGGCTGCCGCCCGCGTGACGGCGGGGGCGGGTGAGGCGTTGCCCTGGTTGTCTGGTTGAGGGCCGGAGTTGCGGGAATCGGCCATGATTCTCCTTCGGGTTGCCGCGGCAGGACGAACTGGTGTTCATTTGACTGAACACCATCCATCATAGGGGCGCGCGTCATCGCGTCCCATGCCATGCGTGCTCCGGAAGGCGGGGGAACTCAGGCGACCTTGTTTGTAAGGGTGCCGATTCCCTCGATCACGATGTCCACTTGATCGCCCGGCAGGACTGCCACTGCGGTCCCGGGAGCCCCTGTCATAAGCACGTCGCCGGGTTCCAGCGTCAGCCAGGAAGTTACGTAGACGAGGCACTCCACCACTGAGGAGGGCAGGTTGGACGTCCCGGAGTTGGCCTGGGCCACTCCGTTGACGATGACGTCGATTCCCACAAGGTCCGGATCCGGGATGTCGGTTTCGATCCACGGGCCAAGGGGCGTGTAGTTCACGCCGGCCTTGCCCTGGAAGTTCCGTTCATCCACCAGGCCCTGGTCCACGTTGGTCACGTCATTGACGCACGTATAGCCGAGGACATGCTCCAAGGCATTGCCGGGCGTCAGCTCCTTCGCTTGTTTCCCGATGACCACTGCGAGTTCGCCTTCCACGTTGACCGTGCCGCGGTCCCGGACGGCGACCACCGGATCGCCGGGATTGGCGAGGGTGTGCACGGACTTATGCCAGGCCTGGATGGGCAGCGGATGGTCGTTCAGCGTCCGGTTGTGTCCGATGCCGAGCACCACAGCCGGCCGGACCGGGGCGAGGAACACGGCATCTGCGCCGGAGGTGGTGTGCCCTGTGTAGCTGAAGGGTTCCTCGAACGGATCAACAATGTGGTGCCACATCCCGCTCCGCTCCACGGCGTGCCGGGCTCCCTCTGCCGTCTTGATTCTTGCGATGCGCATGGATTTCTCCTGACCGTGCTTCGAGCCGGGGGGCTTAGTAGAAGTGGACCGTGTCCACGAGGTGGGGGAGGTCGCCGCCGTCGAGGAAGGTCCGCAGGTTGCTGCAGAAGCGCTCGGTGATGAGGCGGTTCTCGGCGGCACTGAGGGCGGATGTGTGCGGGGAGACCATGACCCTGGGGTGCTCCCAGAGGGGGCTGTCCTCCGGAAGGGGCTCGACGGCGAAGACGTCCAGGCAGGCGTAGCCGACCTGGCCGTTGTTGAGGGCTTCCAGCAGGGCCTCTTCGTCGACGACGGTGCCCCGGCCCACGTTGATGAAGACCGTCCCGGGCTTCATGGCGGCGAACGTTTCATGGTTGTAAAGCTTCTCCGTGAAGGCGGTGCCGGGCAGCGTGTTCACCACTGCATCGGCCGTGGCCAGCAGGGCCGGAAGGCCGGTGTTGTCCACCACCTGCTCGATGCCGTCGATGTGTTCCACGGACCGTTTGGTTCCGCTGACCTTCATCCCCAACGCCCTGGCGATCCTTGCGGTCTCCAGCCCGATTTCGCCCAGCCCGGTGACCACCAATGTGGAGCCGTTGACCAGGCGGGTGGGGATCCGCAGTTCAGGCCATGTTTTGGCGGCCTGGTCCTGGGCCAGTTCTGCGCTCCGTTTGAAGCCGTTGAGGATTCCGAGCGCCGCGAACTCGGCGAGGGGCAGGGCGTGGACGCCGGCTGATGTGGTGATCTTGAACTTTAGCAGGATGTCCTGGTCCAGTCCGGAGGCCTTGGCGGCTCCGCCCGCCCCTGCGGCCATTGCGTGGATCCACTGCAGGCGCGGATTCTCGCGGGCTATGCGGGCGAGGCCGGCGGGGCTTTCGTTGGGGAAGCCGTAAAGCACCTGTGCGCTGTTGAGCATGGCCCAGTAGCGCTCTTCCTGGGCTGGAGTGCGCTTGAAGGCCGGGTCGCCGGAGTGGTCGGCCGGGTAACGCTCGGGTGGCAGGAGCTCGGGCTCGTAGAGGACGGTAACTGACGGATCGACGGCGCGGATCTGCTCCACCAGCTCTGCTTCGAGCGGTACAGCAATCGCAAGGGTGATTGTGGAGGTCATTCGTTCACTATACTGGCTTATGGCTAATATGCTGAACAGATGGCCTGCTGGCTGTCTTCACCTCTGCGAGGCGTCACGCGAGGCAGGTGAATGCGGGACGACGTCAGTAGCTGGCGGTGTTGTCGCGATCGGCAGCCTCCGCCGCCTGGATGTACTGCGCTGCCAAGGCTTCGGAGCCCCTTGCCAGGAGGGCGACGTCGGCGCCCACCAGGATGAAGTTGGCACCCTGGTCGAGGTAGTGGCGGGCGGTGTCCGGGTTGAAGGCGTTAACGCCCGCGGGTTTCCCGGCGGCTTTGGCGGCAGCGAGGCAGTGTTCGACGGCGGCGCGCACCTCGGGGTGTTCCTGCTGTCCCAGCAGGCCCATGGAGGCGGCGAGGTCGGACGGGCCCACGAAGATGGCGTCGACGCCGTCGACCGCCAGGATGTTTTCCACGACGGCTACCGCGGCTGCGGATTCGATCTGTACGGTGACGCTGATGGTTTCGTTGGCCCGGGCGAGGTAGTCCGGGACCCGGTTCCAGCGTGCCGCGCGGGCCAGGGCCGAGCCGACCCCGCGGACGCCCTGCGGCGGGTAGCGGGTTGCGGCCACGGCGGCTTCCGCCTCAGCGGCTGAGTTGACCATGGGGATGAGCAGGTTCTGGACGCCCAGGTCCAGGTACTGCTTGATCAGCACGGTGTCGTTGGCCGGCGGGCGGACCATGGTGTGGGCGGGGTAGCCGTGGATGGCCTGGAGCTGGGCGAGGATGGATTCGAGGCCGTTGGGGCTGTGCTCTGCGTCCACCAGGAGCCAGTCCAGCCCGGATCCGGCGCACAGCTCGGCGATCAGGGGGCTTCCGGAACAGACCCACATCCCGGCCAGCGGCCGGTCCGCCCCGGCGAGGGCGTCGCGGAAGGTGTCCTCTATTCGAAGCGGCATGTGACACTCCCCAGGGGTCCGTAGTCGGCGTGGACGGTATCTCCCTTGTACACCCAGAGCGGGCGGGTGAAGGAGCCGGCGAGGATGATGTCGCCGGCTTTCAGTGAGTCGCCGTGGGCGGCGATCTTGTTGGCCAGCCAGTGGACGCCGTTGGCCGGGTGGTCCAGGACCCCGGCGGCGACTCCGGTCTCTTCAACGGTCTGGTTCTTGTAGAGGATGGCGGAGACCCAGCGGAGGTCCACGGCGTCGGGCTTTACGGGCCGGCCGCCGATCACCATGGCGCCCATCGCCGCGTTGTCCGAGATGGTGTCCACGATGGTCCTGCCTTCCATCTCGATCCGGGAATCCAGGATCTCCAGGGCCGGGACAACGTAGTCGGTGGCTTTCAGGACGTCGAAGATGGTGACGCCGGGGCCTTTCAGCCCGTCTTTCAGGACGAAGGCGAGCTCCACTTCCACCCGCGGGTGGGTGTACTGGTCCCAGTCCACGGAGCAGCCGGTTTCCAGCACCATGTCATCGAAGATGGCGCCGTAGTCCGGTTCGGTGATGCCGGTGGCGGCCTGCATGGCCTTGGACGTGAGGCCGATCTTGCGCCCCACCAGGGTCCGTCCGGCTTCCTCGTTCCGGCGCCGCCACAACAGCTGCACGGCGTAGGAGTCCTCCACTGTCATGTCCGGGTAGCGTGCGGTCAGGCGCGGCACAGGTTTCCGGTTACGGCCGGCTTCGAGCAGTTCGTCCGCGATGGCCTCGATCGTCCTGGGCTCCAGCATGGCTAGACCTGCGCCCCCAGCTTGAAGCCGGTCTTCTGTTCAGTGGCACCGGCGCCTTCTCCTTCTGTTTTCCGCGTGTAGGAGAAACCGTCGGCGCCCACCGTGACCGCCATCTCGGACTTTTCCTCGCGCTCGATGACCGGCTGCGGGTTGCCGTCCAGGTCCAGGACCAGGGAGGCTTCGGTGTACCAGGAGGGGACAACGGGGTTGCCCCACCAGTCGCGGCGCTGGTTGTCGTGGACGTCCCAGGTGATGGTGGGGTTGTCCGGATCGCCGGTGTAGTAGTCCTGGGTGTAGATCTCCACACGGTGGCCGTCCGGGTCCAGGATGTAGAGGTAGAAGGCGTTGGACACGCCGTGCCGGCCGGGGCCGCGTTCGATCCGGTCGCTGATGCGCAGGGCGCCCATCTTGTCGCAGATCTGGATGATGTTGTGCTTCTCGTGCGTGGCAAAGGCAATGTGGTGCATCCGCGGCCCGTTGCCGCCGGTGAGCGCGGTGTCGTGGACGGTCTGCTTGCGGTGCATCCATGCGGCGTACGTGACGCCGTCGGAATCCTGGATGTCCTCCGAGACGCGGAAGCCGAGATCCTCAAGGTATTTGCGGCCGCGCGGGACGTCGGGGGTGACCTGGTTGAAGTGGTCCAGGCGGACCAGCTCACCGGCGGAGTAGAGGTCGTAGCGCTGGGTAAGGCGCTCCACGTGCTCCACGTCGTAGAAGAACTCGTACGGGAAGCCCAGCGGGTCTTCGACGCGGACGGAGTCTCCGATGCCCTTGGTGAAGCCTTCCTTGCGGCGTTCAACCCGGCAGCCCAACTCGCGGTAGTACGCCTCTGCGGCGTCCACTTCGGCGGGGGACTTCACCCGGTAGGCGAAGGCCGCCACGGCGGCGACGGGTCCCTTGCGCAGCACCAGGTTGTGGTGAATGAACTCCTCCAGGGTGCGCAGGTAGATGGCGTTCTCGTCTTCTTCGGTGACGTGCAGGCCGAGCATGTCCACGTAGAACGCGCGGGATTTGGCGAGGTCGGTGACCACGATTTCCATGTAGGCGCAGCGGACGATGTCCGGAGCCGGGACAGTGGGGGTGGGGATGGGGCCGGTGAACGGGTTGCTCATGGTGGTCTCTCTTCTTTGAAAGGGGTTGGCTAGGCGCCGAATTTGGGGGTGTGGACGGTGCCGAGGGTGATGTGGACGGCCTGCTGGTCGGTGTAGAAGTCGATGGAGCGGTAGCCGCCCTCGTGGCCCAGCCCCGAGGCCTTGACGCCGCCGAACGGGGTGCGCAGGTCGCGGACGTTGTGGCTGTTCAGCCAGACCATGCCGGCTTCGACGTTCTGCGAGAAGTTGTGGGCGCGGGTGAGGTTCTGCGTCCAGATGTAGGCGGCGAGGCCGTACTTGGTGTTGTTGGCCAGGGCGAGGGCTTCGTCGTCGTTCTCGAACGGGGTGATGGCGACGACGGGTCCGAAGATTTCCTCCTGGAAGATCCGGGCGTCGGGGGAGACGTCGGCAAACACCGTGGGTGCGATGTAGTTGCCGTCGGGGAGTCCTTCGGGCCGCCCGCCGCCGGCGAGAAGGCGGCCTTCGGATTTGCCGATCTCCACGTAGGAGGCCACCTTTTCGTAGTGTTCGGGGTGGACCAGGGCGCCCACCTCGGTCTTGGGGTCATGCGGGTCGCCGACGACGATGTTCTTTGCGCGGGCGGCGTACTTTTCGCAGAACTCGTCGTAGATGGCGCGTTCCACGAGGATCCGGGAGCCGGCGGTGCAGCGTTCGCCGTTGAGGGAGAAGACGCCGAACAGGGCGGAGTCGATGGCGGCGTCCAGGTCGGCGTCGGCGAACACGACGCAGGGGGATTTGCCGCCGAGCTCCATGGACAGGCCCTTGAGGTTGGCCGCGGCGTTGCGGAAGATCGTCTGGCCGGTGGTGGTCTCGCCGGTGAAGGAGATCAGCGGGACGTCCGGGTGCTTGACCAGGGCGTCGCCGGCTTCCTCGCCGAGGCCGTTGACCAGGTTGAACACCCCGTCAGGGAGGCCGGCGTCCTTGAAGATGGTGGCCCACAGCGAGGCGGAGAGCGGGGTGAACTCGGCCGGCTTGAGGACCACGGTGTTGCCGGTGGCCAGGGCCGGGGCGAGCTTCCAGGACTCCAGCATGAACGGGGTGTTCCACGGCGTGATGAGGCCCGCGACGCCGATCGGCTTGCGGTTCACGTAGTTGATCTGTGAGCCGGGGACCTTCATGGCGTCGTCGAACTGTGCCACGATCAGGTCGGCGAAGAAGCGGAAGTTCTCCGCCGCGCGGAGGGCCTGGCCCTTGGCCTGGGTGATGGGCAGGCCGGTATCAAACGTCTCAAGCTCGGCGAGCCGGGCTTCCTGCGCCTCGACGGCGTCCGCGATTTTGTTCAGGACGCGGGCGCGTTCTCGGGGCTTCATCTTCGGCCACGGGCCGTTGGTGAACGCTTCCCGGGCGGCGGCGACGGCGAGGTCGATGTCCTCCTTCTGGCCTGCGGCGGCGGTGGCGTAGTTCCGGTTGGATACCGGGTCCAGGACATCGAAGGTCTTGCCGGAGACGGAGTCGACGAACTGGCCGTTGATGTAGTGCTGGATGTGGTTGGGAAGGTCCTGCGGCACGTAGTGGGTGGCGGACTGTTCTGCAGTGAACGTCATTGTTGTTTCCTTCGTGATAGTTCAACGCGGGGTCACTTCTGGGCCGATTGGGGCCGTTTATTGGGCGTTTAGTGACCCCGCGTTGCTGGTTGCGGGGTGGTCTGGGCGAGGTAGGCGTCCAGGGTGGCGGAGCGGTGCAGGCGGGCGGCCTTCTCGATGGAATCGGCGTCTGCTCCGGATTCGATGAGCTGCAGCAGCCCTTCGTGCTCCTCCACCGATTCGCGGGCACGGCCCGGGACAAAGCGGAACGTGGAGGACCGCAAAGCTGCCAGCCGGTTCCAGCCGCGGTGGACCAGGTCCAGGATGTGCGGGTTGGGGCAGCGCTCGAACAGGACGCTGTGGAAGTCCTGGTTGAGCCGGGTGAAGCGGACGGGGTCAAAATGCTGGAGGCACTCGCGCATCTCCTCATTCACGGCGCGGGCCCGGGCAATCGCCGCGGCATCGACCAGCGGAGCAGACAGCGCGGTGGCGGCACCTTCCACGATGCTCAGGGTCTGCATGGTGTAGAGGTACTCGGTGGGGTCGATCCCGGCCACGGTGGCGCCCACGTTGCGTTCGAACTTCACCAGGCCTTCGGCCTCGAGCCGGCGGATGGCTTCCCGGACCGGGACCACGCTGAACCCGAGGTCCTTGGCGATGCTGCCGAGCACCAGCCGGTACCCGGGGGTGTAGGTTCCTTCCACAATCCGGGCCTTCACTGCGTCGTAGGCCTGTTGCGACTTGCTGCCCGCGGCCAATACTGCCTCAGTCATTGCTCTTGCCCGCTTTCCAGTCCTCGTACCGTGCCTGCCACTCGGCGTTCATGGGGTAGAGGCCGTTAACGCTGTTGCCCTGCTTCACCATCTCGAAGATGAAGGCTTCTTCCTGTTCCTGCCGAATGCAGTCCTCGACGAGTTCCCCGGCGATGGCCGGCGGGATCACCAGGATGCCGTCCGAGTCGGCCACGATGATGTCGCCGGGCTGCACCGTCGTACCGCCGCAGGCGATGGTGATGTCCGTGTCCCACGGAACGTGGCGGCGTCCCAGCACCGCGGGGTGCGGGTTGGCGAAGTAGGTGGGCATCTCCAGTCCGGCCACGGCGGCGTAGTCCCGGACGCCGCCGTCCGTGATGATCGCCGCGGCGCCGCGGACCTGGGCGCGCAGGGCCAGGATGTCACCCACCGTCCCGGTGCCTTTCTCGCCGCGGGCCTCCATCACCAGGATTTCGCCCTCGTTCACGGAATCGATGGCGCGCTTCTGGGCGTTGAAGCCGCCGCCGTGGGACTTGAACAGGTCCTCCCGGTTGGGGACGTAGCGCAGGGTCCGGGCCAGCCCGACGACGCGGCGGTCCGGGCGCGTGGCCTGCAGCCCGTCGATGCTGACGTTATTAAGGCCGCGTTTGCGCAGCTGTGAGGACAGCGTGGCCGTGGCGACGCTCTCGAGTTTGGCTTTCAGTTCCGGGGTGAGGACGCTGGCAGGGGCAGGAAGGCCGGCAGCTTCGCGCGAACCCCACGCTTCCTCCCGCTGCACATCGTCAACCTTGGGGCCGGCACCAAAGTCAGCGAACGGCGTCGTGCCTTCCTCCACCCTGGTGACCAGGCGTCCGGTGGTGGGGCTGCCATCAAGCGTGCCCACCTCCACCTCCAGCACGTCCCCGGGCCTGGCCACGGAGGCACCGGCGGGGGTGCCGGTGAGGATGATGTCCCCCTCCTCGAGGGTGAGCAGCTGGGAGAGGTCGGCGACCAGGCGGGCGAACGGGAAAAGCAGGTCCTCCGTGGTGTCGTCCTGGACGAGCTGGCCGTTGTGCCAGGTGCGGATGCGCAGCTTGGCGGGGTCGACGGCGTCTGCCGGGATCAGTGCGGGGCCCACGGGAGTGAAGCCGTCGCCGCCCTTGGAACGCAGGTTCGAGCCTTTGTCCGCCCAGCGCAGGTCATACACGCCCAGGTCGTTGCTCGCGGTAACGGCGGCGACGTGGCTCCACGCGTCCTCGAGCCCGACCCGGCGGGCGGCCTTGCCGATGACCAGGGCAATCTCCCCCTCATAGCCGAGGAGCTCGCAGCCAGCAGGCCGTTCCACCGCGCTGCCGCTTAGCGAGAGCGACGACGACGGCTTGAGGAAGTACGACGGCTGGGCCGGCGTGCGTCCCCGCTGCGCGGCCCGGCTGGGGTAGTTGATGTGCACCGCGATGACCTTGCGTGCCGCTGCAAGGGTGTCCCCGTTGACCTGCTCCAAAGCGTCTCCTCATCGAGTACAAAATCGTATACGATCACTATCGCGCTCGCGTCGGCGTTCGTCAACCCCTTTTCCCAAGGGAATCCCGGTCCCTTGTAGTCCCCGTCACAGGTGGCGTACTGTGGTGCTCAATCGCAGGGTTTCTTATATGGAACCTGAAATTCTATTATCGAACAGCTCGTGCAGCTGAAGCGCCACACAACGAAGTGAGGAATCCCGTGCAGTTTCACCACCACGGTTACGTGTCGGGCGACCCCCGGGTCAAGCCTGCGGCAGGCGTCGGCATCAACCGGCCTGCTGACCTTCCGGACGAAGTCGACGTGCTGATTGTGGGCACCGGACCTGCCGGCATGCTTGCAGCCGCGCAGCTTTCCCAGTTCCCGAATGTCACAACGCGCATTGTTGAACGTAGGGAAGGGCGTCTTCCCATCGGCCAGGCCGACGGCATCCAGGCCCGGAGCGTGGAGACGTTCCAGGCCTTCGGTTTTGCCGAGCGGATCATCGCCGAGGCATACAGGATCACCGAAATGGCGTTCTGGAAGCCGGACCCGGCGGACCACTCGCGCATCGTCCGGGCCGCCCGTGCCGTGGACGACGAGATGGGGATCAGTGAATTCCCGCACCTCATCGTGAACCAGGCCCGCGTCCTCGATTACTTCGCCGAGGTCATGGCCAACTCGCCCACCCGCATGAAGCCCGACTACGGCTACGAATTCCGCGGCCTTGAAGTCACCGGCCAGGGGGAGTACCCCGTCACTGTGACCCTCGCCCGCACCTCCGGCCCAAGCGAAGGCCAGGAGCGGGTGGTCCGCGCCAAGTACGTTGTTGGTGCGGACGGCGCCCGCAGCAAGGTGCGGGACGCCATTGGCTGCCACCTCGCCGGCGACGCCGCCAACCACGCCTGGGGCGTTATGGATGTCCTGGCCGTTACCGACTTCCCGGACATCCGCACCAAGTGCGCCATCCAGGGTGAGAAAGGCAGCATCCTGCTGATCCCCCGGGAAGGCGGCTACCTCTTCCGCATGTACGTGGACCTTGGCGAGGTGGATCCGGACACCAAGGGCGCCATCCGCAAAACCACCATCGAGCAGATCATCCACAAGGCCAACGAGATCCTCCACCCCTACACGCTGGACGTGCGAAACGTGGCATGGCACAGCGTCTACGAGGTGGGCCACCGCCTGACGGACAGGTTCGACGACGTCCTGCCGGAGGACCGCGGCACCAGTACTCCGCGGGTGTTCATCACCGGCGACGCCTGCCACACCCACAGTGCCAAGGCCGGCCAGGGCATGAATGTCTCCATGCAGGACGGGTTCAACCTGGCCTGGAAGCTGGGGCACGTGCTGGAAGGCCGCAGCCCGGAGAGCCTGCTGTCCACCTACTCCGAGGAGCGCCAGGTGGTGGCGAAGAACCTTATCGATTTCGATAAGGAGTGGTCCACCATGATGGCCAAGAAGCCCGAAGAGTTCGAACACCCCTCGGACCTTGAGGACTTCTACGTGCGCACCGCTGAATTCCCGGCCGGCTTCATGACCCAGTACACGCCGTCCATGGTGACCGGCAGCGACATCCACCAGGACCTGGCCACCGGCTTTCCCGTGGGCAAGCGCTTCAAATCGGCGCCCGTGGTGCGGGTGGGCGATACCAACCCGATGCACCTGGGCCACCACGCTACGGCTGACGGCCGCTGGCGGATCTACGTTTTCGCCGACGCGGCACCGGCCGGCGGGCACTCAGGTGTGGCGGACTTCGCCGAGTGGCTGGCGAACTCGCCACAGTCACCGCTGGCCGCGACGCCGTCGGACGCTGACCCGGACGCCTGGTTCGACGTGAAAGTGGTCTACCAGCAGCCCCACACCGCCGTTGACATCAACGCGGTACCGGCGGTGTTCAGGCCGCAGGTGGGCCCGTTCAAGCTGACCGACTACGAGAAGGTGTACGCCACCGATCCCAACGCGGACATCTTCGAGCTGCGGGGCCTGGACCGCGGCGGCGTGGTGGTGGTGGTCCGTCCGGACCAGTACGTGGCCAACGTCCTGCCGCTCGCGGCGACGGCGGAGCTGGCGGAGTTCTTCGCCGGTCTCCTGAAGCCGCGCCATGCAGCGGGTCAGCCGCTGACGGTCTGAGCCGTCCTGTAGTCCGCGGCGGAGTAGACGCCCAGGATCCGCACCTCGGTGGTGAAGAAGTCCAGTTCCTCGAGGGCCAGCTTCAACGGCAGGTCCTCGGGGTGGCCTTCGACGTCGGCCATGAACATGGTGGCGGCGAATTCGTTGCCCACCATGTAGCTTTCCAGCCGGGTCATGTTCACGCCGTTGGTGGCGAAGCCGCCCAGCGCCTTGTACAGGGCCGAGGGGACGTTGCGGACGCGGAACACAAAGCTGGTGACTGCCGGTCCGGGAAGCTCATCCCGCGCCGGCAGCTCCTTTTCCCGGGCCAGGACCACAAAGCGCGTGGTGTTGGAGGGGTCGTCCTCAACCCGTGAGGCCAGCACCTCCAGGCCATAGATCTGGGCCGCGAGCGGGGGAGCGAGGGACAGCTTGCGGGGATCGTTCCACTCGCTGACTTCCCGGGCGGAACCCGCGGTGTCGCCGGCGATGACGGGCTTGAGGCCGTGCTCGCGGATGAGCTTGCGGCACTGGCCCAGGGCGTGGATGTGGCTGTGCACCTCGGTGGCACCTTCGATGGTGCTGCCCGGGATGCCAAGCAGGTCGAAGTGGATGGGCAGGAAGAACTCCCCCACGATCTGCAGGTTGGACTGCGGCAGCAGGATGTGGATGTCCGCCACCCGGCCGGCGATGGAGTTCTCGATCGGGATCATGGCCAGCTCGGCCTCGCCGCTGGACACGAGTTCAAACGCGTCCTCGAAGCTCGCGCAGGGCACGCTTTCCATGTCGGGGAACATCTGCTTGCACGCGATATTGGAGTTGGCGCCGGGCTCACCCTGGTACGCAATCTTCTGGGCCATGATCCGTATGGTTTCACGCCCCGCCCCCGCCCGCCCAACTGGGTAGCGCCAAGTGTCGTTTTGGGCGGCCAAAACGACACTTAGCGCTACCTAGTTGGGATGGGACGGGCCTAAACGGGAGTGACGCGCAGCCAGAGGTACTGGCGGGGGAGGAGCGTGACCCCCTCGTCCAGCTGCAGCGCTGCTTCGGAGAGAAGGTCGACGGCGGCAGGGGAGTATCCGGAGAAGGTTTCGGCGGGTAGGGCCTGGGGCTGGTCGCTGAAGTTGGCGAGCGCCAGGACCCGTGTTTCAGCCGCGGCGCCGGGCCGCTGGTAGGCAAGGACGGAACGGTTGTTGGTGGAAAAATCCACCAGCCTGGTACCGGCCAGTTCAGGCGTGGCCGCCCGGACCTCAATCATCCGCTTCAGGCCGGCGTACACCGCGCCCGCGGGGGTGGACGGGTCGTGGCGGAGCGCGTATTGGCCCGCCGGGTAGTGGGGCCGGTGCACCCAGCGGCTGTCGGCGTCGTGCCCTTCCTCTTCTGCATACCCGTAGTCGTTGACCTGCCCCACCTCGTCGCCCAGGTACAGGAGCGGGATGCCGCCGGTGCTGAAGGCCACCGAGTGGGCAAGGAGGATCCGCTCCACCGCCTCGGCCGGGTCCACCTCCATGCCGCACAGGGACGCCGTGGTACCTGAAATCCGGCAATCCCCGGTCTTGGGATTGTCCTGGAACGGGACGCCGCGGGCGAAGCTGCCCGGGAACCGGTTGACGTAGAAGGAGTTCAGGAAACGGCGGTGGTCGAAGCCGTTGATGCCAAGCTCTGCCGCGTCCTCGTCGGCGAAGGTCCAGCCGATGTCGTCATGGCTGCGCACGTAATTGACCCAGGACGTGCCGTCCGGGATGTTGTGCCTTCGTTCGAGCGCCTGCGCCAGCAGCGAGACGTCCCGGGTGGCCAGGGATTCCCAGATCAGCGCCATCTGCAGCGGATTGTAGGAGAGCTGGCATTCGGCCGGATCGATGTAGAGGGCCACCTCGTCCGGATGCACGATTGCCTCGGACTTGAACAGCAGCGACGGCGCGGCCAGCCGGCAGACGGCATTGAAGGCCTGGAGGAGGATGTGGGCCTCGGGGAGGTTTTCGCAGGGGGTGCCCAGCTGCTTCCAGATGAACGCCACGGCATCCATGCGCAGGATGTCAACGCCCTGGTTGGCCAGGAACAACATCTCCCCGGCCATGGCCCGGAAGACGTCCGGGTTGGAGTAGTTCAGGTCCCATTGGTAGGTGTGGAAGGTTGCCCACACCCAGCGGCCGTCCTCCATCTGGATGAAGGACCCGGGGTGGTTTTCGGGGAAGATTTCACGCACGTTCTGCTCAAAGGCGTCCGGCATGGTGCGGTCGGGGAAGATCCAGTAGTAGTCGCTGTACTCCGGATCCCCCGACGCCGCCTTGCGGGCCCACTCGTGTTCGTCACTCGTGTGGTTGAAGATGAAGTCCACCACCAGGCTGATGCCGTGGGTCCGGAACTCGGAGGCAAGCTCACGGAGCTGTTCCATGGTGCCCAGCTTGGGGTTGACCTGGCGGTAGCTGGAGACGGCGTAGCCGCCGTCGGAGTGCGGCTCGGGCGCGAGGAACAGCGGCATGAGGTGCAGGTAAGTGAGGCCCAGTTCCTTGAAGTAAGGAATGTGGGAGCGCAGCCCTTCCAGGCTTTCGGCGTACCTGTCCACGTAGCAGACGCCGCCGAGCATGTTGTTGGACAGGAACCAGCCGCTGTTGGCCTCCCGTTCAGCGTCCAGGGCCTTCAGCTCGGCCGGGCGCCCATCCCAGGAGCGCGCACCCTGGACCACCAGGGCGGCCAGCTGGTCCTGCCAGTCCGGCCGGGATCCGTACAGCGTGCGGAAGAGGCGGCACAGGTCGGGGAAGTGTGCGTCGAACCGCTGCTGAAAGGCGCGATCCGGGGCGGTTCCCGCCTGCGCGAGCGCATCGACGACGTGCTGCCGCACTGTTTCGTCCGCACTGACGAACTCCTGCATTGAAGAACCCCTTCCGACCTCCAGCCGGCGGATCCGGCAGAAACTGGTTACGGCAGTATGCCACGGCGGCTAGCGCCGCGGCTCCCGGGGCAGGGCGGCAACGGTGCCGGGCTTATCCGGTGCGCGCCATTCGCCCGCAGGCTGCCGCCGCGCCAGTACCCCCGCGGCAAGGAAGAGAAGTCCCAACAGCCCGGCGGCGCCGGCGGCAACGTGGGCGCTGCGCGGCCAGAGCCCGGCCATTCCCAGGAAGGCCGGCACCGTGGCGGTCACCTGGCTGGCCAGGACCAGTGCCCAGCCCATGTAGGGGTCCAGTCCGCTCCGGCCGCAGGCCAGGGAGGCGAACATCAGGCCCCAGAGCACCGCCCACGCCAGCCACAGCACGGCGAGCAGGGGATCGGCAGGAAGCCAGAAGAAGGCAAGCAGCACGGCAACGAACGCAACCATCCCGCAGAACCAGCCCAGGCCCTTCGCCCCAAGGCCCAGCAGGATGTCCAGGCCCGCATAGGCGTAGGTCAGCCCGAACAGGAGGATCCCTGCTGCCGTCGGCGCTGTGCCGGCCGCACCGCCCAGGGACAGCACGACGACGCCGAGCACCAGCTGCACGATCCCCACCACCAGGCCCAGGACGGCTGCGTCGCGGCGGGGCAGGTGCCCCAGGGTGGCGAGACCGTTGACCAGCAGTGCTGCACCGGAGAGGAGCAGGCAGACGTACGGCATCAGGACGCCCCGCCGCCCGCCGGAAGCGCCGACGGAATTATCGCTAAGTGGAATTTTTCTGTCACAATACGGAGGTTAGGGCATTGTGATTGGGGCCGCCTAACAGTGGCCGGTCGCAATCAGTTAAGTTGAAGCGTAAACTATTTGGGACGACGCCGCCCGCCGCGTGGCTGCCCAGTGTTACGCCCACGGTGAGGAAAGATTCATGGATGCACGGCTGGAGGCCATCAGGGACACTGTCCTGGCCAGGAACCCCGGCGAAGCGGAGTTCCATCAGGCAGTAGTTGAGGTCTTTGAAAGCCTGGGGCCCGTCCATGACAGGCATCCCGAACTCCTTGAAGCCGCAATCCTGGAACGGCTCTGCGAACCGGAGCGGCAGATCATCTTCCGCGTGCCGTGGACTGATGACCAGGGCCGGGTGCAGATCAACCGCGGCTTCCGGGTGGAATTCAACTCGGCGCTGGGCCCGTACAAAGGCGGCCTGCGGTTCCACCCCTCGGTCTACCTGGGCATCGTCAAATTCCTGGGCTTTGAACAAATCTTCAAAAACGCCCTCACCGGCATGCCCATCGGCGGCGGCAAGGGCGGCTCGGACTTCGACCCCCGCGGCCGCAGCGATGGCGAGGTGATGCGGTTCTGCCAGTCCTTCATGACCGAGCTGTACCGGCACATTGGTGAATACACCGACGTCCCGGCCGGCGACATTGGTGTGGGCGGCCGCGAAATCGGCTACCTGTTCGGGCAGTACAAGCGCATCACCAACCGCTACGAATCCGGCGTCCTTACCGGAAAAGGCATTTCCTGGGGCGGATCCCTGGTCCGGCCGGAAGCCACCGGCTTCGGAACCGTGATCTTCACCCAGGAAATGCTGAAGACCCGCGGCACGTCCTTCGACGGCCAGCGCGTGGTGGTCTCAGGCTCCGGAAACGTGGCCATCAATGCGATTGCCAAAGCGCAGGCGCTGGGTGCCACTGTGGTGGCCTGCTCCGACTCCTCGGGTTACGTGGTGGATGAGGCGGGCATCGACGTCGCCCTTCTTCGCGAAGTGAAGGAAGTGCAGCGGGGCCGCCTGAAAGATTATGCCGAACGCCGTGGCGGCGTGTCCTACGTGGACGGCGGCTCCGTCTGGGAGGTCGATGCCACCGTGGCGCTGCCCTGTGCCACCCAGAACGAGCTCGACGGCGGTGCTGCCGCCCGGCTGGTCCGCAACGGGCTCCTTGCCGTCGGCGAAGGCGCCAACATGCCCTCAACCCGCGACGCGGCGGCAGTGTTCCAGCAGGCCGGCGTGCTGTTCGGTCCGGGCAAGGCCGCCAATGCCGGCGGCGTTGCCACGTCGGCGCTGGAGATGCAGCAGAACGCCAGCCGGGATTCCTGGTCCTTCGAACATACCGAGGAGCGGCTCACCGACATCATGGTGGGCATCCACGACCGCTGCGCCTCCACGGCTGACGAGTACGGCGATCCGGGCAACTACGTGCTCGGCGCCAACATCGGCGGGTTCGTGAAGGTAGCGGACGCCATGCTGGCCCAGGGCCTGATCTAGGAGGGCAGGACGGCAGCATTCCCCGCCGTCCTGCGTGGAGCGACGGTTATCTCGGCCACGCGTTCCAGGCGGGGGTTGAGGTTGTCGCCGCCGTCCACCACGCCCCGCTGCCACCACAGCTTCAAGCCCTCCGGCACCACTTCGAGGCAGGCCAGGTTGTTGTCGAACCATGGGCCTTTGATGCCGGACCAGCGGAGGGGCGGATCCGGAACCCTGGCGGAGCGTGCCGCCAACGCCCCGATCGGCGCGGCCAGGCCGTAGGACATCACGGCGCCGAAGGAGCGCATCAGCCGCGGGAGCGGGTTGCGGATGGGAGAGCAGACCGCCTGGATGATGCGGCTTCCCGAAGACCGCTCCACTTCGGAGACGTAGGAAAAATGCACGTCGCCCGACAGGAAGGTGACAGTCTCCGGCGCCGGACCGCGCGTCCCCTCTGCCACCTCCGCGGCCATGGCGGCCATCCGCCGGAAGCTGTTCTGGAAGGCACCCCAGTGCTCCAGGTCTACCGCCTGGCGCAGTTTCTCGCCGACCCGTGCCGGGAGCCTGCCCCATGCGCCCTCGGAGACTGCCTCGTCCCAGGCTTCAAGGTGGTGCAGGCCCATCGGCAGGAGGAACGGCAAGGACGTTGCCACGAGCAGGTGCCGGAACCCGCCGCGCATCCGGGCGTCCAGCCAGTCCATTTCGGCGTCGTCCAGCAGGGCCCGGCGGTCAGGGTCCAGGTTCCGGGCGGCACGGGAATCAACCACAAGCAGCCGGGTGTCGCCGAAGTCGCGGCAGTAACTCCACCGGTAGGTTTCCGGATCCTGGTCGGCCCGTTCGGCGAAACTGTCCAGCTCAGCGCTGATGTCCGGTTCGCCGTCCCCGCGGCGGGATGTGATCTTTTGCCAGATCACATCCGCGGCGCGCTCCTGCGGGGACAGGTTTCCCAAATGCTGGTAGACCCAGTACGAGGCCAGTCCGGCCACAATGCGCCCCTGCCACCAGGCGGTGGCCTGCATCGCCTCCCGCCAGCTCCTCGACGAGTTCCAGTCGTCCCGGATGTCATGGTCGTCGAAAATCATGGCACTGGGCAGGGTGGACAGCAGCCATCTGTTCGCGGGGTCGGACCATGCCAGGTGGTAGAGGTGCGCGTACTCCTCGTAGTCCTTGAGCTCTTCGCCGGGAGGCGCCTCAATATCACGCCGGGCCTTGATGAATTCCTGCATCTGTTCGCTGGTTAAATCCGCGTAGACCTGGTCCCCGAGGAATGCCACCAGGTCCGGCCACGGCTCCCCGCCGCCGCCGGAACTCATCGCCACTGCGTAGGCCCGCAAAGCGTCCACGCCGTGGCTCCGGTTGCCGGACTCGTCGTGCGGGACGCTGGTGCGGCAGGAACCGAAGGCCAGGCGCAGCGGCTTGCCGGGTTTGAGGGTGGCGATCACCGGCGGCAGGAACCCCGTCCCGGGGTCGGGCCACACCGGCACTCCGTTGACGGACACCGTGTACGGTGTCACGGATCCGGGCTCCAGGCCGTCCACTTCCACCAGCGCGTAGTGGTGGCCGTGGACGGCGAAGGTCCGGGCTTTCCACTCCCCGGCACCGGCGCTGACCGTCACGCTGGCGTTGTCCCGGGTTTCCACCCAGATGCTCGCCGAGGTCTGGTCCACGTACCGCATCATGGGGCCTAACACCAGTGCCGGGGTAGTCATCCCTCAGTTGTACCCGCTGGAACCGGCCCCGGCTATGGGAAACCCGCAGCTGCTGTCGTCAGGGTTGCCATGCCGGAGGCCGGCTGCAGCCATCCTTAGCTGAACCAGTCCCGGGCGGGGTTGGTGACCCCTGGGGCCGAGCGGTGCAGGCCGGGCTGGGCCGCCCACTTCACGCCGTTGGCCAGGACCCGCTGGACCTGCGGGTGGTGGTACACCGGGTATTCCTGGTCGCCGGGGCTGAAGTAGAAGATGCGGCCCTTGCCCCGGGTGAAGGTGACGCCGGAACGGAACACCTCGCCGCCCGCGAAGGAGCTGATGAAGATGAGGTCGTCCGGCTCCGGGATATCGAACAGCTCGCCGTACATCTCCTGTTCGGGGATGACGATGGGGCTGTCCACGCCCTCAGCGATGGGGTGCGAGGGCTTCACGGTCCACACGAGCTCGCGCTCGCCGTCGTTCCGCCAGGCGAGCGAGCAGCTGGTGCCCAGCAGCCTGGTGAACACCTTGGCGAAGTGCCCCGAGTGGAGCACGATCAGGCCCATGCCGCCGAGGACGTGCCGGTGGACGCGTTCGACGACGGCGTCGCTCACCTCATGATGGGCCATGTGTCCCCACCACAGCAGGACGTCCGTCTCCGCGAGCACCTCCTCGTCGAGGCCGTGCTCATCGTTCGTGGCGAGGACCGCCGTCGTAATCTCCGCCTCCGGGTAGAAGGAACGGAGCCCGGCGGCGATGGCACCGTGGATGCCGTCAGGGTAGATCTCCCCGATGTGGGGCGGCTCGTTGATGGCCTCGTGGACGCCCTCGTTCCATACCCGGATCTTCAGTTTGCCGTTCATTAGAGCCGAACCTCCCTCTGCTCCAGCGCTGACTGGTAGCACGCGTCGATGATCTGTGCCCGGTAGAGCGCCAGGGAGCCGTCATGCCCGCCCCAGACTGCCTCGCCGCCCCGGACTGCCGTGACGAAGTCCTCCACCACTGCATCATGGGCGCGGCCCGGCAGTACCGGCGGGACGTAATCGGCGCTTTCGCCGTCCTTGTCCGTGAACACCCGCAGCTGGCCCACGGGCGGGAAAGGCGCGCCCTGCACCTTGAGCTCCGCGCCGCCGTCCGTTCCGTAAATCGTGAAGTCCAGGAGGTCGTCCGTCTCCCGGTACGTGGCCCAGCTCGCCTCGATCACCAGGGTTCCGCCGCCCTCGAGCCGGAGGAACGCCGAGGCGAAGTCCTCCACGTCGAAGGCGTGGCTGGATGCCAGGGCGGAGTAGGCGCTGCCGCCTCCCCGCCCCTGTGGTCCCAGTTCCGAATGGGTGGCCGCCGAGACGGCCACCACTTTCGGTTCGCCCAGCAGGTGCAGGGCGTAATCCAGGGCGTGGACGCCGATGTCCGCCAGCGGTCCGCCGCCGGCAAGCTCCGGGTTGGTGAACCAGCTGCCCAGGGTGGGGATGCCGGAGCGGCGCAGCCAGGATGCCTTGGCGTAGTACGGCCGGCCGAGCCCGCCCGCATCGATGACGCCCTTCAGCGCCTGGATGTCGCCGCGGCGGCGGTGGTTGAAGGCGACGTCCAGGACGCGCCCGGCCTTGCGGGCAGCGTCAACCATGGCTTGGCCTTCGACGGCGTTGCGGGCGATGGGCTTCTCGCTCAGGACGTGGATTCCCCGTTCCAGGGCGGCGATGGTGATGGGGGCGTGCAGGAAGGTTGGCACTGCCACGCTGACGGCGTCCAGTCCGCCGTGGTCCAGCATGTCCTTCCAGTCCGCGAAGGCGTTCGGAATGGCGTATTCGGCCTGCAGGGAGTCGCGGAGTTCCTGCTCCATGCCGGCAAGCGAAACGATGCTGACGCCGTCAAGGGCGTGGTAGGCCTTCAGGTGCTGCTGGCCGGCCCATCCGATGCCTACCACGCCCACCCGCAACGCTTCTGCCGGTGCTTCTTCGGGAAGGGCGGCGGGCTGCACTGACGGCTGCTGCTCGTTGATCAAAGGGGTGCTTCCTTAACTGGTTGGTGGCGGAGGGGGCTCTGTGAAGCCGGTTGGAATCGATTCCAACCCGTCGCGCCGCTGAAGGCTGCCGCAGGTTTGGAATCGATTCCAAAAGTCTTGCAGCCGCCGTCGAGGACTGTCAACCCCTGGTGCTAGCCCTTCGTGGAGTCGCGGACCACGAGCTCGTGGGGGAGGAAGGTGCGGCCTCGGCGGTGTTCGCCTGGCTCAGTCATGCGTGCGAACAGCGCTTCAAAGGCCACCCGGCCCATCTCGTAGGCGGGCTGCCTGATGGTGGTCAGTTCAGGGACGCACATTTCCGCCTGGACGGAATCGTCGAAACCTGCCACGGCGATGTCGTCCGGAACCCGCAGGCCGGCGTCGGTAATCTCGCGGACGCATCCGGCGGCCACAGTATCGCTGCCGCAGAAGACGGCATCGGGCAGCGGGTCCAGCAGCAGGAGTTCCCTGGTGAGGCGGCGCCCGGCATGGAAACCGAACTCGCCCTCAGCGAACAACAGGTGCTCCGGCTGCAGACCCGCCTCCCGGACGGCAGCAAGGAATCCTTCCTCCCGCAGCCGGCCGGAGCGTGCCGCCCTGTTGCCGATCATCGCCAGGCGCCGGCTGCCCGTTGCCAGGAGGTGCCGGGTGATGTCCACGGCGGCCCGCCGGTCGTCGATGGAAACACCGAATGCCGCCTCGGAATCGACGATCTCGCAGACCTGGACAACGCTCAGTTGCCCTGCCAGTGCCTCAACATCGGCGTCCGGCATGGTGGGCGAAAAGAGGATCAGGCCGTCCACCGAGCCGTTGCGCAGCATGTCCACCAGCTGCTGTTCCCGCTCGAGGTCCCCCGAGGTGGGTGCGATGAGGCTGACATAGCCGGACAGTGCCGCGGCGTCCCCGAAGCCACGGAAGGCTTCGCTGATGACAGGGGAGTCGAGGCTCTTGGCGAGGGCCAGCAGGCGCATGGTGCGGTCGCGGCGCAGGTCGCGGGCAGAAGCCAGCGGCCGGTAGTTGAGTTCGCGGATGGCACCCTTGACCTTTTCCTTGCTCGCAGCGCTGACTGCCGGGCTGCCGTTAAGGACCCGTGAAACTGTCCCGACCGACACTCCTGCCGTTTTGGCGACGTCCTGGACTGTCGCTCGCGCCATTCCCTCTTCCTTCCGCGACCATTGCACCTGGGTCCTCGCTGCCGTGCCCGTGCATGCAGTGCAGTGGCGGTTTTCCCAGCTTAGCCGCAGAGCCCTCGCGGCCTGCCACCTATGATGGCCGACATGGGCGGCCAGGCCCGCGATGAGGTCCTCGGAACACTCGCACGAGTGATCGCGACCCGGTTGCGGCGCTACCGCACGTCTCCCGTGCCGCAGCAAACCGTCACGGCGGCCCTGGGGGAGGACCCTGCGCTCAGAGGGACGCCTGAAACTCGCTGGCGGATGACCGAAACGATCATTTAACACGCCGGAAACCCACCCCGAAATAGCCGCCATACAGTTGGAACCAGACGGCAACAGCCGCCCCTCCGCTGAACGTGGTCTCTCCATCCGCGTCCCTCCCCCGGAGTGCCTCCACGGAGCGGCTCTGACGGCAACTTACCGTTCTCTCTTCGCATCTTGAAAGGGGTTTCCCATGGATTCGGGAAATGTCGCTTGGATACTGGCCAGCTCGGCGCTGGTCTGCATGATGATCCCCGCCCTCGCCCTGTTCTACGGGGGCATGGTGGGGTCGCGCCGCATTCTCAACATGATGATGATGTGTTTCGGCGGCGCCAGCCTGGTGGCTGTCCTCTGGGCACTGTTCGGGTACTCGATGGCTTTCGGCAACTCGGTTGGGGGGCTGGGGCTGATCGGTGACGTCACCGAATTCCCCGGCATGGGGCAGCTGCTGGCCGCGGATGAGGAGGCGTCCATCCCGGTCATCCTGTTTGCTGCCTTCCAGCTGTTCTTCGCCTGCGTCACCACGGCGCTGGTGGCAGGCGCCGCAGCGGGCCGCATGAAGTTCGGCGCCTGGATGCTGTTTGCCGGCATCTGGGCCACGATCGTCTATTTCCCTATCGCGCACTGGGTCTTCGCCTTCACTTCGGCGGATGGCAGCGTGACCGGCGGCTGGATCGCCAGCGGGATCAAGGCCATCGACTTCGCCGGCGGCACCGCCGTGCACATGAACGCCGGCGCGGCAGCACTGGCCCTGGCCCTGGTGCTCGGCAAGAGCTCCGGCTGGCCGAAAGTGGAGCACGCCAAGCCGCACAGCCGCCCGCTGGTACTGGTTGGCGCCGGCCTCCTCTGGGTGGGCTGGTTCGGCTTCAACGCCGGCTCCGCGCTGTCCGCCGGCCAGTCGGCGTCGGTGGTTCTCCTCAACACCGCCGTAGCTGCCTCGGCCGGCCTCCTGGCCTGGTCCCTGGTGGAACGGCTCCGCCGCGGGGCAGCCACCAGCATGGGCGCAGCGTCCGGCCTGATCTCGGCGCTCGTGGCCATCACCCCCGCCTGTGGCGCGGTAAGCCCGCTGGGCGCGCTGGCCATCGGGGCGATCGCCGGGGCCGTATGCTCGCTGGCCATTGAACTGAAGTACCGCCTCGGCTACGACGACTCGCTCGACGTTGTGGGCGTCCACCTTGTGGGCGGCATCCTGGGCACGCTCCTGATCGGCCTCTTCGCCACCGATGCTGCCCCGAACGGGGTCAGCGGACTCTTCTACGGCGGCGGCGTGGAACTGCTCGGCGTCCAGGCCCTCGCCACTGTCACGGTGCTCGTTTACTCGTTCGGCATCACCTGGATCCTCGCAAAGATCCTGGACAAGACGATTGGCCTGCGGATCAATCCCGAGGATGAGATGCGCGGCATCGACCTCGCAGCACACTCCGAGCTCGCATACCTTACGGATGAGGATCCGGTGGAGCTGGGCTCTCCGCAGCGCGTGTAGGGATTCCCAGGAAGTCCGGGTGCATGCCATCCGGATCACGAGTCAGGCAGGGGGCCAACCTCCGGACCGGTGCCAGCAGCAGCTGGCTTATAGTTCCGAGGACTGGCCCTTTGTCATGCCCGGGCCGGTGTTAACCGTGTGCCTTGTCCTGTCCGCCATGGCGTGCCCGGAAGGCGTAGACCAGCAAGGCAGTGCCCGCCAGGATCATGACGGCAACCACCACGAAGTCCGCGGCGAGGAGCAGCACCGTGGACTGCAGCGCGAAGATCACCCCAAGCACTGCAAGGACAGCGGCGGGAATCAAGGGCCACTTCATCCGCCCGGCCTGACCGGCCGCCGGGACCGGAACGAGGGACAGCACGCCAAAGGTGGCAGCCAGGCCCAGGAACAGGACGGCGGCGGTGGGCATACCCTGCACCTGAGGCGGGAGTGCCACGACGAGTGCCAGCGTGAACATCACTCCGCCCGGGATAACGGCCCACCAGTTGTCCGGCTGGCGAAGGTAGACCGCAGCAAATCCGGCTGCCATGGACAGGAACAGGAAGACCGCTCCGGCGCCGCCGCCGGTGAGCTGGGTGGCGGCGACAACCGCGGCCAGGCCCAGGAACACCGATCCGGGGATCGCCGCCCACCAGAACTCCCGGCCGCGAACAAAGAGCGATACGAATACAGCCCCTACAGCGGCGAAGATCACTATCGGCACATAGGCCGCGCTCTCGATCACGTCGAGGAGGTCCAGCAGCAACAGCACACCGACCGCTATCAGGATGACGCCGGTAATGATGCTTGCGTTTGCCGATTTCACTATTCGCCTCCAGGAAGCCGGCAGGCGCCCCGGCCGCTCTGCCGGTTTCAGGTTACGGTGCCTCCCCGAAGCGGACGTAGGGCACAAAGCCCCGCCTTCGCCGCTACTCCTTGAACAGCCCGGCCAGGTCTTCCGCAGTGATGGCTCCGCCGGCAAGGGCGTCGCCTTCCATGACATCGGAAAACAGCTGCGACTTGCGGGCCTTCAGGGCCATGACCTTTTCTTCGATGGTGTCCTTCGCCACGAGCCGGTAGACCATCACGTTCCGGGCCTGCCCGATCCGGTGGGTCCGGTCAACGGCCTGCGCCTCCGAGGCCGGGTTCCACCAGGGGTCCAGCAGGAACACATAGTCGGCCTCGGTAAGGTTCAGCCCGAACCCGCCGGCCTTCAGCGAAATCAGGAACACCGGAGCGCTGCCGTTCTTGAACTCGTTGACCACGTCCGCGCGGTTGCGGGTGCTGCCGTCGAGGTAGCAATACTCGATCTTTTCCTCGTCCAGCCGCTCCCGCACCTTGCCCAGGAAACCGGTGAACTGGCTGAAAATGAGGGCGCGGTGGCCTTCCGCTACCAGGTCCTCCAGCTGCTCGAACAGCACGTCCAGCTTGCTGGAGCGCACGCCCGAGAGCGACGGGTCGATCAGCGAGGCGTCCAGGCTGAGCTGGCGCAGCAGGGTCAGCGACTGGAAGATGGTGAACCGGTTCTTGTTCACGTCCTCGATCAGCCCCAGGATCTTCTGCCGCTCGCGCTGCAGGTGGGTCTGGTACACCTTCTGGTGGCGCGGGTTCAGCACCACTTCCAGGATCTGCTCCTGCTTGGGCGGCAGGTCCTTGATCACCTGGTCCTTGGTGCGGCGCATCATGAGCGGGCGGACCCGGCGGCGGAGCTTGTCCAGCTGCGCCTTGTCACCGTTCTTTTCCACCGGCTTCTGGTAGTACTCCGCGAAGCGCTTGGGGCTGGAAAAGAGCCCCGGCGCAACAATCGATGTCAGGGCCCAGAACTCCATGAGATTGTTTTCCAGGGGCGTGCCCGTGATGGCCAGCTTGAACGCCGCCGGCAGTTTGCGGGCGCACTGGTACGCCTTGGACTGGTGGTTCTTCACGAACTGAGCCTCGTCCAGCACCAGGCCGGACCACGTGCGGGAGGCATAGGACTCGTAATCGATCCGGAACAGGGCGTAGGACGTGATCACGATGTCCGCCCCGGCCAGGACCTCCGCGGCGTCCTGCCCGCTCTTTCCGAACGTCTCGCTGACGGCGTGCACCTTCAGGCCGGGCGCAAAGCGCGCCGCCTCCGCGGCCCAGTTGCCCACCACGCTGGTGGGGGCAACCACCAAAAAGGGAGCGCCGGCGTCGGGCTGGCCGGCTGAAGCGATGGCGCCGGTGAGGCTGTCACCGCTGGGACGAGCGCCGGCGTCGGACACTGGACTCTCTGCCGCCGCCAGCGCCAGCTCCTTGGCGGCGCACATCAGGGCCAGCGCCTGCACGGTCTTGCCGAGGCCCATGTCATCCGCGAGGATGCCGCCCAGGCTGTGCCGGTACAGGAAGGTGAGCCAGTTGAAGCCTTCCAGCTGGTACGGGCGCAGCTCCGCGTTGAGGGTGGCGGGGAGCGGGAGGCCGTCCATGCCGCCTTCGAGCAGGCCCCCCACCGCGGACCGCCACGCGGCCGCCTGCTCGTCCACGACACCCAGCTGGGCCAGTTCATCCCACAGGCCGGCCTGGAAGCGGCTGATCTGCAGCGGCGCATCCTTGTTGTCCTGCAGCGAGCGGGCTTCCTCAATGAGCGCGCGAAGCTGGTGCAGCTCGGGCAGGTCCAGGGAGAAGTAGGCGCCGCTGGGCAGCAGCATCTTGGTCTGCCCGGCGGCCAGGGCGGAGAACACCGCGGCGAAGGACACCGGCTGGCCTTCCAGCGAGATCTGGATGCCAAGGTCGAACCAGTCGCGCTGCTCGGTGGCCTTGGTGGAGATGGACACCACCGGAGCTTCCTCGGCCTCGCGGTAGTCGGCGATGTCGCCCACGGTGTCCACCTCGACGTCCGGGGCTTCGCGCAGGCGCGGCAGGACCTCCTCGGTGAAGGCCAGGGTGTCCAGGCCCGTCAGTTCGGCGGAGGCCGCGAGCCGGGGGGTGCCCCAGCCGCCGGTGGCGGACTCGCCCAGCGCCGGCACCATGTCCCACGGCTGGCCGATGCCTTCCAGGATG
Source organism: Paenarthrobacter sp. NEAU-H11 (assembly GCF_050573415.1). NCBI lineage: Bacteria > Bacillati > Actinomycetota > Actinomycetes > Micrococcales > Micrococcaceae > Paenarthrobacter > Paenarthrobacter sp. NEAU-H11. Next base: position 241,580 of record NZ_JBNZGA010000003.1, on the reverse strand, counting down.
CGGGCCTCGGCGGTGTCGTCGCGGTAGCCGTGGTCGCCGGGGTGGCGCCAGAGGGGCTGGGCCGTGACGAGGTTTCCGCTCTTGTAGTGCCACTCCCAGTGCAGCCGCACGCGGTGGTCCGCGCCGTAGTTTGCCAGCAGGGACAGGGTGGGGACTGCGAGCGCCGGCAGCTCGACGGATTCGTCCCTGGCAGTGACCCGGGCAGTCTGCTTCAGCTTCGGATAGAAGCCGGTCAGGAAGCGCGATTCGTCCTTGGCCGGAATGTGCAGGGTGCTGCCGGCCGTCACGAACGCGAGCAGCTCCTCGCTCAGGCCGCTTTCCAGCGGTGCAAGGGTGATGATCCCGTCGGGGTCGGGCACGCCGGGCAACGACGCTTCTCCGGCGGTGAAGAAGATCCCGTGGGCGGGCCGGCCGATGGTGCCCACGGACGCCGGATCAACCTCGGCCCCCTCCACGGTGATGGCGGGCGCCAGTTCCAGCCCGCCGTCGGCAGCTGTTGTGCCTTGGGAACCCGCCCCGGCGGCGGAGGGTCCGGTGCCGGGGGAGCCGTAGCGGCCGAGGTTAAGGCCGACGGCGGCAGGGGCTTCGGCGAGCCGCACAGGCTCAGTGCCGCGCGAGTGCACCAGGGTGAGGCCGATCTTGCGGGCGTCTGCCAGCAGGCTCCACAGGTTCTTGCCGGCGTAGGAGTTCAGGCCGAGCCAGAAGCCGGAGGGGTTGTACGTCCGGCCGGCCGCGGCGGAATGGCTGGCCAGGAACTCCTGCATCCACTCCACATGCGCCGGGTTGCACTCGCGCCGGAAGTTCAGGTAGTTCAGGGTGGTCCAGGAGACGTCACCGCGGATCCACTTGCCCTTGGCGCCCATGATCACCGGCCGGGCCTTGAGCTGGCGCACGCTGCGGAGCGGGTCCCGCCGGCCTGTGTAGGAGAAGTGCGGGGCGGGTTCTTCGATCTCGAATTGCAGCGCCAGCGGAACACCCGTGCTGGGAGGTGCGGTTCCCTGCGAGATCAGCGGGCTGAGCGCCTGCTCCCAGTCGGACAGGGCGGGAGCGGACGGGCTGCGGGACAGCTGTGTGGACGTTGACGGCGCCAGCAGCTGCACGCGGATGGCGGGGTTGTCCTCGGCGGCGAAGAGCAGCGCGGCCACGTGCTTGCAGTCCTTGCGGACCGGGCAGCTGCACACGCCCACGGTGCAGCTCCAGCCGCCTGCCTTGCGGACCAGCTTGGCAGTGGTGGAGTAGGGCACATCCGCCCCGCCGCGGACCTTGCCCAGCATGAGCCCGGTGGCGGCGTCGAACGAAATGCCCGAGACGCGGCTGCCCATGGCATACGCCAGCCCGGCCGCCAGGGAACGGTCGTTGATGGCGGGGGTTTGTATTGCCAGTGCCGTACTTTCGTCCGGTTGGGATGGAATGGTGCGCGCTACTTTCAGCAGGCCGCGGCGGGCCGCGGCCGGTGGGTGGTTATCTGATCCATCTTAGTTCGCCGGCCGGGCGTGGCGTGCCGCCGTTCCCGCGGCTCCCGCCCTTCGCCGGCTGCCCCGGCGCCGGAAACTTCGCGGACCCGGAAACTTCGCCCGACGTTCATTTCTTCCTCAGCAACACGTCGGCCCGCCCGACGTAGCGTGAAAACGTACCCTGCACCACCCGTCAACAGCAGTGAGGATTTCCATGATCACCAGCCAGCAGCCCGTCGTCCTGACCAGCAGCAGCATCGACTCAAGCGACGAGGACGTCGTAGAGGCCAACGTGAGCATCGTGGATGCCATGCACACCGCCCTGCTCCGGACCGAAGAGATGTCACCCGTGGCCGTCCGCAGCTACTACGTGGACTTTTACCTCACCCAGGCGCTGGAGGGCGGTTTCGCGCAGTACGTGTTCACCGCCGTCGACCGGTCCGAAACTGACACGCTGATCCGCGAAGGCATGGCGGGCATGGGCGCCGCCGCCCACCTTGACCTCTTCAACAGGGCAGTTGAGGCGTTCGACGACCTTTCCGAAGAAGACGAGGAGAACTACCTCGACGGCGGCCTGGATGACACGCAGGACACTCCCGAGGGCGTCCTCCGGATGGAGGAGCTCGACGGCGAGTTCGAGGAGCTGCTGGAGAGCGAAAACATCACCGCGCTTAACGCTGCCTGGCTGCGCGGCCAGGCGGAACTGCTGGTGCTCGACGACGAAGAGGTCGGCGCGTACATTGAGCGCCTGGCGTCAATGATCACCGACCTGCCCGAGCGCAAGGCCCAGGCCGAAGCCGAAGCGCTGGAGGAGGCTCCCGACTTTGAGCTCATCATCCGCGAGCTCTGCAGCGTTGCGGGGTATGAGCTCCTCAAGATCACCATGGGCGACCCCAACTACGTCCACGACGGCGAGCGCGTCCTGGCGTGGCACTTCTCCACCGATCACGGCGACTTCCTCATGGTCGAGGAAGAGGACGAGGCCTACATGATCAACCCGGAAACCCGGGAGATCGTGGCCGCGGTGGAGTTCGAAGAGGCCGACACCGAGATGGCCAACGCCTAGGAGCGTTAGCGGCCGGGCATTGACGGCCCGGGCCGCCGTACTCCAGGCGCGCCCGGGTCCCGTGCCCTTGGCCTGTCAGCGGTTCTGCTGCAGGGCGGTCACGAGGATGTCCAGCAGATCCTCATCCACCTGGTCCACGGATGTCAGGCGCACCTTCCGGGTGAAGGGATCGTCCGCCCGGGTCCTGGCTGCCTCGATCCTGCCTTCAGCAGGGCCGTCGAGCCGGAGGGTCACATCCACTGCCGTATTGGTGGTGCGGGTAACCTGGGCAAACTTGCGCCGCGGGCTGTGCAGTGAAACGTAGCCCTTCCGCATCTGGATCTGCACGCCTTCGGTGGCGGACGCCCAGCCCAGGATGGCGTCCGCGATGGGCCGCAGCCGGGGGTGGCCGGCGTACTGGCCGTCGAGCAGCTCATCGGCGTCCCGGAGCATGAACTCCGGGTAGCCGAACATTTCCCATGACACCGCATACCGGGCGTAACCCGTCACCCCGAAGCCGTCCCGCATCCAGGTGCGGAGCCCGTCGTCGTCCTTGATGCCGGCCGCGCGGGCCTGACCTGCCCAGTGCGCGGTGTCTTTGCCTGTCTTCCGCAGAAGCAGCGCCTTATTGTTGTCCACCATTGTTTGCCAGGTGCTGGCCTTCTTTGTGGGTTCCGGATCCGTAGGCATGGGTCGATCGTAGCGCCGCCGGTCCCGGCCGTCCGGCAGCCGGTGCGGCCTCCTGCAGCAGGGCGTGAAAAAAACTTTTGGCCCTCCGTAACCTTTCCGCCTTCCCCTGCGATGTAGGAGGTGATGGGTCCGCCCGCCGGGCCCGAACCAAACGTGTTGTCTAGTTTCTGGAGTCTCTTATGTCGTTGTTCACCGTTCTTGCCACCAGCAAAGTAGCCGCCGGAGTCCTGGCAGCAGGCACCATTGCCGTCGGCGGAACCGGCGCCGCCGCCGTTTCCGGTGTCCTCCCCGCCGAGGCGCAGCAGACCGCCCACGACCTTTTCGGCGCCCCGGCCCCGAAGCTGGCAGCAGAAGCAGCAGGCGACGCGCAGGCAACTGCCGAGGCGGCCGCTGACGCTGCTGCTGACGCCGACGCTTCCGCAGATGCAGATGCAGACGCCGACGCTGCGGCCGAAGGCGGCGCCACCGTCACCGACGAAAACGTCTCCGCCAAGGCCTCTGCCTCCGCTGGTGCCAACACGGCCGTTGATGCAGCCGGTGCCGCAGCCTTCGGCCTGTGCACCGCCTTCACCAACGGCGGCCTGAACGCTTCCTCCGAGGGCTTCTCCTCGCTGGTGATCGCCGCTGAAGGCGAGGCAAACATCGAAAGCTTCTGCGCCGACGTCGTTGCCGAGGCTGACGCCGCCGCCGAAGCCGGCGCCGCCGCCACAGGGTCTGCAGCTGTTGATGTTGAACTTCCCGAGGCGCCTGCTGTTCCGGCCGTTCCCGCCGTTCCCGGTGTCGACGGCGAACCTGCCGTTCCCGCCGTTCCGGCTGTCCCCGCCGAGGCCGGCAGCGTAGTGGACACCCCCTCCGTTTCGGTCCGCTAGCCGCCAGTCGGTAGTCTGTACTGCGGGAACGGCAGTGGCTCCGTTCCCGCAGTACGGCAGTCCGGGACTGCACGAACGCCAGCCGCACGTGCCGCAACGTGCCCCGGACCAGATGCCGAATGACGGCACGCAACACACCATGGAGACTGGCAGTCCGAACCGGAGACCGGGACAGGCGTGAGCCGCGCCCCGGGATGGAGGAGCCGCTGGTGCTAAGCACTTTGGCCCAAGAAGAGACCGACATACTCGAGAGTACGGCCGGAACAGATCCGGCGGTGCTGTTCGGTGCTGCCTACCGGTCCTTCGCCGGCCCCGTCCAGGGGTACCTCCGGGCGCGCGGGGTGGATGATCCGGAGGCGGTGACGCAGGACGTGTTCCTTGCCTTCTACCCGAAAATCGGCGCTCTCACCGGCGGGCTCCAAGGCGCCAAGTCTCTGCTCTTTTCCATTGCACACGCGCGGATGGTTGATTATTACCGCCGGCTGGAGCGCAGGCCCCAGCTGAGCCCCTACGATCCCGCGCAGGACGCCAGGACCACGCCGTCGGCGGAAGAACACGCCGTTGAACTTCAAGGCGGCGCCGCTGCAATGCTGGACGGACTCAGCGAGGAACACCAGGAAGTACTGGCCCTCCGCGTAGTGGCCGACCTGTCCATAGAACAGGTAGCGGACATCATGGGCAAAAGCACCGGAGCCGTCAAACAGCTCCAGCGCAGGGCCCTGCACAACCTCAAGGCACAGACGCTTCAAAGAAACCAGGCGAATCATGAGTGACACCGCAGCATCCCGCAGCGACGCGTTCGTAAACCAGCTGCTCCTGGAGGCAGGCATGGACGACGACGCCCGGCTCCGCCCCGCGCTGCTGGAGCTCCGTGAGCTCGCTGACGCCGCGCCCGAGCCCTCCGCCGCGGTCGCTGCGCTGATGGCGCCGGCCGGGGCAGCGGCCCTTCACCAGACCGCAACCGTGGAGGATGTCCCTCGTGCGGATGAGCTGGCGGCGCGCCGCAGGGCCAAGCGGCGCCTCGCGCTCACCGCGCTGTCCGTGGCAGTTTCGCTGAGTGCCGGCGGCGCTGTTGCCGCGGCGTCGGACCAGGGGATCCGCGAGTCTTTTACCCACTTGGGCCACAGCATCACGTCATTCGTGACCGGTTCCGGGGGAGCACCTGCCGGCAACCGGGCCGAGGAACCCGCTGCGCCCCTCCCGGCGACTCCAGCCGGCCCGGCAACAGCCCCGGCCGTACCAGCCCCCGCCCCGGATTCCGTGCCGGCCGGCGGAGTCCCGGCTGTGCCTTCCGAAGAGCCCACAGCCCCGGCAACCGCTCCCGGCCAGGCCGTGCCGGGCAAGCCCGCCGACGTACCGGCAGCCGGCACGCTGCCCACCGCCGTTCCGGAGGACCTCGCGGACGGCCTCAGCCGCCCGCCGGTCCCCGTCCCCGGGCCGTCGGACATCCCGCTGCCCCGGACACTGCCCACCGTCCCGGTGCCCTAAAGCACGGCTCTCAATACGCTGCACCACCTGCCTTGATCATGGCGCCTGACGGGCTGGCCAGATACCAGACATTGTTGACGCCCTGGCCCAGGATGTCGCCGGGCTTGGCGTCCTTGGCGAAGTAGTACAGCGGCAGTCCCTCCAGGGTTACCTGCTTCTTCCCGTCCGGCGTCGCGATGGTGCCCAGCGTCCCGCTGACGCCGTCCGCGGACGGCCGTTCCGAGGTAGTGGTGACCGGCGGCCACGCTGCAAGGCAGGCGTCCGTGCAGGCGCTGGTGCCGGAATCCTTTGAATCCTTCGTGAAGAAGTAGACGCTCATGCCCTTGGCGTCCACAACGATGGTCCCGGCGGTTGAAGAGGCCGTCTTGAGGTCGGCGGCGGTGCTGGCGGTTGCAGTGGCTGCGGGTGATCCCGCAGTGGCCGCGGGACTGGCCGCCGGACTGGTGGTGGCCGGTGCTGTGCCGGTGCTGCCGCCGCAGGCAGCCAGCGCCGCGGAAAGGGCCAGCGCGGCGAGGCCTGCGGCTAAGGTGTGTTTCATGGTTTGCTCCTTGGCTGGGCCCGGCGTCGGATCACCGGACGCTAACCCCTACGACGCACCGGGACGGGCTTTGGTTCACCCCGCCTGCGCATTGAACCTTCCGCCGTCCCATGGCGTCTTTACGGGCGTATAAAGAACTGTGCGAAGAACCCGGCAGGAGGGACGGCATGCCGCTTGACGAGGACGTGGTGAAGTCCATCTACCGCGACCACGGCGCTGCCCTGCGCCGCTTTGTGCTGGGCATTTCCCGCGACCCGCAGCTCGCGGAGGACGTGGTCCAGGAAACCGTGTTGCGCGTCTGGCAGCAAACGCCTGAAATCACCGGGAGCCTCCGCAGCTACCTGTACCGGACGGCCCGGAACATCATTATCGACAACTACCGCAGGGCGCAGCGCCGCCCCGCCGAGATGCTGGAAGGCGACGTTACCGAGCCCGCCGTCGTCATGGAAAGAGTGGACGAGCTCCTCAACCGCGTGCTGGTCGAGGAGGCCCTGGTCCGGCTGAGCAAGGAACACCGGGACGTCCTGGTGGCCCTGCACTACCGGCGCTTCACCGTGAACGAGGCCGCCGTCCAGCTCAACATCCCCAGCGGAACGGTCAAGTCCCGCGCCTATTACGCCGTGCGGGCGCTGCGCACCATCCTGGACGAGATGGGCGTGGAACGGTGAACACCGCGGAACCGCACCAGCTGCTGGGCGCTTACCTCCTGGGCGGCCTCGACGCCAAGGACCTCGAAACGTTCGAGGCCCACCTGCAGGAGTGCGGGAAGTGCCGCGACGAACTTGCCGGCCTGGAGAAGATTCCCGTGCTGCTCGACGCCCTCCCCGTGCCGGACGCAGTGGCGCTCACGGCTGTGCCCGGGAGGCTGCCGGATCCGGTGCCGTCCCCCGATCCGGCGCCGCTGCTGCGCAAACTGGCGCACCGCCGTCGGACATTACGACGGCGGTGGACGGCGCTGGCAGCCGCCGCAGCCGCCGCCTGCCTTGCCCTGGGCCTGGCGGGCGGTCCCCTCCTGGCCCGGCCCCCGCAGCCGGACGCCACCTACTCGGTACAGTCCGGCGGCGGCCTCCAGTTCAGGGTCGACCTCGCCCGGAAGACCTGGGGAACGGAGCTTGCCGTGAACGGCAGCAGCCTCCCGGCCGAGGGGACGCTGTCGCTGTGGGTACGGGACCGTGATGGCGGTGAGGACCGGGCGTGCGCCTGGACGGCGACTCCCAGCGGCAGGGTCAAGGTCACCGGGGCCACGCCGCTTCAGCTGGGGAGCATCTCAAGCGTTGAACTGCGCGATGCCACCGAACGCGCCGTGGCTGTGATCACCGTGCCCTGAGGTGCCGCCCCGTGGGGAAGCGCCACCCTTGGGGTAGCGCCAGCCCCGTGGAACCGCCAAAACAGGCTAGTGGTTCAATTTGCCCAGCTTGGCGCGCACCATCATGAACACGCCGTAACAGATCAGGCCTGCCCCCACCGCGGCCAGGAGGTAGATGCCGAAGGGCTGGTCACGGAGGGCGCGGAGCCCGCCGTCGAGTCCTGTGGAGTCCTCCGGATGGGCCTGGATGGTGGCGACTGCGATCAGCAGTCCCGTCAGCAGCAGCACCGTGCCCTTGGCCACGTACCCCGCGACGCCAAGCACCGTAACGGCAGTCCGGGCTGGCGGGGCAGCCGGCATGACCAGGTGCTTTTCGAAGGATTTCCTGAGGCCGCGGATGCCGTAGATGACTCCGGTGACGGCGATGGCGGCGCCCAGCAGGACCAGCAGGGCCACACCGCCGGGAGCCTTCATCAGGGTGAGGGTGAGGTCGGTGGCGGACTTTTGGTTGTCCGCGCCGGACCCTGTTCCCAGGGCGAAGGACATGAGCGTCAACGCGAGTCCAGTGAAGACGAGCGCCTGGGCGCCCGCCTTGGCCTTCTTTCCGGCTTTTTCCTTGGTGGGCAGGCGGTTGTAGTCAAAGATCGCATCGCTGGTTTGCCACAGTGCCAGCCCCGCGCAGGCCGCGAAGCTTGCCCACAGGAGGAATGGCCCCGCGGGCTGGGTGGCGAGCTCGGCCACCGCGCCGCTGAAATCAGCGTTCCCCGTACCTCCAAACGCCAACCGGATGGCGATTGCGCCGACCAGCAGGTGCAGGATGCCGCTCGCCGCGAACCCTGCCCTCGCCAGCAGTTCCAGCGTCCGGGAGTTGGTCACGTTCTCCGCCGCGTCGACGGCCTGCTTCATTTCCTTTTTGATGGCTGTTCCTTTGTGCATCCGCTGAGCTGGCGTGCGCCCCCTGCACACAGGGCAATCGTGCCACGCGAAGGCGGTGCGGAACAGTGGCCGGGTCCTGGCGGCCGGCGGGAGTGGCGGCAGCAGCGTGGCCTGACGCCGGCTGCGGCGGCTGCAGGAAGGTCCTACAGCCGGCGGTAGCAGAGATCGAAGATCAGACGCCCGGCCTCGTGGGCCTTGGCCTCGAAGCTGGTCCGGATCCTTCCTTCGAACCGGGGCGCCCAGCCTCCGGTTTCGTCGATTCCTTCGTTGGGTCCGGTGTGCTCGGTGCTGACGGGGGCGCGGCCCTCCCGGACCGGTGCTCCGCCAACGACGGACTCGACGCCCGACTGCCACACCTGCGTGAGGGGGCTTTCGGGCCCGCGGCGCTCGCCGGTGTGCAGGTTTTCAAAGTCCTTGGAACCTGCCAGGACATCCCGGACGTGGACGGCGTAGTTGGACCAGTCGGTGGCGATCCGCCACAGGCCGCCCGGCTTCAGGGCACGGGCCGCGAGGTCCGCAAACTCCGGCTGGATGAGGCGGCGCTTGTGGTGCCGGGACTTGTGCCACGGATCGGGAAAAAAGACCCAGAGTTCGCTGACGGAGCCCGCCGGGAGCATCGTGGCCAGGACCTCGGGGGCGTTGGCCTCCACCACCCGGACATTGCTGAGGCCGCGGCTGTTGATCTTGATGATGGTGTTGGCCAGGCCCGGGGTGTAGACCTCGACTGCCAGGAAGTCGGTGTCCGGGTTCTGCTCGGCGGCGTGGCACACGGCGTCGCCCAGGCCCGAGCCGATCTCCACTATGAGGGGAGCCTTGCGGCCGAACTCGGCTTCGGCGTCGAAGGTGTAGTCGGGGTGGACCGAGGTGTTTGCAATGTGGCGGGGGACGTCCACTGCCCACCGTTCCGCATGCTCCTCCCAGGCTGCCTGCCGGCGGCCCTGCAGGCGCGTGCCGCGGCGGACGAAGCTGACCGGCCGGCCGCCGTACGTGCCGAAGGAAGCCTGCGTCCCCGGCGTGACGGGCCTCGGGACATGCGGCTGCTGGGGGTTTTCTGGGGATTCGCTCATCACTTCCAGAATAGCGGCGCACGGCCAATGCGCTGCTCACAGTTTCCCCAACTGGTCCAGCGCAGGCCCCGCGGCCAGGGCAACCACTAAGCCGCCGATGCACAGTGCACCAGCAGCCCGCCGCCGCCCGGGCGATGACTGCGGTTGGCCGTACACGATGGGGACGGACAGTGCCAGGGACGGCAGCGAAAAGAGGAGCGGCAGGCTGAAGAACACCAAAGGCACCAGCCAGGGCGTCTCTGAGGGGCCGTTGGACGGATACGTGGCAAGCATGGCAAACATGGCCAGCGGCGCAGTAATCGTCATGCTGGCAAGGGCAAGGCCGGCCAATATCAGGCTGGCGTTTGCTTTGCGGACGTTGCCGTGGACTTGGGGTGCCCTACTCTCAGCCGGGGTTTCCCCAGCCTGCGACAGCCCGTGCCCACGTGGCTCATTCGGTGGCTGAATGCCCATCACTCTCCTGTCGTTTGCGTGATCACTGTGCAACCTGCGGCTGCCGCGGACTGCTGCTGCGGGTTCCAACGTAGGCGCAGGGGCGGAACCGCCGGGAGGTGCCGCGGTCCATATGTGGATAACCAGGCAGCCGACCCATCCTGCAAGAATGGGCGGATGAGGGAAGCGACCAACGCCGAGGCAAGGAACCGCCGGGCAATTGACCCTGCGGTGAAGGGGCAGTCAGGGACGCTGGTGGACGCAGAGGTTGACGAGACGCCCGCGCCCGGGCCGACCCAGGTTGGCAGCCGCCGGCAGCTCGTATACCTGGGGCTGTGCCTGGTCCTGATCGGACTGAACCTGCGGACAGTCTTTTCCAGCTTCTCCGCAGTCTTCCCCGAGGTAACGGCCCAGGCAGCCCTGCCCGGCTGGGCCGTGGTGGTGCTGACCACCGTGCCCGTCACGCTGCTGGGCGTGTTCGCACCCCTGGCCCCCGTACTGGCCAGGCGGTTTGGTGCCGAGCGCGTGCTCCTCGGCGCCATGGCGGTGCTTACGGCAGGGCTGTTGCTGCGTCCCGCTGAACTCGACCTGCCGGGAACCGGGCAGGCCGCCGGCCACCTGCCCGCGCTCCTGGCCGGGACAGCGGCCTGCGGGGCGGCCATCGCCCTGTGCAACGTGCTGCTGCCCGGGCTGGTCAAGCGCGACTTCCCGCACCGGCTGGGCCTGATGGGCGGGCTCTACACCACGGCCATCTGCGCCTCGGCGGCGTTGGGGGCCGGATTCACCTACCCGGTCTACACGGCAACTGGCGACTGGACCCTGGCGCTGTGGTCATGGGCGGTGCCTGCCGCCGTCGTCCTTCTGTTGTTCCTCCCGGTGGCCCTCCGCCAGCCGCGCATCCGGCACCAGGCCGTCCGGGACGGCGTGAACGTGTGGCGCTCCCCGGTGGCCTGGCAGGTGACCATCTTTATGGTGCTGCAGGCCATGATGTCCTTCAGCGTCTTCGCCTGGCTGGCGCCGATCCTCCGGGAACGGGGTGTGGACGGGGCAACGGCGGGGCTGATCGTCTCGATGTCCATCGTGCTGCAGATGCTTGGCTCGTTGTTCGCGCCCGCACTTGCCGCCAGGTTGAAGGACCAGCGTGCCATCAACACCGCCGTGGCCCTCATCACCGGGGCAGGCTTCACGCTCAGCATCTTCGGCCCCCTGGACCTGGTCTGGGTGTGGGCGGGCCTGCTGGGGCTGGGCCAGGGGAGCCTGACCGCCGTGGCGCTGACCATGATCATGCTGCGGACCCGTGACGGGCACACCGCCGCACACCTGTCCGGAATGATGCAGGGCGTGGGCTACGGGCTGGGCTCCACCGGCACGCTGATGGTGGGCCAGCTGCATCAGGCCACAGGGTCCTTCACCGCCGCGGGTGTCCTGTTCCTGGTGGTGGGCCTGCTGGCGGGGATCTTCGGATACCGCGCCGGCCGCAACCGGTTCGTCAGTTAGGGGCCGGGCTGCCGTGCAGGATTCCGTTGTTCCAGCCACCCGTCCCGCCGCGGGCATCCTCCGGGGGCCGTACCTCTGGGTGACCGTGGGCACGTGCGCCCTGGTGTTCCTGGCGGCGTTCGAATCCCTGGCCGTCACCACCATCATGCCCCTGGTCAGCCGCGAACTCGACGGCGCAGGACTCTACGCGCTCGCGTTTGCCGGCCCGCTGGCAACAGGGGTGATCGGCATGGTTGCCGCCGGAAACTGGTCCGACCGGCGCGGCCCCACAGCCCCGCTCTATGCCTCCGCGGCCTTGTTTGTGCTGGGCCTGCTGATTGCCGGAACCGCGGTGTCCATGCCCGTGCTGGTTGCAGGCCGCCTGGTGCAGGGCCTGGGCGGGGGAGCCCTGACAGTGGCGCTGTATGTGCTGGTGGCGCGCATCTATCCCGGCGCCCTGCACCCCAAGATCTTTGCCGCGTTCTCCGCGGCGTGGGTGGTCCCGTCCCTGGTGGGGCCCTTTGCGGCCGGGATCGTTGCGCAGGTCTTCAGCTGGCACTGGGTGTTCCTGGGCGTGGTGGGGCTGGTCATCCCCGCGCTGCTGATGATCGCGCCTGTGCTCCGGGGACTGGAACCCCCTCCCGGACCGGCCGGGGAGCCGCATCCGCCGCCACCCTGGGCGCTGGGCCGGTTGGCCTGGGCAACCCTGGCGGCGCTCGCCGTGCTGGGGCTCAACCTGTCACGGGAGATCCGGATCCCCGGCGTTCCCGCCGCTCCGGCACTCCTGGCGGCCGCCGCCGTCGTGATTGCCCTGCTGGCCGTCCGCCCGCTGGTGCCGCGGGGCACCCTCACCGCCCGCCGCGGCTTGCCCAGCGTGATCCTGGTGCGCGGGCTCGCCTCGGCCGCGTTCTTCGGGGCCGAGGTTTACCTGCCGTACCTGCTGATCGAGCAGTACGCCTTTTCGCCCACCTTCGCCGGCCTTACGCTTACCGGCGGGGCGCTGGCCTGGGCAGGAGCGGCGGCAGTGCAGGGCCGCCTGGGCACCAGGCTGTCCCATCGCCGTGCGGCGGTCATCGGCGCGCTGATGGTCCTCGGCGCGGTGATCCTCGCCCTGGCCACCACCGCGCTCCACTGGCCTGCCGCCGTCGCGATTGCCGGCTGGATTTTCGCCGGCGGAGGCATGGGGCTGCTGTATCCGCGGCTCAGTGTCATGACCCTGGCCCTGTCCAGCAAGGAGAACGAGGGCTTCAACAGCTCCGCCATGTCCATCGCGGACTCGCTGGGCGGGGCGCTGGCCCTCGCTGCGACGGGCATCGTCTTCGCAGCGTTTACGACGACGACGGAATCCTTCGCCGGGGTCTTTGGCCTTGCCGCCGTGCTCGCCGTAGCCGCGGCCGCCGTCGCGCCCCGGGTCACCGGCCGCCCGCGCACCTAGCGCCCGACGGAGCTCCCGGGCAGGTCTGATTCCTGTGGCTGGCCTGATTCCTGGCGCGGGGTCAGGGCAACCGGGTGGCCCGCAGGACGACGTCGGCGATCGTTGCGTGCTGGCCGTCAGGCCCCGTTACCGGCCGCTCCCGGCTGGTCTGGACCTCCAGCTGCCATTCGGGGCTGTCCAGTCCCAGCTCCCGGACGAGCTCGTCACCGGTGTAGAACATCCCCCTGTGGTCGTGCCCGCCGCCCCACGGCGGCAGCCTGTCCGGGTGGTGGCCCACCACCAGCAGCGTGCCGCCGCGCTTGACTGCCGCCGCGGCGGTGCGGAGCGGGCCCTGCCAGGTGAGCTCCTGCGAGTGCAGGAACTGCGATGTCACCAGGTCGAAGGAGTCCCCGGGATCCCACTGGTCAAGGTCAGCCTGCTGCCAGGTGATCCGGCTTCCGATGGCGCCCTCCGCGGCATGGACGCTTTCGCGGGCCAGCTCGGCCTTTTCATGGGAACGTGCCCGGTCCAGGGCCACCGCGGAAACGTCGACGGCGGTGACTGTCCACCCCTGCCGGGCAAGCCAGATGGCATCAGCTCCTTCGCCGCAGCCGAGGTCCAGCGCTTTCCCGGGACGGAGGCCGCCGGCTTCCCGCACCAGCTGGGGGTTGGGCTTGCCGCTCCACAGCCGGGGTTTGCTGCGGTAGCGGTCGTCCCAGATGGCCGCGGCATCGGCTCCGGTGTGTACTGCCACGCCCTCGGCGAACGTGCCGCCGGAGGGGCCGGCGTCGTGCATCTTCTGCTGCGGTGCAGGATGCTGCGCTTCATTCCGGTGGGGCGCGTGTTCACTCATGCCTCAAGCCTGCCCCGGCCCCGGGCCCAAGGCAACGCCCAACTAGGTAGCGCTAAGTGTCGTTTTCAGGGGTCAAAACGACACTTGGCGCTACCTAGTTGGGAGGGGCGGAAACGGGGAGCGGTCCCGGGATGCTAGACTGGTGGAACTTGATGTGCAGTGATGCCCAGGTTTTCCGGTGTGAAGGTCCTCCTTCATCCAGGGACTGGGCTTTTTTCATGTGAGAGGCACATCCTGCGTCGATGAACGCGTTCCATTTGGTCCCGGCCGCCGCTTTGCATAAGCGGCAGCAGGCTGGTTGATCACCTGAATTTTCTTCGGCGAACCCTTGAGCCAACCGGCATCGGGGGCCGATATCCGTACGGATACCGCCTGAAAGACCTTTGACTTTGACTACATTTGCTGCCCTCGGCACGCCCAAAGCCCTTGCTGACACCCTCACCGCCCAGGGAATCGAAACCCCGTTCCCCATCCAGGTGAAGACCCTCCCTGACACCCTTGCAGGACGCGACGTCCTGGGCCGCGGCCGTACCGGCTCCGGCAAGACCATTGCCTTCGCCATTCCGCTGGTGGCCCGGCTCGCCGAGCGCGAAGCCCCGTACTTCCGCAAGCCAGGCCGCCCCATGGGCCTGGTCCTTGCACCCACCCGCGAACTGGCCACCCAGATCAACGCCACCATCGAGCCGCTGGCCAAGGCCGCCGGCCTGAACACCACCGTGATCTACGGCGGCATCTCCCAGGCCAGGCAGGAAAAGGCCCTGCGTGCCGGCGTCGACATTGTCATCGCCTGCCCCGGCCGCCTGGAGGACCTGATCCGCCAGCGCATCCTCACCCTTGAGGCCGTGGAAATCACCGTGCTGGACGAGGCTGACCACATGGCTGACCTCGGCTTCCTGCCCGTGGTGAAGAAGCTCATGGACATGACCCCCAGCCAGGGCCAGCGCCTGCTGTTCTCAGCCACGCTGGACAACGGCGTGGACAAGATCGTCCAGCGCTACCTGTCCAACCCGCTGACCCATTCCGTGGATGACCCGCAGGCCGCGGTCACCACCATGGAGCACCACGTCCTGGTGGTCAACGACCAGACCGTCAAGAAGCAGCTGATCGTGGAGCTGGCCTCCGGCGCCGGCCGCCGTGTCCTCTTCATGCGGACCAAGCACCACGCCCGCAAGCTGGCCAAGACCTTGACCGACGCCGGCATCCCCGCCGTCGACCTGCACGGCAACCTGTCGCAGAACGCCCGTGACCGCAACCTCGCCGAGTTCTCCAACGGTGACGTCCGCGTCCTGGTGGCCACCGACGTCGCCGCCCGCGGTGTTCACGTGGACGACGTCGAACTGGTCATCCACGTTGATCCGCCCACCGAGCACAAGGCATACCTGCACCGTTCCGGCCGCACCGCCCGTGCCGGCTCCGACGGCACCGTGGTCACGCTGACCCTGCCGGAGCAGCAGTCCGACGTCAAGAAGCTGATGAAGGCCGCCGGCGTCGAGGTCAACTTCGAGCGCGTCACCGCCAACTCACCGCTGGTTGCAGAACTCGTGGGCGAGATGGCCGACAAGATTGATCCGCGCACCCGCGCAGCACTGCTGGCCAAAAAGGCCGCGCAGCAGGGCGGCGGCACCTCCACCGGTGCCAACGCCGAGCGCAAGCGCGCCCGCCGGCAGGCCGCACCCACCACGGGTGGCCGTGGCGGACGCGGCGGACGCGGCAAGGTTTCGGCCGAGCCCGTCCGCACCGATGTTCCCCGCGCCGAGCGCCGGGCCGTGGCCTTCGAGGGCCGCACCGAAGCCCGCGCGGCATTCGACCGGGTGGCTGAGCAGAACGAGGACCGCGCCATTGCGGCGGCAGCGGCACGGCGCAACAACCGTGGCCGCGTCACCGCTTCCACGCACCGCAACGACGTCCCCGCAGCAGGTGGCCGTGCATCGGCCGGCCGCGGTTCGGACGGCCGTGCAGAATCACGCGTCACCCGCAGCGACGCCCCGCGCGGCGGCACCGGGCGCCCGGCTACCTCGGGTGGCCAGCGCAGTGGTCGCCCGGCAACCGGCCAGCGGGCCGCAGCAGGTGCCGGTGCAGGTACCCGCGGTGGCGGTTCACGCTCCGCTGGTGCAGGTGCGGCCACCGGCGGCAACAAAGCCGTCTGGTCCTCCAACACCGGCGGCACCTCCGGCGGGTCCTACGGCTCAAGCAACGGCGGCGGCTCCGGCCGTCCCGCCCGCAGCGGTCCCCGCCGCGCGTCGGCTCCGGCGTCCAACGAACGCCGCAGCCGCTAACCTTTCGGACTTTCGCGCCCGAAACGGACGGGCCCCCCCCGGGTCCCCGGGGGGGCCGGGCGCGTCGGGGGGGGGAAGCCGG